>QCDG01000028.1 GCA_003280995.1 Prochlorococcus sp. AG-355-A09 | reverse complement strand
ATTTCTATTTACATTAAATAATGAGATTATTCATTGAATGTTAATACAAGATACTATTTTTTACAGTCCAGATTGGAGATGGCATAATTTTTTAAAATATTTAAAAAATAATTTAAGTAAATATAACTGTTTAGAAAAAAAAATACCCTCGGAATATTCTTATAAAGATTCGATTTATGGTTCAAAAAAATCAAAAAAAAATGTGAATCTATTTACTTGGGGTGTAACGCATAAAAAAAGGATACAATTCGCAAGGGCAGTTTGTATAAATAGTCCAAATTATTCTGTTTTAAATTTTTTAATTATTCCTAATACTATTTATAATGTCCCATTTTTTGGAGTAGATTTTGTTTCTCTACCTAATAGTTATTTATTAGTGTTAGATTTTCAGCCTTCATTAAAAATACAAAATCAATACAATAATGATTTATTAGAAAAACTTATAAAACTCAAAAATAATTGTCATTCAGAACTCCCATTTGCTGAAGAAATGTCTGAGGATGTAGCTAGATTTTTTTCTCCAGGAGTAATATGGTCAAAATTACCAAAAGAAGAAAGTAGTGATTTTTTAATTACTAATCAGCTTTATAAATCATTTAAGGAATATCTTGATTTGTATTTGGAAATTCTTTTCGAAAGCAAAGAAGTCAATATTGAATTGCAAAAAGAATTAATAAACGGTCAAAATAATTATTTGAATTATAGAAGAGATAACGATCCAGCAAGGCCAATGTTGTCGAGTTTGTTTGGTAAAGAATTTACTGAATCTTTAATTGAAGAAGTTTTATTTACTACTTAAAAGTCTTATAATCTATAAGAATTTGAAATCATATGAATAAAATTTCTGTTCTTTTTGTATGTTTGGGAAATATTTGTAGGTCTCCTGCAGCAGAAGCTATTTTTATAAGTCTACTTGAAAAGAAGGGATTAACCGATGGCTTTGTTGTAGATTCTGCTGGAACTGGGAGTTGGCATATTGGAAAAAAAGCTGACTCTAGGATGAGAATTGCGGCAGAAAGAAGAGATATAAATATCTTAAGCAGGGCTCGTCAAATTACAAGCAAAGATTTTGACGAATTTAACTATATTCTTGCGATGGACGATTCAAATTTTAGAAATATTCAAGATCTTCAAAATAGAACAGCTTCAACTGGTTTTGCATCAATAAAAAAAATACAAGATTTTAGATCAGTATTTAATGAGCAAGAAGTTCCTGACCCATATTTTGGCGGTGATGAGGGCTTCGATTATGTCCTTGATATTTTAGAAGACTCTGTAAACGGTTTTTTAGAAAGTATATCTTGAATTTATTTGATCTCAGTCTCTTTTGGAATCTTGTCATTATAAAGGTCAATAATTTTATCAACTACCTCATTAATTGTATATCCGTCCGTAATAATTTCTATTGCGTCATTCGCCTTTATTAGAGGTGAAATTTCCCTATTGGAATCTTCAAAATCTCTTTTCTTTATAAGTTCTTTTAATGTATGAAGATCTATTTCTTGTGAATCTTTACTATTTTTATCAGATTTTCTTCTTTTTGCTCTTTCATCGATGCTAGCAGTTAAAAATATTTTAAGTTCTGCATGAGGAAAAACAGTAGTTCCTATATCTCTTCCCTCAGCTACAAGTCCGCCTGATTCTCCAATTTTTCTTTGTTCTTCTACTAAGAATTTTCTTACTTCTTTTATTGAGGAAATTTTAGAAACGATGGAACTTATCTTTTGCGACCTAATTTCTTCAGTAATACAGTAGTTATTAACATAAACATCCTGATCTGAATTGGTATTCGACTTGAAAACTATAGATATATCTTTAAGAATATTCTGTAATTTTTTTTCTTTTTTATAATCAATACTTTCTTTTATCATAAGCCAACTCAATGCCCTATACATTGCGCCAGTATCTAAATATAAAAGTTTAAGTTTCTTCGCTACTAACTTTGTTACAGTACTTTTGCCCGAACCTGCAGGACCATCAATTGCAATAATCGGCCTTCTTTTCATTAGAAAAACGTGATCAATTAATCTTGTCTCTCCACATCTTATCGCACCAGCCAATAATGAAATATTATCCTCAAGCCTTGCCTTGCGGAGTGTATGAGGGTGTAAATGTTCTAAATATTCAATTGAAATTTTTTTTGCTGATAGCTTGTTAATTATTTGATTTAAATTGATCTTTTTATCTTGTTGAAAATTTTTTTTTGCTTCTAATAACTCACTGGAAAAAAACCTAATCAATTTCCTTTCGTTTTTTGATAAATGTACATTACGTGAACTTAAAGGTATTCCATCAAAATCTCTTTGTGTAGGAATGGATTTAATAGCAATATTTAATTTCTTACTAACGACAAGATTTTTTAAAATTAAAAGTTGTTGCCAATCTTTTTCTCCTAAGTAAAGATTTTTTGGTTTGATGAGATTAAGTAATCTATAAACTACTGTACAAACGCCATCAAAATGTCCAATTCGATTTAATCCACATAATGCAGAGGATAATTCTTTTGGA
>QCDG01000027.1 GCA_003280995.1 Prochlorococcus sp. AG-355-A09 | reverse complement strand
ATTATTGCTGACAATTCTCTTGGCCATAGGATTATTTTTTTTTCTTAGGGCTTCCAGTAAAGATAGAACAACCATAGTTGAGATTTCATCTTCTCAGAATTCAATTAAGGTTTTAAATGGTTTATGTGAATGGCTTAATTTGAGGGGATGGAAGCAAACAGGAGGAGATTTTGAACAAAGAATTTTAATATTCAAGGGTCAAGTTGTTTCTAGTAAATTTTTAGCAATTTTTTTAGGTTTTCTTGGCGGTTTTGGTTCATGTGCTTTGGGATTAGTAATTATTCAAATATATCCTGGAATGGGTTGGTGGCCTATTCTTTTGGGATTAATTGGTGGACCTTTGTCTGGAATTGTTTATTTTAAAAAATCAGCTAGAGAAGAGAAATTTGAATTAAGGTTGATCAACGAAAATGAAAATGATTCAACTTTTATGAGACTTAGAGCCCATAGGGATGAATTAATCTCTTTAGAAAATGAACTCGGAGAAAAACTTCAATTGAAAAGTGATGGTTCTTTATTTAAAACACCTATCTAAGACATTTTAAAAGTTTTTTCGATAATTTTTTAATCAAAAATATTATTTTCTATACAGAATATCTCTAACTCTTTATCGTTAAACCAATCTTGGGGTTTTGTAAAAATTGATGTGAGAAATTCTTCTCGAGAATTCTTTCTAGCTTTATATCCATATTCCCATCTAGCTAAAGGCGGTAAGGACATTAATATAGATTCAGTTCTGCCATTTGTTTGTAGTCCAAAAATTGTTCCTCTATCCCAAACTAAATTGAATTCGACATATCTACCTCTTCGATATAGCTGGAATTCTCTTTCCTTCGATGAATATGTTTGAGAAGCTCTTTTATGAATAATGGGTAAATATGAAGGGAGGAATGCCTGCCCACAGTTTTCCGCTAAAGAAAATAGATCATTCCAATTTAAATTAGATCTGCCAATATTTTGTGCAGCTTTTGATGCTTCTCCATTTTGATTATTTCCTCTATAAATATTGCCTGAACCATCTTGATAATCATAAAAAATACCTCCTATGCCTCTTGATTCATTTCTATGCTTCAAGAAGAAATATTCATCACACCATGGTTTGAAAACTTTATGCAAATCTTGATCAACTTTCTCACAAGCTTTTTTATGTTCATTATGAAAATTCCTTACATCAGAAAGATAAGGATAAAAAGGGGTTAAATCTGCACCTCCCCCAAACCACCAAACAGGACCAGCTTCGAAATATCGATAATTCAGATGGACTGTAGGAATGTAAGGATTCTTAGGATGCAACACCATAGAGGTTCCCGTAGCAAACCATTCATGACCTTTTGCTTCGGGTCTTTGAGAAATTATAGATTGAGGTAATTCTTTTCCTTGTACTTCCGAGAAATTTACGCCTGCTTGCTCAAAAATAGAACCATTTTTCAACACTCTTGATCTTCCACCGCCACCTTCGTTTCTAAGCCAGGATTCTTCTTTAAATTTTCCTTTGCCGTCTACATTCTCAAGTCCCGAACAAATTTTGTCTTGTAGAGTTAATAAGAGATTTTTAGTTTTTTCTCTCGAGTTTTTAGGAGGTTCTTTCAACATGTATTTAGTAAATCTTGAAGAAAAAATTTTTTGGTTAATTATAAGTTTCTCTTTATAATTTCTCTTAGGGGGGCCTTATTGCCTATTATTTGATAGTTCGACATAGTTCTTAATCTTTTAAACAGTCGACTACCTTGTCAAAATATTTAAAAATTTAATGACCACAAGAGAAGATGCGAATTTTGCTTTACAAAAAGTTCTAGATGCTGGATCAAAGAAAAATGTAATTGAATTAGCTTGGATTAAAAATGTAAGAGTAACTATACCGAGAGCCATCGTAACATTATCACTACCCTCGTTTGCAAATTCTCAGAGAGATAGAATCGTAAAAGAAGTTAGAAAAGTACTACTGGATTTTGAAGATATTGATGATGTTCAAATAGAAATAGATAATAATCCTTCCAAAACAGAATCTCAAAATCAAAGTAATGCTACTGAGTTGCAGAAAATAGAAGGGATTCGTTATATCATAGCTGTTAGCAGTGGTAAAGGTGGAGTTGGAAAAAGTACCATTGCAGTTAATCTCGCTTGTTCTCTAGCTAAATTAGGCTTAAAAACTGGTTTGCTAGATGCGGATATATATGGACCTAATGCTCCCTCAATGATGGGAGTTGCCGAACAGAATCCAAAGGTTACAGAGGGTAGTGGCAGTGATCAAAGGTTAATACCAATACAAAAATATGGAATTTCATTGGTATCAATGGGTTTCCTCATAGAAGAAGGTCAGCCAGTTATATGGAGAGGACCAATGCTTAATAGTATTATCCGACAATTTTTGTACCAAGTTGAATGGAATAATCTTGATTTTTTGGTTGTTGACTTGCCTCCAGGAACGGGAGACGCTCAAATATCCCTTTCTCAATCTGTGCCTATTTCTGGAGCTATAGTTGTCACTACTCCTCAACAAGTATCTTTGCAAGATGCAAGGAGGGGATTAGCAATGTTTAAACAACTCGGAGTACCTTTACTGGGAATTGTAGAAAATATGTCAGTATTTATTCCGCCAGATATGCCAGGTAAAAAATATGAAATTTTTGGTAAAGGTGGTGGACAAACATTAGCAAAAGAAAATGACTTACCATTATTAGCTCAAATTCCTATTGAAATCCCTCTCGTTGATGATAGTAACAAAGGTGTACCAA
>QCDG01000026.1 GCA_003280995.1 Prochlorococcus sp. AG-355-A09 | reverse complement strand
GAATTATCTGGGATTTATGATTTTAAGAATCATAAAAATGAATTAAATTTTTTATTAAATACAAAACTAGAGAAGCTCAATCCAAACGCAAAAATCTACGCAGCTTTTGCAATCTCAAATTTGCTACATAAGGAAGGAAAATTTAAAGAAAGTGCAAAATATCTCAAGAGTGCCAACGACGAAAGCACGAAGTATAAAAAATCTGACTTAAGTCTGAAAAAAAAACATACTGAATACTATAGATCATTAAAAATTAAAAATTCTAAAAATAAATATTTAGAAAATTCTTCTAATTATATCTTTATTGTTGGAATGCCACGGTCAGGAAGCACTTTACTGGAAAACATATTGAGCTTAAATCCCGAAGTAACTGATATGGGTGAGGTTAACTTTTTAGAGGAATCCATCAAGGAAACTAAAGATTTTGAGGATGTTTATAACTTATACGAAAAAAAAGTTATAAATCAATTTCAGTCCTCTATCATTTACACCGACAAAAATTTATTCAATTATATTTACTGCCCCATAATTTCTAATTTTTTTCCTAATGCAAAAATAATAAACTGCATAAGAAACCCTCTTGATAATATTTTATCAATATACAGAGCAAACTTTTTAAAGCAGTCTTTCTCTTTCTCTTTGACTGATATTTCTAGTTTATATCTGAATTATTTTGAAACTATGGAGGAATATAAAAATAAATATGGTGAAAATATTTATGATTATCACTATGAGGATTTAATTGAAAATCCTCATAATGTTATACCTGGGATAATAAATTGGCTTGATTGGGATTGGGACGAAAAATATCTTTCGCCCCATCAAAATAAAAGAAATGTATACACCGCCAGTAGCGCTCAAATAAGAAAGAAATTTTATTCTTCTTCTATAGGCATATGGAAAGAATACAAGGAACTTTTGGAACCTGCAATTGATATTATTAAAACCAATAAAATCCTTGGAGATAAGATTTCATAAAGCAGAGTGTTTCTTAATAATGGTCAGCTCGAATTTTGTCTACTGGTAGTTGTTAATTTTAGGCAAATAGATTACTTTTAGAATACCTTAAATTGTGTGAGGATTTTTTATGAAGCTTTTTAAAAGCTTGTTAGTAGCCCCAGCAACGATTGGTCTACTTGCTCCAATTTCTGCTTTTGCTGGCGAGGCCAACTTAAATGATATCTCAAAATACTCTAATCTAGAGCATCTTGACCTTGCTAATGCATTCGTAAATGAAGAACCCAAGTATAACTCTTTACTTGCTGGAGGAGAAGGTTTAGTTGATAGTGGTAGCCCTGATGGTGGCTTCTCAGAAACAACTACAGCATCATTTAGCGTTGACGCTGTTTTAGGTGCTATCGACGGTGCATCTAGCGAAACAACAAGTTTAGATTTCCAATTTAACATTGGTTTATCAACAAGTTTCACAGGTGAAGATTCACTTGATATAGCTATTGATAACGGTAGTGGAACATCATCTGTTCTTGGATCCACAATGGGATTTGACACAGGAACTTCTCTAATTGTTGATGGTGTTACTTATTCATTCCCTGTTGGTGGAGCATCAATGGTAGTTGGTGATTCAACTGACTTAAGTACTGCTTTTACAGGAGCTTGTACTTATAGTGCATTCACTGACATGACACCTGACGATTGTGGTACTGGTAACTCTATGGGTGCAGGCGGTAAAGGTGTTACTGCAGCTTTAGGTTATGCATTTGACTCTGGATTCTCACTAGCTGGTGGAGTAACATCCGGAAATACAGAAATCTTAGGTGATGCTGAAGACGCATTCGGTCTTAACGCTGCTTATTCAGCAGACAGTTACGGACTAGCTGTTGCATACGTTAGTGATGATGGTGGAACAGGTTCTGACACAACATACTGGGGTCTTAACGGTTACTACACTTTTGATTTAGCAAGCTTAAGTGTTGGTTTTGAAACTTCAGATGATGGAACTACTGAAAAAGATGGATACTTTGTTGGTCTATCTTTCCCAGAAGTTGGTCCTGGATCAGTTAACATTGCTGCTGCAACTACTGATTTATTTGCTGATAGTGAGACTGAGACTCTTACATATGAAGCGTCTTACTCTTATGCAATCAATGATGGCATGACTATCACACCAGGTATCTTCATCAAAGAGGTTGATGGTGCAGATGATGAAACAGGAGTAGCTGTTAAAACTTCATTCTCTTTCTAATAACTTAGATAGAAAAAACTACACACAAAGAAAGACCTGCTTAACAGCAGGTCTTTTTTTTGAGCAAATTTCTGAAATGGATGTAATCATTTTCATTCATAGGGCAATTAAGATATGCCGGATCTCCTTTATCGTACCTACTAGCTTTAAATACAATCTCTTCATCAATGGTATCTCCATAAATAATAGGACTAGCGGCATCAAAAAAATGACACGCATCGATACCTGTAAAAGCTTGAATTTCATAGGACAATTCTTCGGCAGTTAAGGGACCAGTCGCAAGGATTGTTATATTATCTTTGCTTGGGAGATCTAATTGTTCAAATCTCTTAATTTCAATTAAAGGATGATTAGATAAAACATCAGTTAAAGCGATACTAAATTTAGATCTATCAACTGCTAAAGCGCCTCCTGCTGGTACAGCAAATTTGTCTGCTGTTTGAACTATCAATGATTTAAAAATTCTAAGTTCTTTTTGCAATAGACCTGCAGCTCTATCAGGACTTAAAGCTCCAAAACTATTACTACAAACCAATTCTCCAAATTCACCCGTATGATGAGCCGGAGTTGATTTGATAGGTCTCATTTCAACTAGTTTGACTGGTACACCAGAATTTGCAACTTGCCACGCAGCTTCTGATCCTGCAAGACCAGCACCAATAACTATTACTTCTTTATCTAACAAATTGGATTAATCCTTGCCCAAAAAGTCCCTATTGAATTGCTCTCTTGCT
>QCDG01000025.1 GCA_003280995.1 Prochlorococcus sp. AG-355-A09 | reverse complement strand
TAAGCGATAAAGACTTAATAGAGAACGAAAGTGATATGGCTGTTGTTATAGGACAAATAAACTTTGAAGACGATTTAAAGTTAAATTTATTCCGAAAAGGCCCTAAAAGAATTTATGTGAATGAATCAATCTTGAAAAGGCAGAGTGAAATAAAGAACTATATACGGAGTGTATGTTTTTGTTCTAACGATATTGATATTGTTAGAAGTGAACCCAGTTATCGAAGAACATGGATTGATAAAGTCGTATCTCAGCTTGAACCAGTATATTTAGACCTGATAAGTAGATTTAATAGGCTTTTAAAACAAAGAAGTCATTTTTGGCGTTCGGAAAGTTTCTTAAAAACTCAATCTACAGATATTGTTGAAAGCTTTGATATTCAAATGTCAATAATAAGTACAAGAATTTTTAGGCGTAGAAGAAGAGCTTTATTAAAAATAAAACCTTATGTTGAATATTGGCATAATCATCTAAGTAAATCTAAAGAGCAAATAGACATAAATTATCTTTCGGGGATACAAAATATAAGTCCAGAAGAAGAAGAGGAAGAAGTGATTAGTAAAAAAATAGCAGAACAACTCTTAAATCAGCGTTCAATAGAAGCATTGACTGGTAAATGTAATTTTGGACCTCATCGTGATGATATTGAGTTTCTAATCAATAATGTTTCAGTTAGAAAATATGGTTCCTCGGGACAGCAAAGGACTTTTATCTTGGCTTTAAAGATGGCAGAACTCGATTTATTAACTAAAACATTAAATGTTCCTCCAATACTTATATTGGATGATGTCTTGGCGGAATTAGATTTAACCAGGCAAAATTTGTTATTAAATTCTGTTGGTAAAGATAGTCAATGTTTTATAAGTGCGACACATCTAGATAAATTTAATCAGTCTTTCTTAGGTTCGTCACAAATGATTCACTTATAATTTAAAAAAGGCATGATTTTTAGCTAATCTTAATTTCATATAAATTTCTTAAATGGAAATCTACAAAAAAAGTCAAATTTTAAGTTCGTTGAGTAATGAGCAAAAATTAAAGCATCAAAGTAAACACCTTTTGTTGGAACTTTATAGATGCGACTGCGAAAAATTAAATGACGAATCCTTTTTGCGCTGTATTTTAAATAGAGCTGCTAAATTGGCAAATGCAACCGTTTTGAATTTGATTAGTAATAAATTTGAGCCTCAGGGTGTTACTGCAATTGCATTACTGGCAGAATCTCATATATCAATACATACTTGGCCTGAATCTAATTATTCGGCAGTCGATATTTTTACATGTGGTAAAAATATGATGCCTGAACTAGCTAGTCAATATTTAATTGAATCTTTGATGGCTAAAGAACATTCTTTGCGTGTCATTGAGCGAAATCCGCCTTCAGCAGTCTCTAAACAGATCAGAACATTTGTTTGACAATATTTACCTATTTAATTTTCCGCTTACTAGTCCCTCAAGATCTAAACTTGTGCAATTAAATCCTAAATTCGAAAAATATTGAACTAACTCATTAAAATTATATTTGTTAAAAAAATTTTTTAATTCATCTTGGGGAATTTCTATTCTTGCAGTTGAGCCTTGGCATCTAACTCTAACCTCCGATAATCCACATTCTTTAAGATATTCTTCTGCTTTCTCAACCATCTTTAGTCTTTCACTAGTTATTTCATGGCCATAAGGAAATCTTGATGATAAACAAGGTTGAGCCGGTTTATCCCACCAAGGGAAACCCAATGCTCTTGATATATCCCTAATGTCTTTTTTTGAGACTTTAAATTTTGCAAGGGGAGAGATAACTCCTGCTTGTTTTGAGGCTTGTATACCTGGTCTGTAATCTTTAAGATCATCCAGATTGACTCCATCTAAAACAATCTTGAAATTAAGTTTTTTAGAGAGGTATGTTGTATGCTTGTGAAGCTCTTTTTTGCATGTAAAGCACCTATCCTTAGGATTTTTACTATAACTTGATTGGTCTAATTCTGATGTTTTAATTTCTAAATGCTTTACTCCAATCCATTTTGCTTGCCTTCTTGCTTCTTCACGAAGAGTATTAGCTAATGCAGGAGAAATACCAGTTATAGCAATTGCTTTGCTACCTAATTGCTCGTATGCTAATGATGCTACTAATGTACTGTCAACTCCCCCGGAATAAGCAATACAAACGCTATCAAGATTCTTAATGTATCTTCTAATTGTATAAAGCTTTTCACTTTGTTCATCAGAGAGAATTTCTAGTTGATTGAACATGCTAATTACTTTAAAATTCAAATTACCTATGAATAGGTTGAATTTATTATTAAATCTTTAATAATATTATTATCTATATCTTAGATTAAATTTACTAATTTTGTTCAATTGACGAATACGAGTAGAAATAGAGGAATTGGAATTGTCACAGCAAGTGACAGTCAAGAGAGATCAAAAGGTCAATTACATATTTATGATGGAGAGGGTAAGGGGAAAAGTCAAGCTGCATTGGGAGTAGTTCTCAGGACAATAGGATTAGGAATATGCGAAAAAAGACAATCAAGAGTTTTACTTCTAAGATTTTTAAAAGGCCCTGAGAGGCCATATGACGAAGATTCAGCTATAGAGGCTTTACAAAGAGGCTTCCCCCATTTAATTGACCATGTAAGGACAGGAAGATCTGAATTCTTTACTGCTGACCAAGTGACAAAGTCTGACGTTGGTGAGGCCGAAAGAGGTTGGAATATTGCTAAAGGAGCAATTGCTAGTTCTCTTTATTCTGTAGTTGTTCTTGATGAGTTGAATCCAGTTCTTGATTTAGGAATGCTTGATATCCATGAAGTAGTTGATTCTCTTCAAAATCGTCCAGATGGATTAGAAATTATTATTACTGGTAGGGCAGCCCCGCCCTCTTTGGTAAGAATATCTCAACTCCATTCAGAAATGAGACCACGTTTGATAAGAGACTTATCAGAACAAAGCAGACAAAGTAGTTCTAGTGGTGGAATTGAGATTTACACAGGTGAAGGAAAGGGTAAGTCAACAAGTGCACTCGGTAAGGCTCTTCAAGCTATTGGTAAAGGAATATCTCAAGATAAAAGTCATAGAGTTTTAATATTACAGTGGTTAAAAGGTGGAAATGGATATACCGAAGATGCTGCTATAGAAGCTTTGAGAGAGAGTTACCCTCATTTAGTAGATCATTTGCGTTCAGGCAGAGATGCCATCGTATGGAGAGGTCAGCAACAGCCAATTGATTATGTTGAGGCAGAGAGAGCATGGGAAATTGCTAAAGCTGCTATTTTGTCTGGCTTGTATAAAACAATCATTTTAGATGAATTGAATCCAACTGTTGATTTAGAGTTGTTACCTGTGGAATCAATACATCAAACGCTCTTAAAAAAACCAGCAGATACAGAAGTTGTAATTACTGGAAGGTGTAAAAATGAACCTTCATACTTTGAACTAGCTGATGTCTACTCTGAAATGGTTTGTCATAAGCATTATGCAAATGTGGGAGTTGATTTGAAAAGAGGTGTAGATTACTAACTTTTCTTAAACTTTAATTGGACAATATTTTTTTTAACTTTTCAATGCCGCCTTCAATAGATCTTGACTGTATTTTGAATTTAGACAAGATTCTTGAAGCTTTTGCAGAACGTTTACCCGATTTACATATAGTGAAAACCTCTTTATTTACACTTTCTTTTTGAACTAATTTTAAGTCAGATTCTTGGTTTAAATCACTTAGAGGAATTGAGATAGATCCCTCTATTGCAGATTTAGAAAATTCTTCATTTTCTCTAACATCAATTAAGAGAATTTTGTTGGGTTTTGCTTTATTTAGCTGCAGCAGGAATTGGGAGAATAGGAATAGTTGATAATGATCAAGTTGAAAAGTCTAATCTCCAGAGACAGATAATTCATGAAACGAACACTATTGGTGATCTTAAAATTGATTCAGCTAAAGAAAGAATTAAATAATTCAATCCAAATTGTGAAATATTAACCTTTTCTAAGAGAATTAATCCTAAAAATGCTCTTGAATTAATAAATGAGTTTGATGTTATTTGTGATTGCTCGGATAACTTTGGCACAAGATATTTAATAAATGATTCATGCCTGATATTAAATAAACCCCTAGTCTTTGGAAGTGTACAAG
>QCDG01000024.1 GCA_003280995.1 Prochlorococcus sp. AG-355-A09 | reverse complement strand
GTTTCTGAAATTAAACAGGCAGTTGAAGGAACTCATACATCTAATGTGATTGAGGGTATTGGCGGGTTCGGAGGTTTGTTTAGAATTCCTATCGATAGTTTTAAAAAACCAGTTCTTGTTTCAGGGACTGATGGTGTTGGAACAAAATTAGAATTAGCCCAAAGTAAAAACTTTCACTTTGAGGTTGGTATTGATTTAGTTGCTATGTGCATGAACGATATCATTACAAGTGGTGCAAAACCTTTATTTTTTCTAGATTATATTGCTACCGGTAAGCTTGACAAAAAACAATTATTGAGGGTTGTTCAGGGAATTTCACATGGATGCGGAGAAAATAACTGTTCATTACTCGGCGGAGAAACTGCTGAAATGCCAGGATTTTATTCAAAAAATAAGTATGATCTTGCAGGATTTTGTGTTGGAATAGTTGATGAGGATAAGCTTATTAATGGTAAAAAAGTCTCTGAAAATGACTTAATAATTGCTTTAAAAAGTAATGGAGTGCATAGTAACGGCTTTAGTTTAGTAAGAAAAATTATTCAAAACAATAATCAAATAGATAAAGAATTTGAAAAAGTTTCTCACTTAAATTTTTATGAAGAGTTATTGAAACCTACAAAAATTTACAATAATGTGATTAACCAAATGCTATCTGAAGATATAGAAATTAAAGCAATGTCTCATATAACTGGAGGAGGAATTCCAGAAAATTTACCAAGATGTATTCCTTCTGATTTTATTCCTTATATCAATACCAGTTCTTGGCAAATACCTATTTTATTTAAATTCCTTAAAGAGAAAGGATCTATTCCTGAAAAAGATTTTTGGAATACTTTCAATCTTGGAGTGGGATTTTGTTTAATTATTGATAAACAATTTAAGGATGCGATATTAAGTATCTGTAAAGATCATGATATAGATAGTTGGGAAATTGGAAAGATAGTTCGAAAAAATGATTCAACAATTAGTAAATTTTTACCAGAAATTTTAACTTAAATTTTTACATCTTTTTTTAATGAGTTTTAAAAAATTTTTTTTATACCCAAATGAAAAAGTTAGGTGTAATATAATAAAATTACAGCCGAATTATATCGGAAGTTTAAGTATTAAGATTTAACCTTTATTCAATGCCCTTTGCAAATAATCAAAGAATTACACGTAGACGTAGTTCAGCTGGTCCCACACCTCCAAAAAGACCAATAGGTAATAATTCTGAATCAATTGGTAGACAGGCTCAAGGCCCAAGGCCAACTTTCTTGACACTAAGGGATCATGGGAAAGTTTTTGTTGCTGATTTGCCTAATTTGTCCGATGGTCAATTAGCGCATATTAGTAAAGAAGCTAATGAAGTTTTAAATAGTTTGGAAAAAAGACTTAGTGATCTTGAAAATGAACCTAATGTTAGTAATCCGGAAAACGATACGCTTATAAAAGCTTCTACCAAAAGAGATGTCACACTGAGGTTTATTAAATCAATAGAAGAAGAACAAGAACATAGAAAGAATAATCCTGCTTTGCGAGATGCTGCATCTGAATCTTTACCTAGAACTTTTCTTGAGGTCGCAAGACATAGATTGCCTGGAGCAACTTTTGATTCACTACTTCGAGAGGCTCTTGAAGCTTGTGCAGTTGATGAAAGTACTGAAGAAAATCAAGTTATTGATGAGCCTAAAGAAACTGTAAAAATTATGGATATACCTTCTTCCAACACTAATGCTTCACTTGTTGTTAGTATCGATTCAAATGATGATTCCAAGAATGACTCTATTTGATTCAACACAAGAGTTAATAAGTATTAAAGGCCAAAATAATTCAAAAATTAACCTTACTTCAGAGAAAGATCCTATTTTATGTAATCATTGCAAAAGGACTGCATCAAATGGTGTTAGATGTTTAGGAATGTGTGTGGCAGATAATGATTACTAAAATAATTCAAATTCTTATATAAATAATCGATATCAGGTATTATTAAAAAAAAAAGATTTTTTTTCTATAAATCAATAAGTAATTGAAAGTTTATAACCTTTATTTGAAATTAAAGTTCTTAGAAAACTTCATAATTAAATGTGTAAAAAAATTAAATAAGGCGGCACCCAGATTCGAACTGGGGATAAAGGATTTGCAATCCTCTGCCTTACCACTTGGCCATGCCGCCGAAAAAGATTCGATTGAGTCTTTTTATGATCTTAACAGTAAGGTGTCTCATTCTCTATTATTTATATGCAATGGTCATGGAGAGGATGTAATCGCATCGGAGATCATAAAAAGATTACTAAGAAAAATAAAAAATAAAAGTATTGAAGTTTTACCATTAGTAGGAAATGGAGATGTATTTAATTCCATAAAATCAAAGAATTTTCGTAAAATAGGATATTTAAAAGAGCTGCCTAGTGGAGGTTTTAGCAATCAAAGTCTGAAGGGATTTATGCTTGATTTGTTTGCAGGATTTTTAATCGATAATTTAAGAAATTTTCTACTTGTCAAACAGAAGTCAAAACATAACTGCAAAATTATTGCAGTAGGCGATTTCTTGCCATTACTCTGTGCTTGGGTTTCAGAATGCGACTTTAGTTTCATTGGAACTCCCAAAAGTGATCATACTTGGAGTAGTGGTCCAGGTTGGGATTTAAGCGATTTTTATCATAAGTTGAAAGGTTCTGAATGGGACCCATGGGAAATGTTTTTAATGAAATCTCCAAGATGTAAAAATTTAATTATGAGAGATAAAATTACAGCTAATAATTTGTATAAAAAAAATATTGATGCAAAATACTTGGGTAATCCAATGATGGATTTTGTTAATGTAACAAACGATAAGATATCAAATATTATTTCTTTTAAAAGGATTATTTTATTAATTGGAAGTAGATACCCTGAAGCTCTTAAAAATCTTGATAATTTTCTAAATTGTTTGCAAGATTTCGATTTATCAAAGGAATTGTTAATACTTTTGCCTTTGAGCATTAATACTAATGTGATTCAAATTCAAAATTATTTAAATAAATATGGTTTTATAAAACAGAGTAAAGTTAAATTTCTAATTGATGAAGACTCAGTATGGAAAAAGAAAGATCAATATGTAGTGATTGGAAAAGGTAAATTCAATTCATGGGCCAATATGGCAGAAGTTGGCTTGTCTAATGCAGGAACTGCTACAGAGCAAATTGCTGGGCTTGGAATTCCATCGCTTTCTCTACCGGGGCCTGGACCACAATTTACAAAATCATTTGCAAAAAGGCAATCAAGATTATTGGGAGGAAGTGTTTTAGTTTGCAAGAACAAAAAAATTCTTTTAAAACGTTTAAGTTTACTTTTGAAAGGCAAAGTTGATAGGCTTAAACAAGCAAAAATTGGGAAAAAAAGAATGGGGGAATCTGGAGCAAGTAAGAAAATCGTAGATGCCTTAAACCTTCATTTGTTATCGTAGTAGATGGCACTAGCTTATAAATTATTAATTCTTTTATGTATCCAATAAATGATCGTCAATATTTAAAAATTTGTGCAGAGATTGCAAAACAGATGAGTATAAGCTTATCTTCTGCTAAAAAGAAAGTAGAAATTCAAATTGCAAAAGAAGGTTCGAAAACTATTCAAGAAAAAATACAAGTTGCTCAAAATGTTTTAAAAATTTGTGAAAAAAATTATGGAGATAATTTAAGTTCTTCAAGAATACTTGATAAGCTTATGGAAACTCTTGATGGTGAAGATAATTTTTTAACTGAAGATTGATTTTTAATGTTCAAATATATTTGAGAATTTTAGTATGTCTAAATCAGCGTGTACAGATACTGTTTCGAAACATTTTTGAGCTAATTCATATCTATTCTCTCTTTTTAAGATAACTTTTAATTTATGCATAGCTTCAATTAAATATCTAACATCATTTGCTGCATAATCTAACTGATCTTTTGTTAAATCTTCGTTGCTACCCCAATCACTACTTTGCGAGCTTTTGTCTAGTTCTACACCTAACAATTCATTAATTAAATCCTTTAAACCGTGTTTATTTGTGTAAGTTCTTGCCAACTTACTAGCAATTTTTGTACAAAAAATATTTTTTGTATTTATTTCAAGATTGCATTTTAGAGCTGCGACATCAAATCTCGCGTAGTGAAATATTTTTGTGATTTTTTCATCTTCAAGAAGTTTTTTTAAATGAGGTGAAGAAGATGTATTAAGTTGGATTTTTATACACGATGTTCTTTTAAATTCATTGCATATTTGTACTAAACAGAGTCTATCTCTTCCATGAATTAAACCCATTGCTTCAGTATCAATAGCTAGGTAGGACGATTTTTTATAAAGATTGTATAAATCTTCTGT
>QCDG01000023.1 GCA_003280995.1 Prochlorococcus sp. AG-355-A09 | reverse complement strand
TAAATTTCTGTCAATAAACATTTTGCATAGTGTAGAAAGTGGCTCAAAAGATTCATCTTTCCATCTAATCAAATGATAATAAAAAGTTATATCATCATTTCTTATGAAATCATCAAAATCAATCTTTGAAGGTGAAAAAATCCATTTATGCAGAGAATTATCTATCCAAATATTCCTATCAAAATTATGTTTTATTGTGTGTAATATTTTTTCTAGAATCCATGTTGATATTTCATTTATCTTGTGATTATAGATAGTTCTATACATCAAGTTTCTAAGAACAAGGAAATGCTCAATAGCGATCACTCCTTTTGGTTTGATTCCAATATTCCCATCAGGTGAAAAGGTAAGAGCTGAAATTATTCTCTCTAAATCAACTAAACCATAATTAGTACCTGTGTTGTAACTATCGCGTAAAAGATAATCGAGACGATCGCAATCAATCTCACTACTTATCAATGTTTTTAAAGGTTTTGAAAATAGTTGTTTTGATTGAAATAATTCACAAATTTTTCTGGGTAAATCCTTGTCATACTTTTCGAGGATTGAATTTATTGGAGAATAATTCGTAACTAAGTTTTCAGACCATTGTTCGTGATCATGCTCGAATATTGTTTCGCTGGTATGGCTTAAAGGTCCATGACCTAAATCATGTAGTAGAGCTGCTCCATAAAGAATAAATTTATTTTCACAAAATGAAGATTTACTTTCAATTAATCTCTTAAAAATTTTTCTAGCTATACAAAAAACACCAATTGAGTGAGTAAATCTACTTGATTCTGCACCATGAAAAAGTAATGATGCCGCTCCAAGTTGTTTTATTCTTCTTAGTCTTTGGAAAGCGACTGTATCAATTAATTCCATAATCATTAATTCTTCTGGCTTTTCTGCATCAAATACTATTTCTTTATGAATAGGGTCATGAAAAATTCTTTTAATACTCATAATTTTTAAGATTTTTTATTTTCAATCTTTAGCCATTTAAAGATTCAATTTCTTGATTGTTTAATTCAATTGTTTGAACTGGAACTTCTTCTTTTTCTAGAAGCGACCCTAAAAATAATTCCGCATTCCTCACCCATTTATCGTCAGTACTTCCATAATCACTTGCATCCGGTAGATCAAGTAATTTGTCAGGTGTTATACCTTGGCCTTGAATATTATTACCATTTGGTGTTAGGTAACTAGCCACTGTTATAGCAATACCACTATCTTCTCCCAAACTTTTTAGGGATTGAATTAAACCCTTACCATAAGTTTGTTCTCCCATAAGAATTGACCTCTCATTATCTTGTAAAGAACCAGCAAGTATTTCACTGGCACTTGCAGTGCCTTTATTTACTAAAGTCACCATTGGTCCATCAAAAGATGTCTCTTTTTGAGAAATAATTGCATCTTTGATTCCATTTCTATCTTTTGTCTCGACTACGGGGTTCTCACTCAATAATGAGTCTGCAACTGCAATACCCGAGCTTACTAGTCCACCTGAATTATTTCTAAGATCCAAGATTAGGCCCTCAACCTCTTTCTCTTTTAACTCTTGAAGAGCCTCTTCAACTTTTTTGGGTACGCTTTCGCTAAATTGAGTGATCCTTAAATATCCTATTGTGTGAGAATCGTCTCTTAATCTTTTTGTTCTAACTGGTCTGAGATCTACTGATCTCCTCTCTAAATCGACTTCCCTAATTTCTCCTGATTCCGTAGATAATTCAACTAAAACTTTTGTCCCTGATTCACCTCTTAACTTAGAGGCGGTACTCGCAAGCCCTAATTTTTCTGATGAGATTCCATCCACTGTCTCGATAATGTCCCCGCTTACTATTCCAGCTTCTTCAGCTGGCGACCCCCCAAGAGTGGAAATAACTTTAACTTTATTGTTATCATCTTCACCTAATTGAAGACCAACACCATTAATTTCACTCCCAAAATTACTTGATTTCAGTAGCTCATAATCTTTGGGGCGTAAAACTCTCGTGTAGGGATCGTCTAGAGGTCTTAACATGTCTTCAATTGCGGAATAAGCCTCTTCACTTGTTTCAATTTGTTTCTGTAATGTTTTTTGTCTAATTCTTTTCCATTGGATTTCATCAAACTTTTCTGGATCATAAAAACCTTCGTTTACCAAGCTCCAAGCGTCAAGTACTAATTGCCTGCTATCACTGAGAGCATCCACTCTTTCAATCAACAAAAGATTGATAGAAAAAACGATGATCATTGAGGCAGTGATAACAGTTTTGAATGTTAAAAGTTTGTTAAAAGATGAATTCATTGGGTTAAGTGTTAACACCAAGTATAAGAATTTTAAGTAAGCTCTTTATATCAAAGCTAATTTTTTTTTGGATGGCGAATTCTTCATCTGTTTATGACTGGTTTCAAGAAAGGCTTGAAATCCAAGACATAACTGACGACGTAACTTCCAAGTACGTACCCCCTCACGTAAATATTTTTTATTGTTTAGGAGGCATAACTTTAGTATGCTTCTTAATTCAATTTGCAACAGGTTTTGCAATGACTTTTTATTATAAGCCTACTGTTACGCAGGCTTATAGTTCAGTTAGTTATTTAATGACCGATGTAAGTTTTGGATGGTTAATAAGATCTGTACATAGATGGAGTGCATCAATGATGGTATTGATGTTAATCCTTCATGTCTTTAGAGTTTATCTTACTGGAGGTTTTAAGAGGCCAAGAGAATTAACTTGGGTTACAGGTGTTGTAATGGCAGTTATAACTGTCGCTTTTGGAGTGACTGGATACTCCCTCCCTTGGGATCAGGTGGGTTATTGGGCAGTTAAAATTGTTTCAGGTGTTCCCGCTGCAATTCCAGTAATCGGCGACTTTATGGTTGAACTCCTTAGAGGTGGAGAAAGTGTTGGGCAATCTACTTTAACCAGATTTTATAGTCTTCATACTTTTGTATTACCATGGTCATTGGCAGTTTTCATGTTGATGCACTTTTTAATGATTCGTAAACAGGGTATTTCAGGTCCTTTATAAACTCTTATACTTAAACCATTATTTAGTTCTCCATATGTCTACATTAAAAAAACCAGATCTGTCTGATCCAAAATTGAGAGCAAAGTTAGCTAAAGGTATGGGCCATAATTATTATGGTGAACCAGCTTGGCCAAATGATTTACTATATATCTTCCCGGTAGTTATCTTAGGAACTATTGCCTGCGTCGTCGGATTAGCAGTTCTTGACCCTGCTATGTTGGGAGACAAAGCTAACCCCTTCGCAACTCCTCTGGAAATACTTCCTGAATGGTACCTGTACCCAGTTTTTCAAATACTTAGAGTTGTTCCTAATAAACTTTTGGGTATCGCACTTCAAACATTAATTCCACTTGGATTAATGATTTTACCTTTTATCGAAAACGTTAATAAATTCTCTAATCCATTTAGAAGACCAATAGCAATGTCTGTTTTCTTATTTGGAACTTTTCTAACCATATATCTTGGAATTGGAGCATGTTTGCCAATTGATAAATCTCTGACTTTAGGTTTATTTTAAACTTAAATTTTAAACATATCTAAATCGTTATATTCATTTCTTAAGAAATGATTCATTAGTAAAAATCCAACAATTGTCCAAGTTTGATACGTCCTTGATTGTTGTCCAACCCAAGTACCTGTAGGACCATCAAAATATTCTGCCCATTCTTGCTTAGGTAATTGATTAAGTTGACACCAGTATGATTCCTCTATTAGAGATTTCATTTCTTCCATGAGAATCACATCATCAGAACCATAATTTTTCTGATGTAATAGGACAGCTGTACCAAAAAACCAAAGTAAACTTGGCCAATGACCACCGTTATGGTAACTCCAAGGCCAATTCTTTGGATCAGATCCAGTTTTATTTTGCCATTCCTCGACATCCATATGAGGATGACAAATTCTCATAGGCATTTGAGCCATCAAATGCTGTCTATTATGTAGTACTAATCTAAATAAAGCTCTTTGTTCTTCAGGAGGCAGTACTCCGAACATACATGCTAAAGAATTACCTAAACTGTAAAATCGAAAGTCAGGCCTTCCTGTCCTAATATTTCCTATTAAGTAACCACCTCTATTCTCTAACCAATCTTGTAGCCATGAGGGAACCACTTGAGGTTGAACGTTAAATTCATTGAAGTGTTGATCATCACCATACTGCTCAGTTGGCCTTCTTCTTAAAATTTGCATTGTTTGACTGGTAACCCAATAATGCTTTAAAAGAAAACTTCCTAAATCCTTAACCCATTGATTTGTAAGAATAAGTCTTTGGTCTAGAAGTCTACTAACATGATCTGCTCTACTTAATTCCATTAAGTTAATACAACTTTTTAAACATCCATGAAGTAAAACTTCAACTTCTAGGGGTGCTCCCCATACATCCATAGGTCTATCAATCATAAATGCGCAATCTGGAACAAAAAGTACTGGAGTACCCTCAAATGTTGGATGCAGAACTAGATCTAGTAGAAGTTGAATACCTCTTTGAACGCTTTGACTTTTTCCAAAGGCATAATCACCGCTTTTATTGACATAATACCAACATAAAATGGGCCACCATAAACTTGCATCAGCTGAAGTAATCCTCCCTATTGATCTCTGACCATAGTCTCCAATAAGCTGTCCATTTTCTTCTACAAAACTTGTAGGAAATACGC
>QCDG01000022.1 GCA_003280995.1 Prochlorococcus sp. AG-355-A09 | reverse complement strand
CTTATTTGGGCAATATTTTTAAATCTACGTTTTGTTAATTCTGAAAAATTAATTGCATTTTCTAGATCTTCTTCTAATTTTTTGTTATTTAAAAAGTAATCAGCTTCTTTTTTTATTATGGAAAAATCATAATCTTCTGCAGTAGTTAAGCTAAATCCAAAATCATTAGCAGTAATACTAAATGTAGATTGTTTTAATTTTGCCAATCTCAAAGCCCATAAAAATGCAATTCCTTCATTTACAAATTTGCCGTCAAGTGTAAAAACAAAAAGATTTGATAAATCCTTGGTTTTATATATTTCTATAAGGAATTCATCGTTCTTTGGAATATTTGAAAGAACTTTTTGCTTCTTCAATATTGGGCGTAATGAATTGAGTTCAGAATTTAAGCAATCATAATTTTCTAGTTCGTTGCATATATCTATTTCTTTTCTCAAACTCTCACAAAGTAGATCAGAAATTGCCATTTGACCTCCAACCCATGCAGGAATTAGAGAACTTTTTTTTGTTGATTTTTTAACGTATAAAACCATATCCCTTATTCTTACAAATTGAAGCATTTTGCCAGCAAAGTAAAATGTATCCCCGGGATTTAATTTTGAAGCAAAATTCTCTTCTAAATTACCTAAAGATTTACCCTTCATATATTTGACATTCACAAATTTGTCACTTGTAATTGTCCCAATATTGAACTTATGCATTCTTATTAAAGATTTATCTTTTACAAAATATTTAAAGTTTTCATTATTATTTTGTGATTCTTCTTTAACTATCTTTTTATATTTTGGGTATGCTTTCAGACATTTTCCTCCATATTCTAAAAAGTCAAGACACCAATTCCAATCTTTGTCTTTTAAGCTTCTATAACTCCAGCAATTTTTAATTCTTTCTTTCTCAATCTTCGGATCAAAGCCATTTCCACATGCCAAACTTATTAGATGTTGTAGAAGCACATCATAAGATAATTCAGGAAGTCTAATTTCCTCAGATATACCACTTTTTATTATTCTTCTCATTGCACTAATCTCTAATAATTCTAAAGAATTTGTAGGCATAAAAATTATTTTTGATTTTCCACCTGGTCTATGAGCACTTCTTCCCGCTCTTTGGATAAGTCTGGCTAAATTCTTTGCACTACCAATTTGAACTATTTGATCTACAGGTTGGAAGTCAACTCCCAAATCTAACGAGCTGGTGCAGACTACCCATTTTATTAATCCGTCTTTAACCCCTTCTTCAACTCTTTTTCTATCTTCTTTATCGAGGGATCCGTGATGAAGTGCGATTTTGTCTTCCATCTCTGGCAGAAAAAATTTAAGACATTGATACCATCTTTCAGATTGGTTTCTTGTATTGGTGAATAATAAGGTACTTTTATTTTTATCAAGGATTTTTAAAAGTGAAGAATGACTTCTGATTCCTAGATGGCCACTCCATGGGAAGGTCGTTTCCTCCTCTGGTAAAACGCTTATAATTTCTATCTCTTTTTGAATATTTGTACTTATAATTTTGGGTTTAATAGCGCTCATCCCAACAATTGCTCTTGCTGCTTCTTCAATATTTCCAATAGTTGCAGACATTGCCCAAATTTGTAAATTTTTTATATTACCTCTTAGCCAACTTAAAGATAACTCGCACTGGTTTCCTCTTTTACTACCCATTAATTCATGCCATTCGTCAATAATTATCGATGACAACTCCTTGAACAGATTATTAGATTCTTTATTAGAAAGTAAAAGAGATAAAGACTCTGGAGTAGTAATAAGTATATTAGGTGGTTTTGCTAGTTGCTTTTTCTTTTCATATGGGGTTGTATCTCCGTTCCTAATTTCAACGGTGATTTCTTTATTAAAATGCAAAGCTGCTAATTGTATGGAATTTTTTAGATCTCTACTTAGTGCTTTTAAAGGGGTTATTAATAATATATTCACACTTCTATTATTTTTGGGATCTTCTATCTTTGATAGAGGTCCCATTAATGCAGCATAAGTTTTGCCGCATCCAGTAGGAACTTGTATTATTCCACTCTCTCCATTTAAAAATGCTTCCCAAGATTCGATCTGATAGGGTAATGGCTCCCATCCATTTGTGGAGAAAAACTGTTTAATTTTAGAAATTAAATTATTTTGCTTATTATTTTTCGTAATATTTTTCATGATATTTTTTTCATTAGTTCATAAGCATTCTCAAGGCTATCTGCATCATTAATTTTTTTATCTTTTCTCCATTTTGTTATTCTTGGAAATCGTACTGCTATGCCTGACTTATGACGTTTAGAAATTTGTATTTTCTCAAAAGATATTTCGAATACCATTTCTGGTTTTAACGATCGAACAGGACCAAATTTTTCTATTGTATTTTTCCTTATCCATTTATCTAGCTCTTTAATCTCAATATTCGATAAACCAGAATATGCACTTGCAAATTTAATTAATTCTTGGTCTTTCCATAATGCAAAACTGTAATCTGTATACAGACCAGCTCTTCTACCGCTACCGCCTTTAGCGTAAATTAATACAGCATCCAGTTGCATAGGATCAATTTTGTATTTCCACCAAATGCCTTTTTTTCTACCAGAGGAGTATATAGAAGACTTTTTTTTAATTATTAATCCTTCAGTATTATTTTCTCGAGATTTTTCTTTATAAGTTACAGCATCAGGCCAATCTTTAGGAAAGATTAAATCACATATTTTGAAAATATTAGAGACATTATTCTCAGTTTTATTTTGCCATTTTGAATAATATTTTTCTAACTCAATTCTTCTATTTTCTAATTTAATTTCTCTTATATCTCTTCCATTTATCTCTAAAAGATCATAAGCAATAAAAATAATTGGATATTTTATTTGGATTGATCTAGTAGGAGACTTTCTATTTATTCTTTTTTGAAGTAAAGAAAAATCAAAGGCAATTTGTTCTTTAAAATTCCAAACTAATAATTCCCCATCAAGAACAAAATCATCTTTTATATGTGACATTTTCTCTACTAATTCAGGGAAAGATTGATTTACTAATTCTTGCCCTCTAGTCCATAACGAAACATTGTCTGATCTTTTAATTAATTGCATCCTTATACCGTCGTATTTCCATTCAAATTGAAAATCATTTATTGAATGTTTGAAGATTTTATCTTCAATAGTATTTGCTAGAAGAAATGGAAATGGTTTGGAATTCAACTCTTCAAGATTGATATTCTTGTTAATTAAAAATTCATATGAATCAATTGAAGGCTTGAAATTACCCATCAATCTATGAGAAATAATTTCTTCATCAATATTAATTAGTTTTGATATTGATTTTGTTATTAATCCTATAGAGACTCCTACTCTAAAAGTTCCTGTAAGAATTTTATTAAAAATTAGATGGTTATCTTCAGGTAATGTTTCCCAAAGATTTTTAATTTCTAAATTTTTCTCTTCCTCATTAAGTTTTGATAATGCAGGTATTGTTTCGCTTAGTAGTTCATTGAGACTTATATTTGATAATTTCTTTTTTCTAGAATTAGTTTTATTTTTAAGTAATAACGTTATTACCTCAGCAGAATCACCAACTTTTAAATAACATGTATCAATTAACCATTGAGGATATTCATATATTTTAGAAAAAAGATTTTTTAAATATCTTCCACTAATAAATCTCTTATTACTTTTTCCAGTTAGTAAATATATTGCCCATGAATTATCTATTGGATCATTAGATAAAAAATAATTCTTTATAACTTCAATTTTATTATTTGTACTATTAATTGAATCTAGATCGCCAAATAATTCTGAAAACTTTTTTAAGCTCATATTTATTTACCGAATAAAAGGACATTTATTGATTCCTTTTCAACTAAATATTTACTTAAGGCTTCACTATCTCCATGATGAAAAAATACATTTTTTGCTTCAGATTTTTTTACTACTTCCAGAATTCCATCCCAATCGGCATGATCAGAGATTGCGAATCCTTTATCATATCCTGATCTTTTTCTTAGAGCTCTTATTGACATCCATCCACTCGCAAAAGCTGTTTGAATGTTTTTGAAATTTTTTAAATAAGAACCCTTACTTAAAGATGGCGGTAATAATACTAGACTTCCTTTAAGTTCATCTATCTTTTTTTTATTTTCTATTTTAATAGTATCTTTAATATCAATTCCAAGTTCCCTATAACTATTGTTCATTTTGTGAATACTGCCATGTGAATAAATATTACCTTTAAAATTTGTATGACTAATTTCGTTTAATAATCTCTGAGCTTTTCCAAGTGAATAGCAGAAAAGTAAAGAAGTTTTTTCTGGTGAATTAGTTATCCATTTTGAAATATCATTTGCTATTTTATTTGATTCATCCCACTTAAATATTGGCAAACCAAAAGTACATTCGCTTATTAAATAATCAGTTTTTACTATTTCATATTGTTTGCAAGTCTGATCTTTTTGAAGCTTAAAGTCACCTGAAATTAGCCATTTTTCTTCAGCAAAAATAAACCTTATTTGACTAGATCCAAGGATGTGACCGGATGGATGAAAAGAAATATTAATGCCATTTATCTTAAATTCTTCTCCATATTCAAAAGTCTTAATTTTGATATTATCTCCCACTCTTTCTTTAAGAAGTATCGCAGTTTCCTTAGTAGAAATGTATTCTTCACAGCCAAATGTAAAGTGATCAAAATGAGCATGAGTTATTAATGCCTTTTTTACTGGCTTGCTTGGATCAATCCAAATATCAGCAAGTTCACAATAAAGAATTCCATCTTTATATCTAATTAAATATTCTTGTTTAGTTTTCAAAACTACATCTCTTACAATGAAGTTAATTTAGCTAATTATGCCCACGCTTGTTTTGATAAAGCTATCGCTGAAATTGTTAGTAAAGCAATAACTACAAATTTGTTACTCCAATTAATCATGAATGAACTAATTTTGTTGAAAGAAACTCTATTAGATGGCACAATCTTTTTTTTATTCATAATGTAATGATTTTCATTATTTTCTA
>QCDG01000021.1 GCA_003280995.1 Prochlorococcus sp. AG-355-A09 | reverse complement strand
CAGCAGAAACCGAAGAAAAATATGCAATTGTATGGAAAAGTTCAAAGGAACAAGCATTTGAATTGCCAACCGGTGGAGCCGCTATTATGCATGAAGGTGATAATTTAATGTACTTTGCAAGAAAAGAACAATGCCTTGCATTAGGGACACAATTGAGAGCCTTCAAACCAAGAATTGAAGATTTTAAAATCTACCGAATTTTTCCAGGTGGCGATATTGAATTTTTACACCCAAAAGATGGTGTTTTCCCTGAAAAAGTAAATGAAGGTAGAGAGAAAGTAGGTCACAATCCTAGAAGAATAGGTGAGAATCCTAATCCAGCTGGTTTGAAATTTACAACTAAGAATACTTTTGATTAACTTCCTTAAAGTTGATATAAAAGAAGAAAATAATTATAATTTGGGCTGACATTGTTAATATGATAAGCTCACAGAAAGGTAGTTTTTTAAAGGCCTACAAAGAAGGTAAAAATTTTATACCTATTGTAGAAACTTGGCCAGCAGATTTAGAGACTCCACTATCGACTTGGTTAAAATTATCTTCAAAAGATTCCCATGGTGTTTTTCTTGAATCTGTAGAAGGTGGGGAGAATTTGGGTAGGTGGAGTATTGTTGCTACAAAACCTCTTTGGGAAGCAGTTTGTTATGGGGAAGAAATAGTTAAAACTTGGAATAATGGTAAAACTGAAACACATAAAGGTGATCCTTTTAATGTTTTAAAAAGTTGGACAAAGGAATACAAGTCAATCATGCTGGATGACTTACCATCCATTGGACAGTTATATGGCTCTTGGGGTTATGAATTAATAAACCGAATAGAACCTAGCGTTCCAATAAATGAAATGCCAGATGACAATATCCCCTATGGTTCCTGGATGTTTTTTGATCAGTTAGTTGTTTTTGATCAAATAAAAAGATGTATTACAGCAGTGGTTTATGCAGATACAACTTCTTCAAAAGAGTGCTCAATTGAAGAGTTGTATCTAAATTCAATTTCTAAAATTCAGAAAACTAGAAATTTAATGAGAGTTCCCTTAAAAGAAAATGAGTTTTTAGATTGGAATGAAAATGAGAATTTGAATTTAGATCTAGAGAGTAATTGGGAGAAAAAAGATTTTGAGGATGCAGTTCTTTCTGCAAAAGAATACATAAGAAAGGGAGATATCTTCCAAATAGTTATAAGTCAGAGATTCCAAACTCAAGTCAATAATGATCCCTTTAGTTTATATAGAAGTTTGAGGATGGTTAATCCATCTCCATACATGTCATTTTTTGATTTCGGCTCATGGTATCTGATAGGTTCAAGTCCTGAAGTAATGGTTAAAGCAGAAAAAAATAAAAATAATCAGATTGTTGCAAGCTTAAGACCAATAGCTGGCACAAGACCAAGAGGTATAAATAATCAACAAGACTTGGAATTAGAAAAGGAATTATTAAAAGATCCAAAAGAGATAGCTGAACATGTGATGCTAATTGATCTTGGGAGAAATGATCTTGGAAGAGTTTGTGAAATTGGTACTGTCAAGGTTAAGGATTTAATGGTTATTGAGAAATATTCACATGTTATGCACATAGTCAGTCAAGTTGAGGGAATCTTAAAAAACAATGCGGATGTATGGGATTTGCTCAAAGCATCTTTTCCCGCTGGGACAGTAACTGGCGCCCCAAAAATAAGAGCTATGCAATTGATTAAGCACTTTGAAAAGGATGCTAGAGGACCTTACGCTGGTGTATACGGATCTGTAGATATTAACGGTGCATTAAATACAGCAATTACGATAAGAACCATGATAGTTAAACCCTCAATAGATGGGAAATATGATGTATCAGTGCAAGCAGGAGCTGGAATAGTTGCAGATTCTTTTCCTGAAAATGAATATCAAGAGACGATAAATAAAGCAAAGGGGATACTTAAAGCATTAGCCTGTTTGGATAAATAAATGAGTCAAAATAATCTTTATAAGGGTTTTGAGGTGGAACTTTTCACAGGTTCTTTAAATTCTCATGTTGGAGTTTCGGCTGAAATTGAGAAAAAATTCCCTGATTTTGTAAAAGAGCCAGATAACAGAAACGTTGAATACATAACAACACCTGAAAAAGACTACGGTTCTCTATTTGAAAAATTAATAACTCCAAGAAAAAAGTTAAGGAAGTGGCTAAATACTAAAAATTTAACAATCATTCCTTCATCCACTCTTTGTTTTAAACACGATATTCAATTTCAAAGATCTGATATTGACAATGTCTATCATCAATTTATTCAAGATAATTATGGAATATCTATTGCAACTTCAAGTGTCCATATAAATATAGGAATAAATGATTTAGATAAACTTTTCACAGCTATAAGACTTATAAGATCTGAGGCTGCTCTATATCTATCATTAAGTGCTAGTTCACCTTTTTTAAATAATAAAATTACTACTAATCACTCTCAGAGATGGATCCAGTTTCCTAAAACACCAAGTAGGGTACCTTTTTTTGTAAATCATAATTCTTATGTCGACTGGATAGAGGAAAATATATCTAATAAAAACATGCAAAATATTAGGCATTTTTGGTCGTCAATCCGACCAAATGGTCCCCAAAGACCTTTAATTCTTGATCGTTTAGAATTAAGAATTTGTGATTTTGTTCACGATATTAATCTGCTTTTAGGGATAACCGCCATGATAGAACTAAGGATTTTAAATCTTTTTGAGAATATAAATACCTTAGATCCTTTGAATGCTAGTACTTTTTCTATGGATGAGTTGTCAGAAATATGTGATCAAAATGAAATTAATGCTGCTAAAGATAGTCTTAATTCAGAGTTAATTCACTGGCAAGATGGTAAAAAAGTTATTTGTAGAGAATGGATTCAAAACTTATTATCAGAGTTATCATCCACAGCAGAAGATTTTGGTATGAAACATCTTTTAGATCCTATCTATAAAGTGCTTGAAGAAGGCAATCAATCTATGAAATGGATAAATCAATATGAAAAAGGTCTTTCTATTGAACAGATAATGAAAATTTCTATCGAAGATATGATTAGGAGTGAGGCCTAGAATGTTTGATTATTTTAATAAACTTTGATCTGAACATTTTCACTTGTGACATAATGATTATATGGAATCCTTTCGACAGATAAAAAATAATAATGTGGATCTGATAACTAACAAGGACCCACTTGATAAAAATCGTCTTTTAATTGAAGATCTCTGGGAATCCGTTCTCAGAGAAGAATGCCCAGATGATCAAGCAGAGAGATTGATACAACTTAAAGAATTAAGTTATTCAAAACAAATTGATGGTGATAGTTCAAAAACTTTTAAAAATGAAATAGTTGATATTGTCAATTCTATGGATTTAGCTGAATCTATAGCTGCAGCAAGGGCTTTTTCATTATATTTTCAACTCGTGAATATTTTGGAACAAAGAGTTGAGGAAGATAGATATATTCAAAGCTTTACCAATAAGGATGTTCAAAAATCGCCCGACAATCTTGATCCTTTTGCTCCAGCATTGGCTAGGCAAAATGCTCCAGTAACTTTTAGAGAATTATTTTACAGGCTGAGAAAATTAAATGTACCACCAGGAAAATTAGAGGAGTTATTACAGGAAATGGATATTCGTTTAGTTTTTACTGCACATCCGACGGAGATAGTAAGACATACGATTAGACATAAGCAAACAAGAGTAGCAAATTTGTTAAAAAAAATACAGATTGAGCAATTTCTAACAAAAGAAGAAAAAATATCTCTAAAAACTCAATTAAAAGAAGAAGTAAGACTTTGGTGGAGAACTGATGAATTACATCAATTTAAACCTTCAGTCTTAGATGAAGTTGATTATGCCTTGCATTATTTTCAGCAAGTTTTATTTAATGCGATGCCACAATTGCGGGGCAGGATCGCTGAAGCACTTTCCGAAAATTATCCAGATGTTCAGTTGCCTCCAGAATCTTTTTGCAACTTTGGTTCTTGGGTAGGCTCTGATAGGGACGGAAATCCATCAGTTACTCCTGAGATCACATGGAGAACTGCTTGCTACCAAAGGCAGTTGATGTTGGAAAGATATATTACTGCCACGTCTAATCTTAGAGACCAATTAAGTGTCTCGATGCAATGGAGTCAAGTCAGCTCTTCTTTATTAGAATCACTTGAAACAGACAGAGTTAAGTTTCCGGAAACATATGAAGCTAGAGCTACAAGGTATAGATCAGAACCCTACAGATTGAAATTAAGTTATATATTAGAAAAATTACGTTTAACACAAGAAAGAAATAATTTATTAGCTGATAGTGGGTGGAAATTTGCTTTAGAAGGAGAAATAGATAACAAAAATCTAGATAAAGTTGACAACTTATATTACAAGTCAGTAAACGAATTTACTCATGATCTCGAACTTATTAAAAATAGCTTGATTAGTACAGATTTAACTTGTGAGTCAGTAAATAACTTACTTACTCAAGTTCATATTTTTGGATTTTCTTTAGCAAGTTTAGATATTCGTCAAGAGAGTACAAGGCATAGTGACGCTATACAAGAGCTTACAAATTATCTTGATTTATCTGTTCAATATGACCAAATGTCTGAGGAAGATAAAATTAAATGGCTTATAGACGAATTAAATACAAAAAGGCCTTTAATTCCATCTGACTTTAACTGGACAAAAACTACAGAAGAAACTTTTTCAGTTTTTAAAATGGTTAAGAGACTACAGCAAGAATTTGGAAGTCGCATTTGCCATTCTTATGTAATTTCCATGAGTCATAGTGCATCTGATTTGCTTGAAGTTCTCTTACTGGCAAAAGAAATGGGACTTCTGGATCAAAATTCACAAAAGTCACAATTATTAGTTGTTCCTCTTTTTGAAACAGTGGAAGACCTTAAAAGAGCACCAGAAGTAATGGAAAAGTTGTTTAAATTGGATTTCTATAGATCATTATTGCCAAAAGTAGGAGAATCTTTTAAACCTCTGCAAGAATTAATGCTTGGATATTCTGATAGCAATAAAGATTCGGGTTTTGTTTCTAGTAATTGGGAAATTCATAGAGCCCAAATAGCTCTTCAAAATCTCGCAAGTAGAAATAATATATTGCTAAGACTTTTTCATGGAAGAGGTGGTTCTGTAGGGAGAGGAGGAGGACCAGCCTATCAGGCAATATTGGCTCAACCAAGCGGCACCCTAAAAGGGCGAATAAAAATAACAGAACAAGGCGAAGTTTTAGCTTCTAAATATAGTCTTCCCGAACTGGCTTTGTACAATCTTGAAACTGTCACTACAGCAGTAATTCAAAATAGTTTGGTCAATAACAGACTTGACGCTACTCCAGAATGGAATCAATTAATGTCTAGGTTGGCAGAAACATCAAGGTCTCATTACAGAAAATTAGTGCATGAGAATCCTGATTTGTTAAATTTCTTTCAAGAGGTAACTCCAATAGAAGAAATAAGTAAATTACAGATATCTAGTCGGCCTGCTAGAAGAAAAAAAGGTGCAAAAGATTTATCAAGTCTAAGAGCTATTCCATGGGTATTTGGTTGGACACAAAGTAGATTTCTTTTGCCAAGTTGGTTTGGAGTCGGCACTGCATTGTTTTCCGAATTAAATTCTGATCCACAACAAATTGAATTATTAAGAGTTCTGCATCAAAGATGGCCATTTTTTAGGATGCTCATATCTAAGGTAGAAATGACATTATCTAAAGTGGATTTGGAAGTTGCTAGATATTATGTTGATACTCTTGGCAGTAAAGAAAATAAAGATTCTTTTGATGATATTTTTGAAGTAATTTCTAAAGAATATAATCTTACAAAATCTTTAATACTTGAAATTACTGGTAAAAATAAGCTCCTAGAATCTGATAGAGACTTGAAATCATCAGTAAGCTTGAGAAATAAGACAATTATTCCATTAGGGTTTTTGCAGGTTTCACTTCTAAGAAGACTAAGAGACCAGACAAGACAACCCCCAATAAGCGAATTTATCATAGATAAAGATGAATCTAGAAGAGCTTACAGCAGAAGTGAACTATTGAGGGGAGCACTTTTAACAATTAATGGGATAGCAGCTGGCATGAGAAATACAGGTTGATCATTGCAATATTTTTCTAAAAGAAAACTTGTTCTTCCAGAAGGTTATTTTGTTAATTCTTCTCAAATCCCATTAGCTAAAGAAGTCAACAAACTTTTAGCAAATTGTGGTTGTGAGACATTTCCAACA
>QCDG01000020.1 GCA_003280995.1 Prochlorococcus sp. AG-355-A09 | reverse complement strand
AAGATATACATCATCCAAGCTTGGCTGACTTTGTGTAAGAGAAAAAATTTCAAACTTAGAGAAGGCCAATTCCACTTTTAACTTCGTAAGTAAATCTTTTTGCTTATCTGCTACGAAATTTATCGAGAATCCTTGAGCTTCATTTATGATAGTCTGGCTAATTCCATCTATTGAAGATAAAATTTTACATATATTTTTTGCTTCTTCCTGATTACTAAATTCCCTTACTTTTAAAGTTACTCTATCTCCTCCTAATTTATTTTTGAGCTCTGCAGGAGTCCCTTTTGCTATAACTCTTCCATCATCAATTATCACTAATCTGTCTGCCAATTTATCTATTTCATCAAGATAATGACTACTTAAAATAATGGTCATTCCATTATTTCTCAAATCTTTCAAAAGTTGCCATATAATATTTCTACTTTCAATATCTAAACCAACTGTAGGTTCATCCAAAATTAATATTTGGGGCAAATGTAAAAGTCCAGCTGCCAGATCTATTCTCCTTTTCATTCCCCCTGAATAAGTTCCGCACTTACGATCAATCCAATCATTCATTTCTAATTGATCTATTAATTTCTTTATCCTTTCAAATTTTTTATTTTTATTGATGTGATATAAATCTGATTGAAAATCCAAAAGCTCTCGTCCAGTTAATATTTTATCGAGTGCAATGTCTTGGGCAACATAACCAATTAATTCTCTAATTTTCCTTGAATTTTTTATAAGATTAATATTATTTATAAAAACTTCTCCACTATCGGGCTCTATTAAAGTAGCGAGTATTTTTATTAGTGTTGATTTGCCAGCACCATTTGGACCTAGTATTCCGAATAATGTGCCAGCTTCAATTTCCATCGATAAATTTTTTAATGCATTGATATCTGAATAAGATTTTGAGAGACCTTTAACTTTTATATAATTCATCAAACTTACTATTTACTTAAAAAACATTTTACATCTAATTTAATTACTAAGGAGGGATACAATAGATAAAAATATTTGCATAGATTGCTGCTCAAATTCAACGGATAATTGGGTTCTGGAAATCAATAACAAAAGACAAATTCCAAACATGTAGAGAATAGACCACCTAAAAAGAGACTTTGCTCTTGAAAGATCATCAGGAGATTTCTTTAATTCATTTATTAATTGCAAAAGTCTTCCATTAAAAGGCAATAACATAATTCCGTATAAGAGACCACCTTCAGGTAGAGCAAAGACTCCCATAATACTCATTAAAACTGTTTCCCATCCGTAACGAGAAATCGCTTTAGCAGTAAAAACAGATCCTTTAACAGAAGGGAGCATGGGAATACCAACAGAAGCGTAATCATCCTTCAACAAAATTGCAAGTGCCCAAAAATGAGCTGGGGTCCACAACATTACTAAACCAAACAACCACCAACCACTAAGACCTACATGCCCTGTGGCAGCAGAAGCTCCAACTAAGGGTGGTATCGCACCAGCAACTCCTCCGAAAACAATGTTTTTTGTTGTACGGGGTTTCAAAATAACTGTATATAAAATTACGTAGCTAAATAAACCAAGAAGAGTTAAACCCGCAGCCAAATAATTTACTCCACTTACTAAAAGCATGGAGGCTGCCAAAGTACATGATACGGCGGCTAAAAATACAGTCTCAGATGACAACTTTCCTGCTGGCAAGGCTCTTTTGCTAGTTCTTATCATCCTTTTATCTAATTCCATTTCCCACAAACAATTAAGAGCTCCTGCTGCTGCTGCTGCCAAAGCGCCTCCTCCTAAAGTGCAGATAAGTTTCGGGGAAGACAAAGGCCATTCTTCTGTTAAAGCCATTCCTCCCAAAGTTGTGGCCAGTAAAAGTGGGATTAATCTAGGTTTTGCTACTTCAAGCCAAGGCGGCAAAGTTAATCTTTTTCTTGAAGGTACAACTTCATCTCTAATTGAAGATTTATAGTTCAATTTTTCTAACTTACTACTGTTCATGAGTTGATACCGACCGTTTGGGGATTAAGGGAGTTGTTTAGACCTTCTTTGGTAAGAGGATTTCTAAAAATTAATGTTGTTAATATCGCAACAAATAAAGAGGCGTTAAGTTGATGACCGATAATAAAAATAGGTTCATTCAAATTTGTTTTAAGACTTAAAACACCCAAAGTAATTTGGGAAAACAAGAGAAAAATAAGTGTTGTAAGATATTTCCAATTTTCATTAAGCAAACTTCTCTTATAAATTGCAATAGCAATAATCAATAAAATTGAAAAAGTAATTGGGAAAGCAAATAATTTATGTGTATTTAGAATTAGACATTGTTTATTAGAAGATAAGCAAATATGTGCTGACCAGGTTGATGAAAGCCTTACGCCAATAAAAGATTGAATCAGAGTAAGTAAAAGAGGAACAAAAAATAATAATCTCCACCAAATTAATGGCTCTTCAATGTCGTCATTTTCTAAATTTTGATTTATTGAAATTGTTGTAATGAGCAGTAGAAAAGCTATTAAAAGATGGCCAGTAACAGTATATGAATCAAGCAGGTTTATTACTGTTAAAGCTCCAAAAGATCCTTGGACAATAACGAGAAAAAGTAATAATGAATAAGTTTTAGGTAACCAATTTGGAATTTCATTTTTCCAAATAATTGAAAGGGCAAATTTAAAAAGAATTAATATTCCAACCAGAAAAGCATCTAGACGATGAAACCACTCTAGAAAAACTCTTAGGTTCATATGTTTAAAAGGCAAAAAAGATCCATAACATAATGGCCAATCTGGACAGGCAAGTCCTGCCTCCATGACTCTCGTAGCACCTCCAATTACGATTAGTGCGATAAGTGCAAATACACTATGAGTTCCCAACCTTTTAAAAATTGTCAGATATTTTGATTTATATAATTGGTTATTAATCAAATGGATAAAACCTATTATTTTGCATAATAAATTAGATTCAAAAACCAAACATTAATTAAAAATTAATATGTTTAATTTAAAAAATAATTTACTAATTTAATCTTTTTTCCCTGACAATTAACTCTAAAAAGTTATTAATAATACGCCTTTTATTTCATAAATCTTAAGAAGTTGTGAATTTAAATGTTTTTCTTTTAACAAAGGATGCAGGATTAAAAAAATTGAATATCTTGAGGATATAAATACAAATTTTTAGAGATCAATTGTTAAATAAAAAAATTTATTTAATACTAATTATTTCACTAGTTTTTGCTATATCTTTTTGGATTGGTTTTAATGTAAATTTGCTCCCAGCAGAAGCAAGTATTAATGCACCAATTTACGATGAACTTTTTAAAATTCTTTTCATCATTGGATTAATTATTTTTATAGGAATGACAATAGCTGTTATTTACAGCTTATTTATGTTTAGGAAAAGAAATGATCAGATAGGAGATGGTATAGCTTTAGAGGGAAATTTAAGCTTAGAAATTGTATGGACAATTATCCCCTCAATAATTGTTTTGTTAATAGGTTTATATAGCTACAACATCTACGATCGAATGGGAGGGATGAAAGAACTAAATCATAACCACGAAATGATGAGTTCTAACACTGAAAAAATATGGGCTGGGATAAGTCAAACTTCTGATAATGAAATAGCAATAAATAATTTATCAATTGAAGTTTCAGCGATGCAATTTGCATTTCTATTCAATTATCCCAAGGGCAATTTCATATCAGGAGAACTACACGTTCCTGTTGATCAAAAAGTATCAATGAGAATGGAATCCAAAGATGTCATTCATGCTTTTTGGGTGCCAGAGTTCAGAATTAAACAGGATATTATTCCTGGACAGCCTACTATTCTAAATTTCACTCCTACAAAAGTAGGAAAATATCCGATAATTTGCGCAGAATTATGTGGCCCATATCATGGAGGGATGAGAGCATCCATAATTGTTGAAGAAGAATCTGATTACAACGAATGGTTTAACAAAAATAAAAAACCAGAGGTAAATTTATGACAATATCAATTGATCCACAAAAAACTAATAATGAAAGCCTTCAACCTAAAGGCTGGCTTAGATACTTTAGTTTTAGCCTTGATCATAAAGTAATTGGGATACAATACTTAGTTTGTGGTTTTCTTTTTTACTTAATAGGAGGAACCTTAGCGAGCGCTATAAGAATTGAACTAGCTAGTCCAATGTCTGACTTTATGCCAAGAGATGTTTATAACCAAGTTTTAACTTTACACGGAACAATAATGATATTCCTTTGGATAGTGCCTGTAGTTAACGGTGCTTTTGGAAATTATTTAATTCCATTTTATGTAGGTGCAAGAGATATGGCATTCCCAAGATTAAATGCCGTAGCTTTTTGGTTAATTCCTCCTTCAGGTTTGATGCTGGTAGCAAGCTATTTTGTTGAGGGTGCAGCTCAGGCTGGATGGACGGCATATCCTCCTTTGAGCATAACAACTCCTCAATCAGGACAAATTATTTGGATTCTGAGCGTTCTATTACTTGGAGGCAGTTCTATATTTGGTGGAATAAACTTTATCGCGACCATTATCAAACTAAGAAGGCCAGGATTAAAACTTATGCAATTGCCAATGTATTGTTGGGCAATGCTTGGAACAAGTCTATTAGTTGTTTTGTCAACTCCTGTTTTAGCAGGAACTTTAATTCTACTTAGTTTCGATATCATCGCTAATACAGGGTTTTTCAATCCTGTTTTAGGTGGAAATGTCGTAGTTTATCAGCATTTATTTTGGTTTTATTCTCATCCAGCTGTATACATTATGGTCCTTCCTGCCTTTGGTTTAGTTAGTGAAATACTTCCTGTACATGCTAGAAAACCACTTTTTGGATATACAACAATGGTTTTTTCAATAATGGGGATAGTAGTTTTAGGTTTAGTTGTTTGGGCGCATCACATGTTTACGAGTGGAACGCCCCCTTGGATGAGATTATTCTTTACTATCGCCACAGCATTTATTGCTGTTCCGACAGGTATAAAATTTTTCAATTGGGTTGCAACATTATGGGGAGGTAAAATTTCCATCAATAGTGCAATGTTATTCTCTTGCGGATTTATTATAAATTTTGTTTTTGGAGGTATTACAGGAGTTGCTTTGGCACAGGTGCCTTTCGATATTCACGTACATGATACCTATTTCGTCGTAGCTCATTTTCATTACATAGTTTATGGAGGGACTGTTTTTATTATTTTCTCTTCAATTTATCATTGGTTCCCAAAAGTAATTGGGAAAATGCTCAATGAAAAATTAGGAATTTTACACTTTATTATTACTTTTATTGGATTTAACTTGTGCTTTGCTCCTCAACATTGGCTTGGTTTAAATGGAATGCCAAGAAGAGTTGCAGAATATGATCCTCAATTCCAGTTCGTTAATCAAATTAGTAGCCTTGGGGCTCTTTTGATGGCTATAAGTACAATTCCTTTTTTAATTAACGTTTTCCTTAGCGTGAGAAATGGAAAAAATGCTGGAGACAACCCTTGGAATGCTCTTACACCTGAATGGTTAACATCTTCTCCACCTCCAGTTGAAAATTGGGAAGGAGAAGCTCCATTAGTTGAAGAACCATATGGATATGGTAAAGAAATTTCTGAACAAAAATAAAAACATATGACAACACTAGATAGCTCAAAAGAAATTCAAAAAAATAATTCTGAAGTTAATGAAACACATGAAGACTTCAGAATGTTTGGTCTTATAACTTTCCTAATTGCGGACGGAATGACTTTTGCTGGATTCTTTGCTGCTTATTTAACTTATAAAGCAGTAAATCCATTACCAGATGGTGCTATTTATGAATTAGAACTACCAATACCTACTCTCAATACAATTTTGTTGCTTGTTAGTAGTGCAACTTTCCATAAAGCAGGCAAAGCACTTTTAAAAGATAAAAACTCAGATTCCCAAAAATGGTTATTTTTTACTGCTTTTCTTGGAATTATATTTTTAATATGTCAATTATTTGAATATTTTCATTTACCTTTTGGATTAACCGATAATTTATTTGCAAGTACTTTTTATGCTCTTACTGGTTTTCATGGATTACATGTCACTTTAGGCACTTTAATGATTTTAATTATTGCTTGGCAATCTAGAATCAATGGCGGAAGATTAACTAGTCGTAATATGTTCCCATTGGAAGCTGTTGAATTGTACTGGCATTTTGTAGATGGAATATGGGTTGTTTTATTTATTATTTTGTATCTTTTATAAAAAAACTAAATTTCAAAAATTAAATATATTTTTTATTAATTTATATTGCCACAGTTCTCCTTTTTAGTAAGAATATATAATTATAAATTTGTCAGATAATGCTAGAAGGAAAAGAACTTCTTGAAAAAGCAAAGTTATTAAGTAAAAAATCTGAAGATGAGATAGCAAAAGGTTGTGGGTACGTAGGTCCAAGTGGAAGAATCTTAAGAAAAAGTTTTTACAGGGCGCTTATCGAAGCTAAGGGTTACAAAATAGGAAATGGTCGTCTTGGGAAAAATGGTAATAGAGCTTCAAGAGGCCGACAGACAGAATTCAAAACTAAAGTTCATGGCAATGGGAACCTATTAATTGGTCATGCATACACCAAAAAATTAGGTCTAGAACCTGGGCAGGAATTTAAAATCGATCTTAAAAAAGAGTCAAAAACAATTTATCTGATTCCATTAAATTAAAAAAAATATTTTACCAACCGTTTTCTTTAAGCCACTCGGAAGAAATATTTTTTGAAGATAAATCTTGATTACTATTTTTATTAAATAAAAGTAATTTCTCTACATATTTAATTAGTGCATCTGCCTCAAGGTTTACGCTATCTCCGATATTTAATTTATTCAGATTTGTGTTATGCCAAGTATGAGGAATTATCGCAATAGTAAATATTTCTCCTTCCTGCTCATATTTTGCAATCGTAAGACTTATTCCATTTACACAAATACTCCCTTTGTTAACTACATATTTTGAAAAATTTTTATTTTTCCACTTTATAGATAAAAGCCAAGATTTCTCTAATTTTTCTATATTCTCAACTGTTCCAAGGCCATCAACATGTCCGCTGACTATATGCCCTCCTAGACGGTCAGACACCCTAAGAGCGGGCTCCAAATTAACAATCTGATTCAGGTTCGACTTTACTCCTAAAGTTGTTTTTTTTAAGGTCTCCTCACTAACATCAACAGTAAATTTATTTTGAAAAATCTCTTTAACTGTCAAACAAATTCCATCAACAGCTATGCTGTCACCGATTGCCATATCAAATAAATTATCTAGAATTTCAATTTCTAAAATATTTTTTTCTTGTCTTAGTTTTCCGACTGATTGGATTATTCCTGTAAACATAGCTTTAAGAAAAATATTTTTGCAAAATTTTGTATTTACTTTAATTTACTTTAAATGATTTTCAACTATAAATAAATTAAAGAGTAAATAAAAAGAAATTGAGCATATTTAGATGATTATTAATTCACAAAAAAGATCATTTGGTAGAGGGGAGAAAGTGAGCTTATTCACTTTAGGGACAATGCGAGCAACTGAAAATCTAGAAAAAATGTATAACATAATAAAAAATGCATATTATGTAGGAATTAACCACATAGAAACAGCACCCTCTTATGGTGATGCTGAATCACTTATTGGAAATTCAATAAAAAAATTAGCAACAGAAGAGAATATCAAAGAAAAAAATTGGGTTATTACTTCCAAAGTTTTACCAAAGGGTGATTTTGACTTTTTAAAAAATAATTTTAAAAAGTCTCTTAAAAATTTAAATCGCGAGAAAATTAATAATCTTGCAATTCACGGGCTCAACTTAAAACAACATCTAGATTGGGTTCTCGCTGGAGAGGGTAAGAAATTCATATCTTGGATACTTGAGAAGGAACTAGTTGATCAAGTTGGTTTTAGTTCTCACGGAAGTTATTCACTAATTAAAGATGCAATTAACTGTGAAGTTTTTACTTTTTGTAGTCTTCATTTACATTATTTAGATCAATCTAAGATTGCTTTAGCAGAGGAAGCTATAAAAAAAGGTATGGGAGTTTTAGCAATATCACCTGCTGACAAAGGCGGTAGATTGTATTCTCCAAGTGATATTTTATTAAAGGCCTCCAAGCCTTTTCATCCATTAGAATTAGCTTATCGATTTCTGCTAGCAAAAGGCATTACAACTTTATCTTTGGGGGCGACAAACAAAAAAGATTTTGAATTTGCACATAAACTTAGAAACTCATTCGAGAAGCTTACAAAACTTGAAAAAAGCGCCCTGAATAAAATTGAGGAAGTTTCTAATGAAAGATTAAACTCAACCAAATGTGAACAATGTAGATCTTGTCTTCCATGTCCAAATGAAGTGCCTATTCCAGAAATACTTCGTTTAAGGAATATATCTATTGGTTATGGCCAATTAGAATTTTCAAAAGAAAGATATAATTTAATAGGAAAAGCTGGCCACTGGTGGGAAGAAAAAAATTCCTCATATTGTCAAGAATGCAATGAATGTTTACCTAAATGTCCTAGTCAATTAGATATACCAAATTTATTAAAGCAAACCCATAACTTATTAATTGAAACTCCTACAAAAAGATTATGGAGTTAAAGACTCATTCCAGTAATTTTTAAAATTAATTTTTTGTTCATTTGTTAGGATAGGGAAAGACCAACTATTTTCCCAACATTTTTCAGAGGGCCCTGAGATGGGAAACAACTCAGATTTATATTTACTTTGCAAATAATCACTTTTGAATGGCAGGTACCAACCCTGGCTCACTAATTTATCTACTATTGATTTATTTTCTAAAGATCTAATCCATTTAATTAATATTGCATTATTTAGATTTGATCGACTAAGTAGAAAATGCCACATTAAAGGTACCCCTTGGCTTGGGAAAACTAAAGAAAGCCTTGGATCTATTTTTAAGTATTTTGAACAGAGACTATAAGGAACTATTGCGACACTAGCATCAGAATTAATCAACCAATTGAGCATATTTTTATCATCAAATAACATTACTTGGCTTTTGAGTTTTTTTAAAGAATTAGATGAATTAATTTTTTTTGCAATTGACAATATTATTCTGGGACTTTGTGGAAAAATAATTTTCCCAGTTAATTTTTTAGAAAGAAGAAAATCCCAAGAAGTTTTGGCTAAATTTATTAATTCTTTATTATTTTTAATGATAATTGTATAAGGAACTACTCCAATAGGAAATAATTTACTTCTCTGATTTTGGTTAAAACTTCCCAAAAAATCTATCGATCTCTTATCCAAATTCTCGATCAATGCATCTTCATTTATTTTTTCAAATTCTTCAAAATCTATACTAGAAATCCATCCATCGTTTATTAGAGTAAAGTCAGAATTGAACCTTATATTTCTATTTTTTTGTAGCCGAATATTTTCAAAATTAATATTTTCCTGCTTCCAATCTTTTGGAATCGTATCTTTAAAAGATTCTGGATAAAAAGAATTTTGTAATGCAATTTTTATCTTATTAGGAAGATTACTGCAAGAGTTTAAGAAAAATAAAAGCGAAAGCTTACCACAATTTAAAAATTCTCTCCTGGTTGCAAATTTTGAAATCATTCAGCAATCCTTCTCTAAAGAAATTTGACCTAGGCACTTCATCATTTCCAGATTTTGTTGACACAATGAAACTATTTCTTCATTTTTATATCCATCTAAAAAAGCAAGCAATGATATTCCACCAGCACCTACACCTTCTTTTACATGACCTAATTCATAATCCTTCAATTCTTTGTATTTTGAAGATTTAAAATTTAAAGGACTCGCTAAACCTAATAATTTGACATCATATTTTTTATTAATTAGATTTACTAAATCATTTAGAGAATTATCTTTCACAAGCCACCCAGTTGTCGCAATAAAAACATCTTCAATAAATTCATCTTTATTTTTATTTTTTTCACCTAAGAATTCTAATACAAGCAAAATGACCGCTAACATCTGACTTCCTCCAGACAATATTACAGTTTGATTTGCTAACCTAGCTCCAATTAATAGACCCATTGAGAAAGCTTGGAACGGATCACCTACCGCCGCGACAACATCAAAAGAGTCGAAATCAGCCTTGAAATTTGCATTGAAAAGTCCTCTTTTAACAACTTGTCTCCTAAGTTCTCTTGGAACTTTAAATAAACTACTCCCTACTAAATTAGACGCCTGCAAACCAAAAGCTTCCATTACTGCCTGAGCAGTTGTGGTGCCCCCTGGTACAGATTCAGAGATTAAAACTGGTTGTTTTAGGGATTTTCCTATTGCAATACCTTTTTCATAGAGATTTAAAACTCTCTCTTTAGTCATTGATTTACCAGTAGTAAGACAATTTGATGGGCCCAAATTTCTATCTTCTACAACCAAATGATTAAAATAAGGCTTTGCTCCTATTCCCAGAGGAACAATAACTGGATAGATATTTATAAGCTTTGAACAAACATGACTGATTAGGGCCGGAGTTACTCCTGCATTGAGAAGTGGTAATTTATATTTATGATTTTTTGAAGCACCCTCAAGCAAAAATTCGGCATCTGCGAGCGCAGTTGTTCTTCTTGATTTTGCATTAATACCTGCGGCGGAAATTCCAGGAATTTGAGATGTATTAGTGCCTGCAATTACAAGAAATATTTTAAAATTATTAATATTCTTTTTCAGTATTTCTATCTTATTAAGTTGTCTTTTTTTATTGGATTCATTACCAAAAAAATTTATTCCTAATTCTGTAGTATACATTTTACTTGTCTCAATTATTTAAATCAACTAAGCTATTTAATAATCTTGGAGGATCAGGGATATTTAATTTAAATCTTGGGAAAAGAGAATATGCGACCACATGTACCGTTAAAACATAAACTATTTCTTGAAAAATTATTAAAAAAATTGCACCTAACTGGATACTTAATATTGAGGGAGTAAAAGGTAAATTTAATAATCCAATGAACTTTTCTAGTAGACCAAAACTTGCTTTAGTTATTAACACCCAAAGGTTATCACCAACCAACGCAGATAATGCTATTACACGCAGGAAAAAGCCAAGGGTTCCTATAATCACTCCTACAAAAAGACTAAATCTCCAACTTTTTTCTCTAACCCAACACCAGCCCAACCAAAAAGCCAAGATCCCATAAGGAAATAAAAATAAAGTTCCTCTAACAGGACCCATTATTATGAATAAAAGTAGAAATTGTATTAGGAGTCCTTCCAATGCAGTTTTAGTTCCTCTTCTCAAGTGCAACAGGATCATTGGGAGGGGTAAAATCAATCTTAATAAAGCTCCCCCAATTGGCAAATAATATAATGCAACCCATAATAAAGCCGAAAGAGATGCTAAATAAGAGGTCTCGACAATATTTAATGCTTCAGTTTTTGTTGTTATTTTCATTTTTTGTTGAATATTTTTAATTAATTTTTATTCATACTTTCATTTTTTGAATCTAAGATACGTTCAATCTTTTCTATTTCAAAATTTACCTCAGAATTACTTAATATGGAACTTAACTCTTCCGTAGGGTCTTTGGGATCTACATCTTTTAAGATAAATATTATTTTGTAAGATTGAAGTTCAATATTTC
>QCDG01000019.1 GCA_003280995.1 Prochlorococcus sp. AG-355-A09 | reverse complement strand
AAAGTTTGATAATTTAGAGTTTTCAAGAATATTTATGGCTTGGTTTATCCCAAACCTAAATGATCAAAAAAATATTATTGGACTAGAGATATTAGCATCAATACTCTCTGTTGGAAGAAACAGCAGATTAGTTAAAATTTTAAAAGAAGATAGTAATCTTGTTGAATCGGTATATGTAGATGTAAATGCTGGAGAATTAGGAGGATTATTTATAATGGAAGCTAGTTGTGAATCCAAAGATATTGATTTAGTAGAAAAGCAAATTAATAAAACAATAGATGAGATCTCAAATTGTCAATCCTTGGCTTTGGATGAAATAAAAAAAGCAATAAATATTGTGAAAAGTAATTATATCTTTAATTTAGAGACATCTACACAACTCTCTTCATTCTTTGGGAATGAACTTCTTTGGGGGAGAAAATCTTCAATAAATAATTTAGAGAGTCATTTAAAATATTGGAATGACTTGGATAACTTCAAAGAGATTACAGAATATATCGGTGGAGAGAAATTCACTTTAGTTGCATCCCCTGCTAAATGTTAAAAAGATATTTTTTAAATAATAAAAAAAGAAATTTTTCAACTGCCTCAATTTGGATTAAAGGGGGGAGTAATATGGATAGTACTGGCAAAAAAGGGATAAACAAGATCCTTTGTTCATTACTTACCAGAGGATGTGAAGGTTTTAACAATTTCTCACTCTCTGAATATATTGAGTCGTATGGGGCAGAATTAAATCAAGAAATATTTGAAGATGGTATCTCAATAAGCATTAAATCCCTAAATGAACATTTCACTAAATTATTCCCTTTATTAGATTTAATAATTAATAAACCAACTCTTTTAGAAATTGAATTTCAAAAAGTAAAAAAATCTTCTATTGATCATATTAAAAAAGATAAAGAGAATGCATTTAATATCTGTTTTGAAAACTGGAAAAGAATAGTTTACTTAAATCATCCTTATGCCTTTAATACCAATGGTGATGCTAATGATATCTCAAAGATTACCTATGAAGATGTTTTGCTTGAGTTTAAAAATTTCAAAAGTCGAGATAAGTATTTAATTTCAAACAATGTAGAAATAAATGGCGTAAGTATAGAAAAATTAGAAAAAAAACCCCTAGAAGAAAAGTCAGATCCTTTAAATCATAATTTAAATACTACGAATAGATTTGATTACATTAATAATGATTCAAATCAAACAATAATAATGATGGGGAACCAAACTTGCTCGCGAAGAAGTCGTGAATATTTTCCTCTTAAGGTTTTAGAGTCATATTTATCTTATGGAATGAGCGCTGCTTTATTTAAACTTTTTAGAGAAAAACACGGTATAACTTACGATTTAGGTGTTTATTATCCTGTAAGGAGTGGAAATGCCCCATTTTTAATTTATTTATCCGTATCTAATGATCAAGCACTTTTTGCTTTTGAACTTTTATCAACACTATGGAAAAATTTACTTTTAAATCCGTTGAATAATGCTGAAATTTTTTTAGCAAAAGAAAAACTAAAAGGTTCTTTTTTAATAGGAAATCAATCACTAGATGAAATTTTACAGAGAAAGATACAGTTAGTTAGTTATGATGTTCCACCAATTTCTGAGAACGATTTAAATTCAAAAATAGAGGATATATCTTCGTTAGATATTTTCAAATTAACTAATAAGTATTTTTCAAAACCTTTTCTGAGTATTTCTGGAAATAAAAAAATATGTTTAGAAATTTCTAATAGGTGGAAGAAAAACTTTTAGATTAGTTTTTCTCGATCTTATCAATATCTATTAAAAACGAACCTCTCCTAAACTTTACTTCAACAGTATCTGGAGATTTAATTGAAAGGATTTCCCCAACTTCATCAATTGCCACTAGATCAGGTGGTCTTAACATCGGCATATTATCTGAAGTCTTCAAGTAAGAGACTGGCGCAATCAACTTAACCTTATCGTTGATCTCAAATTTCATTTATAAATTAGATACATTAAAGAGTAGTATAAGCATAAAGTTAGAGAAAATATCAACGAAATGCACTGATTCATTCTAGAATCCTAGAATTGACTTTCTACAAATTAATGAATCAAAAAATTAAAACATTAATTTTATGGGCTTTACCTATTCTTTTAGTAATTGCGCTTTCCTACCAATTTTTATCTTCAAGTAACGTTGATTCGCTTAAATCTAATGGCACTACTGTTGCGCCAAGAAATTCAGCGGTAGCAAGGGTTAGTTACGGCAGATTTTTAGATTACATTAATTCGGGAAGGGTTACATCAGTTGATATTTTTGAGGGAGGCAGAAATGCAGTTATAGAGACAATAGATTCGGATTTAGATAATAAAGTTCAAAGGTTGCGTGTAGATCTTCCCGGCTTAACACCAGAACTTATAAATATTTTAAAAAATGAGGGAATTAGTTTTGATGTTCATCCAATAAAAACAGCTCCTCCTGCATTAGGTATTTTAGGTAATTTACTCTTCCCGGCTATTTTAATTGGAGGTTTGATTTTGTTAGCGAGGAGGTCAAATGGTATGCCTGGAGGTCCTGGCCAAGCAATGCAGTTTGGAAAAACTAAAGCAAGATTTGCAATGGAGGCTGAAACAGGAGTTGTATTTGATGATGTTGCAGGCGTTAATGAAGCTAAACAGGATTTGCAAGAAGTTGTCACTTTTCTGAAAAAACCAGAAAAATTTACTTCTGTAGGAGCAAGAATTCCCAAAGGGGTTCTATTAGTAGGACCTCCTGGTACTGGTAAAACTCTTTTGGCTAAAGCAATTGCAGGTGAAGCTGGTGTGCCATTCTTCTCATTATCAGGTTCTGAATTTGTTGAAATGTTTGTTGGTGTTGGCGCTAGTAGAGTTAGGGACCTTTTCAAAAGAGCTAAAGAGAATAGTCCCTGTTTAATTTTTATTGATGAAATCGATGCAGTCGGAAGGCAAAGAGGTGCAGGTATTGGTGGAGGTAATGATGAGAGAGAACAAACTCTCAATCAATTACTTACTGAAATGGATGGTTTTGAAGGTAATAGTGGCATAATAATAATTGCAGCCACAAACAGGCCCGATGTTCTAGACTCAGCGCTAATGAGACCAGGAAGATTTGATAGACAGGTTACTGTAGATGCACCTGATATAAAGGGCAGACTATCAATATTGGAAGTTCATGCAAGGAATAAGAAACTTCAAGAGGATTTAACGCTTGAAAGCATTGCGAGGAGAACACCAGGTTTTACTGGAGCAGATTTAGCAAATTTATTAAATGAGGCTGCTATATTAACTGCCAGGAGGAGAAAAGACTCTATAAGTATTTCAGAAATTGATGATTCTGTAGATAGGATTGTAGCAGGAATGGAAGGGTCTCCATTAACAGATGGAAGAAGCAAGAGATTAATTGCTTATCATGAAGTTGGCCATGCTCTCATAGGTTCACTTGTCAAAGCACATGATCCTGTTCAAAAAGTGACCGTGATTCCAAGAGGTCAAGCTAAAGGATTAACTTGGTTTACCCCAGATGACGAACAGACCCTAGTTAGCAGGGCGCAATTAAAAGCTAGGATAATGGGTGCTTTAGGAGGAAGAGCTGCTGAAGATGTAGTTTTTGGAGAAGGTGAGATTACAACAGGAGCTGGGGGTGATTTCCAACAAGTTGCTTCAATGGCCCGACAAATGGTTACTAGATTTGGAATGAGTGATTTAGGTCCGATAGCTTTAGAAAGTGGCAATCAAGAAGTATTTGTTGGTAGAGATTTAATGACTAGAAGTGAAGTTTCTGATTCAATCTCTAAACAAATAGATGAAAGTGTAAGAATAATGGTCAAAGAATGTTATAAAGAGACCTACGATATAGTAAGCAAAAATAGAGAAGCTATGGATAAGATAGTTGACCTATTAATCGAAAAAGAAACATTAGATGGTGATGAATTTTTAAGTATTCTCTCCAAATTCACCAAAATTCCTGAGAAAGAGAGAACACCTCAATTATTGAGCTAAACCTTTATTGGTTTCTTATCTAACACCAGATCAATTAAACCGTACTCAACAGCTTCGTTTGGGGACATATAAAAATCTCTATCAGTATCTTCTTTGATAGTGTCATAATCCTTTCCAGTTCTCTCTGATAATTCAGTATTTAGTCGTTCTTTTAAGAACAAAATCTCATCTGCTTGAATTCTTATATCACTGGCTTGCCCTCTAGCACCTCCAAGTGGTTGATGAATCATTATTCTTGAATGTCTAAGGCTGCTTCTTTTACCTTTAGTACCTGCCGCGAGCAAAAAAGCACCCATACTAGCTGCTAAGCCAACACAAACTGTATGAATGTCAGGCTTTACATGTTGCATTGTGTCAAAGATACCCAATCCGTCATATACTGATCCCCCTGGTGAATTTATGTACATATAAATGTCCTTCTCTGGATCCTCTGCCTCGAGAAACAATAATTGAGCAACAATTCTATTAGCAGTTTCACTAGTAACTTGTTCTCCCAAAAAGATTATCCTCTCTCTTAATAGTCTCGAATAAATATCAAAGACTCTTTCACTACCGCCCGATTCTTCTAAAACTAAAGGGATCATAATAATATTTATCTGTTTATTAGATATTAACGATATTGAGTCAACATACGCTAACCTTATTAAGGTTTACATATAAAAAATTGAAAGAAAAATTGACTGTTTCAGATAGCAAAAAGTTATTTCATGAAAAATTTCCTTACGTCATTCCAGGTTTATATAAAAGAATAGTTGATGAAATGCTTGTCGAACTTAACCTTTTGAACCATCAAAATGAATTTACGCAAGATTATCTCTTTTGTGTCGGCCTCACCGAAACATTCAAAGAATTAATGAAAGGATATCAACCTGAAAAACACTTGGATCTACTTTTTGAATCTTTATGCAGTTCTACAAATTTTGAAGCGAAGGAAATTAATGAAATATCTAAAAAGTCTCAAAAAGAATTAAAGGATAAAACATCTAAAGATATTTTAAAATTATTAGTAGAAAAAAGTAATGCTAAACTTTATCCTTCAAGGATTTTGAACTTAGGGATATATATATTAATTTCAAACTCCCAAGATTTCAAAGAGAAAAATGAATCAGATAAAAATAAGATTACCTCTGATATTTTTGAGAAGTTAAGCTTATCTTCTAATAAAGCAGAAAAAGATATTGGAATCTACAAAAGCAGCATATCAAAAATGGAACAAGCAAAAGAATTAATTGCTGAGCTCAGAATTAAGGATAAGAAAAAAACCCAAAAAAAATAACTATTTTTTTAATCTTTTTTTATCTTTCCAAGAGACATAGGATATATAAATTACAGCTAATGTTATGAATATGAGCAAAACAAACGATGTTAAGATAAGAAATTTACTTAAATAGATTTCATTAGTTAAAAATGAAATCATATGTCAATTGATCCGTCCCCATTTCTTCCCCAAACAACCATGGCAATTGAAAAAGTAAAAATAGCAGCTAACGCGGCCCAGCCTATTTGAAAGATCATTAGAATTTAATCGTTTTTATAAATATAACAGAACTTCAAAATATTTTAATCATTTTAAAGCTAAAGTTAATTTCTCAGAAACAAAATTTTCCCAATAGAATTATGATAAAGTTAAAGTGGGAAGGTTAGTTTTAAATCATAGTACAAATATAGAAGGTCTAATTCCAATTCTTCAAAAATTAGCACTGGAAAATAATATCAAGACAATAACTCCAGCTGTTATTTCAAGAGCCAGGGGAAGATCCTCTAAATTGATAATTAGATTGTCGGTGAAAACTATAAACGGATATAAAGCAATTGCAAGAAAGGGTAATACAGCTCAAGAAGTTTTTATTTCAACAGAGTTAAGTAAAGATGAATTAAAAGAAATCATAGATCTCTATAATAAAAAGTAATTAAATTAAAGGGTACTAGAAAATAGTTAGGAGAGCACAAATGAAATTGGTATTTAATTTTTTTATGTTTTTATTGGCCTTTTTTTCATTTAGTAATAAATCATTATCTCTTACTGATTACCAAATAAAAAGATTTTGCGCAAAGGAGAAAAGAGTATCTTTATGTATAAAAAATTTACAAGAAAAAAGATCTGATCTCCAAAAAGGAAAGCTAATTGAAATACCTGTAACCCCTTACAAACGGTAATTAGAACTTGAATTTAAATTTCAAATTCTGATTCGAAAAGATTAAATGCATTTTTATAGCTTGAGAGAAGTTCTTCAGAATTATCCGAAAATCCTTGTCGTTCGTAATCTTCTTTTAATTCATCATATAAATAAACCACTTTGTTAAAGGCGCTCATATATTCTTTTTGTATGTCTTCGTCATCGATATCATAGATTTTTGCAAGTACTAATTCGACATTTTTTTTTGATGAATATATTTTTCTCTCAAAATCTTTATTTAACTTCCTTCTTTTTTTTGCCATTTAAAATTTCTAAATACAGATTAACAATACTCAAATTCATAGATAAATTAAATTAAAACTTATAAAATAAAGATATAGTTTTCAAATCAAAATAAAACCTCTACATTCCAAATAAATCATTGGATGATATGAATAAAAAAGAAACAACTAATCCTAAAGAACTGAAAAACCAAAACTATGAAGCAAAAAAAATGAATACTTCCTCAAACTTAAAGAAAAAGAAAGATAAGGAGCTTCCATGGTGGGTAGAGTTATTATTTGTTCAAATAGGATTACCAGATAAATTACTAATAAAAATATTAAAAGCCAAAAAAACATCTAAAGAATTTATTAATAATGAAAAAAAATCAATATTAATATTTTTGTTTGTAATTACTACATTGGCATATTTTTATCCAGTTATTAAACATGCAAAAAATAAATTAGATTGTGAAGCGATTGCTAAAAATTATATTATTAAAAATAAAAATACAATCGGTATTAATAATAGAGAAATAAATATGTTATCTACAAATTTTTGTTATGGTGGCGAAGAAATCTATGAAATAGAAAATTTAAAAAATTAAATTTTGAATTATTCTCTATAAATAAGCATCTCAATATTATGATAGTAACTTTAAGTTTAATAAAATTTAAATTTTATTCCTATGACTGATATAAAACAAAAGAAAGAAAACGTAAAAATGCATTTAAAAGATTTGAGGCAAAACTTAAAGAAAATGCATTTACAAGTTACGGAAGAATTAATATTACCGAAGCCAGGTGATGTAAAAGACCTGATGGGAAAAATGGATAAACTACTAAAATTAATAGAATCAAAATAAACTATAATTTAAATAATTTAGAATCATAAAAGTAAAAAAAATGAAAATAATAAAACAAACTCCTATGTTAATACTAATCGCAATTTTCTTAATTTCTTGTAGGACATCCACTAATAAAGATTATCCCACAAATAATTTGGAAAAAAATATTGATGACAATTCGAATTCAGAAAAGAAAAGAATGGAAATAAAGTTTTCTTGTGAAGAGGATGGTATTTCAGAATACTTAGATGATGGATGGAATATTTTAAAACAAGAATCCCAAGAAAAAATTTGTACCTGGAAATCTGTTCCGGCCACAAAAGATTGCAATATGGAAAAAGATAAAGGATGTAAAATAACAAAGCCAGATAAAATAGGTGAAGAGAAAATTTATTTATTGGAAAAATAAATTTAATATATGACTCCAAAATCAGAACACTTAGTTGATTTAATTTTCAAGAAATTAAAGACCTATAAGAAGAAAAAAATATTTTTAGAAAAAGAAAGTTTGAATAAATTTATTCTTTCACTTTTCAAGGATAACTGAATGCAGGACTTATTTAACTTAACTGCTATAGTTAAATAAATTTTTTAATTAATATAGATATGGATAGTTTTTCATCATTAACTTTTATTCTGTCAGTAATTTTTATCGTAAGTCTTTATTTTTTATTTAGGGTTACTTCTAGTACAAAAAATTAAAAAAATATTTTCACATGTTTCCTATATGATCGGATCATCTCTTAGTAGTAAAACAGTATGCTTATTTAAACCATCATTAATCCATTCTTTATATTCATCAATAACACACTTTTTATCAAAATTATCTAATAAATTAATTCTTTTTTTTGCATTATCTAGTGCTAACTTAATACAGAATTTATAATCGTTGAAGTTTTCTTGCATTTGTTTTTTTTTAAATCTTAGTAAAAATAAATTCCTATTCTGTATTTAAAATTACAATAATAAGCGTTGATTTAATAAGAGTATCAAGCAATACGGAAGAATTTTTAATATATTTAGGATAATGATTATCCTTATAGTAATCCTATGTCCTACGAAGCAGGCAGTAAAGAATGTAGACATTTAATTGAAGCCAAAGAAAGTCTTCTATCAACATTAGATGCGTTAAGTAATATACATTCGACCGATCTAATACAAATCCAAATTAAAGAAATTTACAATAAATTAGAACAGATGCACGACAATAGAAAAAAAATAGAATCAGCCACAAATTATCTTTAATATAATCAATTTAACTGAAAACTCTCAAATTTGGCTTTTTATCTTGGTTACTTTTTTTTCTGATAATAAATCCAATAAAGCATCAAGCTGAGCGAGTACTTCTTTTGCTTCATTAAGATCTGGTAACAAATCTTCCTTGATGAGCATTTGATGCATTTCTCTAAGCTCTAACCTTATATATCTAAGGTGAGAACAAACTTCTTCTCTCTTAGTTGCACTCATATTTCCTTTATATTCTTTACATTATACAATACGATCTTTTTTGACTCCCATATAAGTTTTTTCAATTTGAAAAATTTTTCAAACCCAATAACATATCAAAATCTTTTAAAGTCGAATTGTAGTAATATATCCTTCATGAAAAAGAAAAAATCTAAAAAAAAACAAACTAATTCAAATTTAAAAGATCAGAAATTAGGCCAAACAAAAAATTCTGCGAAATTAGTACTTTTTGTTTTTGGGATAGGTCCAATTATCGGCATAATAATATTTTTATACAGTAAGGGATTTTTTAATTCACCAACTATTTAAATCTTAAGTAATTAAAATTAAAATTAATGTTAAAATAATTATCTTTAGAAAATTTAAAATAATTATTGAAATTTTTTTAATGAAAATATCCTAAATTCTGCCATTTTTCTAGCATTTTCAGGATTAGATATCAAAAAAGGGTGATCTGATAAAAGTTCTAATACCTTATCTATCTTTAATCGTATATCATCACAATCAACATTTTCCCATTCCTCATCAAATGACATTGCAAAGCTATCAGCATTATCATATAGTTTATCTTTCATAATATTTGGAATTAAAATTTAGAAAATTTCAAAAATCAGCACCAAACTGAAAAAGTAATTAGAAGAAGCATTTAAAACTATCCCCATGAGTATTTGAAAAATTACTTTGAAAAAGTGTCTTTGAAATTATACTTTAATCCTACTATTTAAATTTATACATAAGTGCTATTAATCAAAATCTGATTTATTTGACAGAAGTGTTACAATATTGACATATGTAAAGACTTATGGAAAATAAAGTTAAAAGAATAGGATATCTTCCTAGAAAAAGAGTACTTGAAATTATTGATGAAATATCCAAAAGCGAATCTATAAGTAGATCTAAAGTAGTTGGAATATTAGTTGAGGAAGCATTAGATGCCAGAGGAATTGCGAATTTTGGATATAGTAATGTCAGCAAGTCAAATATATTCAAGTCGGATAATTTTAAAAATCTTCAAAATGAAAATGCCCACTTAAAAGATGGGGAAGACGAATTTGTTGATGACAGTGGTTACACAGTTTCATCTCACAAAACTTTAGACCGCTCAATATCTTCTGCAGATATAGAATTAGCAAATAAAATAAACATTCTTAAGGAATCAGGATTAATATAACTTTATTGGGTAATTACTTTATTTTTTAATGCATAATATTGGTTCATTGTTTATTCTTAGTCAAGAATAATATTCTTTTTTACATAATTCGAATATTAAATCCTTTCTAATATTAATTTTGTAATTAAAAAATGAAAGATATTAAATGTCCTTCATGCGGCAAAACTTTCCGAATTGATCCCAGCAGCTTTGAAGAAATACTTCTTCAGATAAAAGATGAGGAATTTAACAAACAAATAAAAGAAAGACTACTTTTGGCTGAAGAAGATAATAAAAAAGCTTTGGAAATTTTAAAGCGCGAATTAAAAATAAAGTTAGTAGAGCAAAATAACATTAAAGAGTCTGAGATTCAAGCTCTTGAATCTAAATTAAAAATAGCTGAAGAAAAGAAAATAAATACCATTAATGATTTAAAAAACCAAGCAACAAATAAAATTAATTCTCTGAATAATGAAATTAACAAGTTAAAGGATGAAATTAAAAACCAATCTTTAATTTCAGAATTATCTTTAAAACAAAGTAAGTGAAGCTGTTACAAATTTAGAAAAAGAAAACTCTTCACTAACAAATTCCATTGAAAAGATGAGACTTGAATATTCGATTAATGAGAAATTAATTGAGGAAAAGTTTAAGAGCAAAATTAGTGAAAGGGACCTGACTATTCAGGAATTAAGAGAAATGAAATCTAGATTATCTACAAAGATGGTAGGGGAAACCTTGGAAATCCATTGCGAAACCCAATTTAATCTGAATCGTGCCTCTGCATTTAAAAACTCATATTTCGAAAAGGATAATGATATCACTTCTGGAAGTAAAGGTGACTATATATTTAGAGAATTTGATGAAAATAAAACCGAAGTCGTATCAATAATGTTTGAGATGAAGAACGAAAGTTTAAATGGAACTAATAAAAGAAAAAATGAAGATTTTTTAAAAGAATTAGATAAGGATAGAAGACAAAAATCTTGTGAGTACGCAGTACTCGTTTCTCTTTTAGAACCAGATAGTGAACTATATAATTCAGGCATAGTAGATGTGTCTCATAGATTTCCAAAGATGTATGTCATAAGACCTCAATTTTTCCTGCCTATTATTTCTCTGCTAAGAAATGCATCTATGGAAACCTTAAAATACAAAACACAAATTGATTTAATGAAACGCGAAAATTACGATATAACTAATTTTGAAAGTACTCTCGAGCAATTTAAAAATGCCTTTGGCAAAAATGTTTCACTAGCCCAAGATAGATTTAATGATGCAATTTCAGAAATTGATAAATCAATAACCCATTTAAAAAAAACTAAAGAGGCTTTAATTCTCTCGAAAAAACATCTTTTATCTGCTGACAGCAAATCTCAAGATTTAACAGTAAAGAAATTAACTAGAAATAACCCAACCATGCAAAAAAAGTTTAATGATTTAAATAATTTCGAAGATGAAGTAGCTTGATTAAACAATAATATTTGAAATTAATAATAGTTAAAATATATTTAATTTCTAATTTATAAATATATTATTAATAATAAATTCCATAGTAAGAAAATAATGTCTATCAACACTCCAATTTTCACCATTGCCAAAGATCTCAATGTCGAGAGTAATAGGATATTATTAGCCTGCAAGAAGCTTGGAATTAACGCAAAAGGTGCGACAAAAAGATTAAATAAAGAAGAATTAGAAAAAATTAAAAGTTATTTTGAAACGGGCAAAAATGTATCAGATGAAGTAATCAATTTAAATAAAGTTAAAACTAAAAGTAGTCCAAGAAAAAATGTAGAAAAGGTAAAGGTAAAATATTTTGCAAACAGACTTATTCGCAAATCTTAAATAAAAATTATTTTTTCTAATAACAGAAAAGAATAAGCCACAGAAGAAAAAAATAATAATTTATCATAAGTAAAAATACTTAAAATGAGCATAAACAAAGTTTTGAATTCTCTTGAAAAATCCTGGGA
>QCDG01000018.1 GCA_003280995.1 Prochlorococcus sp. AG-355-A09 | reverse complement strand
GAAGGTTTTCAATCTTTTTTATGAGGTCTTCTAAAGAGACTATTTTTTTAAAATTCTTAATTTCAATATCCTTGTGCCATACAATTTCTTCCAGAATGTTTTTTGCTTGTGCTTCTCTATGAGGTACAGCATATTCTAAATTTTCTACCCTTACTGTTGGATTAGGTGGCCTGCGTCTTATCTCCATTAATTTTAGATATTATTTTATTTGAGAAGCCGCCTGTTTATATGCGACCTCAACTACTTCACTAAGAGTAGGATGAGTATGAACTTCTTTAGATAATTCAATTACATCTTGGTTCCTTGAAATAGCGTTCGAAATTTCTTGAATTAAATCAGCTGCATGTAACCCAAAAATATGAGCTCCTAATACTTTCCCATTATCTTTGTTGAAAATCAACTTTAGCAATCCATCACTCTCTAATTCAGCCAATGCTTTTGAATTAGCCTTAAAGAAACTTTTGACAACTCCCAAAGTAAAATTTTCTTTTGTAGATATCTCTTTAGCTTCAACTTCAGAGAGACCAACTGAACTTATTTCTGGGTGAGTAAAGGTTGCTGCGGGGATACTTTTATAGTTAATTTCGACATTACCACCGCAAATATTATCAACAGCAATAGTACCCTGCGCTGCAGCTGTATGGGCAAGCATTAGTTTACCAGTTACATCTCCAACAGCCCAAATGTTAGGTATTATTTCATCACCATTCTTAACTCTCATTTGATCATCTATAGGAATAAAACCTTTTACTGTTTCGATACCAACCGACTCAAGATTTAAGTTATTACTATTAGGACTTCTGCCAGTTGCGACTAGTACAGCGTCAACTTCTAAAGTTTCTACAACTTCCTTAGATTTTGCATCAGTCAGTTCTATTTTTACAGGGCATCCAGGTGTTATTTTTGTTGCAAAGACATTTGATTTTGTGTCTATATCTCGTGCTTGAATAAGGTTCTTCTTAGCAATTTTAGTGATGTCTGGATCAAATGTTGGCATAATATTCTCCAAAGCCTCGATCATGGTAACTTCACAACCAAGCGCGGTATAAACATCAGCAAATTCTAGACCTATATATCCGCTTCCAATAATTGCTATCCATCTTGGAAGCCACTCAAGTTTAACCGCATCATCGCTAGTAAATACGGTCCTATTATCCAAAGTTATTCCACGGGGCACAAAAGGAGAAGAGCCTGTTGCTATAACAATATTCTTACATGTGAAAATTTTATCAATTCCGTTTTTATCTCTTACACCTACTTTTTGATTTCCTTCAATTCTTCCAATGCCCAAAATAATTTCAACTCCACTCCTTTTAAGAGTTTTTGTTAAATTTTTTCTAACATTTAAAACTAAATTATTTGCATGATCTGCAATTTTTGATCTCTCGAATCTTACTGGTGAAGCATGTATACCAAATTTAGCTAAATGTTCATAATTAGCTATTTCTCTAACTTTTCCACTTGCCGCCAAAAGAGCTTTAGATGGAACACAACCCTTGTTAACACAAGTGCCTCCCATATCAGAAGATTCTACTATTGCGACTTTCAGTCCCTTACCAGCAGCATGTTTAGCGGCATCAAAACCTCCATATCCTGCTCCTATTACTATTAAATCAAAATCAAAACTTGAATCAGTCACTTTTTATTTATTTATTTAGAGGTGTATGCGACTCTTTTTCGTTCTAGTAATAATGGAACTGCAACACAAGCCACATTCAATGATTCTACAATCTCACTATGCGGAATTGTAATTGTTTCATTACAAGCTTCTTTAACTTTTTTATGAATACCTTGACCTTCATTACCCAAAATTAATGCTGTACGTCTGGACCAATCAACTTCCCAGTAAGGTTTTGAAGGTTTTTTTGAACTCTCATTATGGCTACTAGTAGAGAAAATCTTATATCCTACATTTGATAATTCAGACAAAGTCTTAAGTAAAGATTTTAATATTTCTTCTTCAATGCCATCAAATCTTAAAAATGGCAAATGAAAAACTGCACCTGAGGATGCTCTTAATACCTTTTGGCCTAATGGGTGCGCACCTCCAGCTAAAAAAATTGCATTAACACCCGCAGCTAAAGCGGTTCTAAATAGATTACCCATATTCCCAGGGTCTTGAATTCTGTCGAGAACAAGAACAAAATCATCTTCTCTATTAAATTGGTAATTAGGTATTGCTGAGATCTCTACTAAAGCTGCTATTCCATCTGGATTAATTGTTGAAATCGCAGATGCCAAGACTTCCTCTGAGACAATATTTATTAGAGACTCATCAAATTTTTTGCTTAGATTTTGATTCTTTCTTAGCCACTTTTCGGTAACTAAAATCTTAGTGGGATTTTTTCCAGAATTGAGCAATTCTTCAATAAGATGTGTACCCTCTATGCAAAAAAAGTCTTGATCTTTTGGAGATGATCCTCTCTTAAATGATCTAAATCTTTTAACTAGATTATTGTTTTTACTAGTTATTTTTAAAAAATTATTTTCTATGAGTTTTTGAAAAATTTGTTATCAACTATATTTTAATTACATAAATATTTTGATCAATTATTTATTAAATTTTTATTTCCCAAGAAATCAAAAAATACATTTTCACTTTTAATTAATATTCATGACGTTACATAGGGTGGACTTAATATTATTAGTTTGTCATGATGAATCTAATAAATTAAGTCTTAATGATTTGCGGAAGCAAAACGAAGTCATATCTTAAATCCCAAAATTTAAAGATTCTTGGCCAAGGCAAGTTAAATGGAATAGTTGAAATTAGTGGTGCGAAGAATTCCGCCTTAGTTTTATTAGCCTCATCATTGCTAACTAATGAAAAAATAATTCTTGAAAATGTACCTTTCCTCACTGATATTGAAAAGATGGGAAATATCTTAAAGAATTTAGGAGTGGATTTAGTTCGTAAAAACAACCTACTAGAGATAGATCCAAAAACTATTTCGATTAAAGAACTTCCATATGAACTTGTTAAAGGATTAAGAGCTAGTTTCTTTTGTATAGGTGCACTATTAACTAAATTTGGAGAAGCTCAAGTACCGTTACCAGGTGGATGCAATATTGGTTCAAGGCCAATAGACGAGCACATTAATGGATTAATCGCACTAGGAGCAGACATTATTATTGAAGAGGGAATTGTAAAGGCAAAAACAAGGGGAGTCAAAAATAGACTTCATGGCGCTCATATTAAATTAAATTGTCCAAGTGTAGGTGCGACTGAAACTTTAATAATGGCAGCATCTTTAGCTAAAGGAAGAACTACTATTGAAAATGCTGCTAGAGAGCCTGAAGTTCAAGATTTATGCCAAATGCTTAATAAAATGGGGGCAAAAATTTATGACTCCGGTAAAGAAACAATAATTATTGATGGTGTTAATAAGCTTGGCGGATGTACCCATAAAGTAATTCCAGACCGAATAGAAGCTGGAACTTTTCTAATAGCTGCTGCTGCAACTTTCTCTTCAATAACAATTTCTCCAGTAATCCCTCATCATCTTGAAGCTGTCACTAATAAGCTTCAAGAGAGTGGGAGTAAAATTACGATTAAAGGTAATTCGATTTCTATCAAGAGTAAAGAGATTAAAGGAGTAGATATTGAAACAGCTCCTTTCCCAGGTTTTCCTACTGATTTGCAGGCACCATTTACAGCTTTAATGACAATCGCAAATGGGGAATCAAAGATAACCGAAACAATTTTCGAAAACAGAATGAATCATATTTATTTACTTAATGAAATGGGTGCTCGTATAAAACTAAACAAAAACGTAGCTCACATCAAAGGTGTTAAAACAATTAATGGAATGAATCTAGTTGGCTCAGATTTAAGATCATCAGCTGCATTAATAATTGCAGGAATCATCGCAAAAGGTAGTAGTAAGATCTATGGATTAGAACATTTAGATAGAGGTTATGAAAATTTTGAATTAAAACTAAAAAATTTAGGTATTAAAATAACCAGAGAGGCTAGTGAAAGTACTTTTGAGAAGAATGAATATAAAATTAAAACAAAATCTGAGAAACTTCCAAAACTAGAAGCAGCTTAATCTTTTCCAACAATTTTTCAAACCTAGAAAGTTGATTCAAACGTAAGCAATATTGATTAGTGAAATACAACCCAAAAATAATATAAACATAACTAGAAAGCGATTAGACCAAATTTTATTTAAACCATTAAAATTGAATTCGTTCATGCCCAAGTTCCGCTATTAGAACCGAATGTTGTAAGTATAGTTACTGCAATAAAAAGGTAAGGGACAAATTTAAAGGATAATTTTTTAGCTTGAGTTTTAGACATTTTGTTTTTTTAACAAATATAACACAATATTACTAATTATGAAGCTATCTTCTGCCAAAAAAGACTTTTAAGCGCATTTAATCACAATATTGTATCATTTATGTTTAAATATCCCTTTTCCCCTCATTTCTTGTCAGCAAATGCAATAAATAATTCTATATTGTTACCGAAAATATTAACTATTAACAAACGTTATCTGGAAACTCTTCCTTGACCAAAACAATAGTCAATAAGTTGATTTTTGTTATAATAAAAAAGTTCATTTTTTCAAAAGCCTTGGGAGCGTGGTGGAATTGGTAGACGCACCGCACTCAAAATGCGGCACCTTCGGGTATGTCGGTTCAAGTCCGACCGCTCCCACTTTAATGAATACCTATAGTCGATTCGACATATCATTCAAAAAAGGAAAAGGTTGTTGGCTATGGGACAAAACAGGTAAAAGATATCTTGATGCAGTCGCTGGAATAGCAACTTGTAGTCTTGGACATAGCGATAGAGTTTTGAGAAGAAGGTTATCAACTCAACTAAAAAAGATTCAGCACATCTCTAATCTCTACAACATTGAAGAACAAGAACAATTAAGCAGAACTTTAACGAATATGAGTTGTGCTAAAAGCGTCTTCTTCTGTAATAGTGGTGCGGAAGCAAATGAATCAGCAATTAAATTAATTAAAAAATATGGAAATAAAACAAATAAAGGTAAAGAATCAATTATTCTCGCAGCAGAATCCAGCTTCCATGGAAGGACCCTTGCAGCCTTAAGTGCCACTGGACAACCAAAATATCAAAAAGGTTTCGAACCAATGATTCAAGGGTTCAAATTTTTTAAATTTAACAATTTTGATTCGGTAAAAAAATTATTTGAAGAGTGTGAAAATAATGATCAAAAAATTTCCGGCGTTTTAGTTGAGCCAATACAAGGCGAAGGCGGCGTAATTCCTGGAAGTAAAATATTTTTTAAAAGCCTGAGAGAAATATGTGATAAATATAATTCTCTTCTCATTCTAGATGAGGTCCAAAGTGGAGTAGGTCGAACTGGGAAAATGTGGGGTTATGAGAATTTAGGAATTGAACCTGATGGATTCACCCTTGCTAAAGGATTAGGAGGAGGTCATGCAATTGGAGCGTTATTGGTAAAAGAAAAAGCCAACATCTTTTCTCCAGGGGATCATGCAAGCACTTTTGGAGGCAACCCATTTGCTTGTAAAGCTGCCCTAACTGTATTAGAAGAAATAAATAGAAGAAATATTATCAATAATGTTTATCTAAGAGGGGAACAATTAAGTGCTGGGTTTGAAGAATTGTCAAAAAAATTTCCAAACATTATTAGGGGGAAAAGAGGTTTAGGTTTAATACAAGGTCTTGTGATCAATGATGATTATGCTGATGCAAAAAAAATTACATTAAAAGCTTTTGATAAAGGATTACTGGTAGTTCCTGCAGGAGGAAATGTTGTAAGAATTGTCCCACCATTAGTTATTTCTCAAAGAGAAATTAATATTCTTTTAAATAAGTTAAATTCAATTTTTGAAGAGTTATAGCAATTTAAATTTTGAAAGATGCAAATTTAAAAACTTTTGAATTATTATCTCCTAAATATGAAAGGGATAATATCAAGTTAGGTTTATCAAGAATTAAAAAAGCACTTCAAGAACTTGGTAATCCTTGCAAAAATATCCCTGCCATACAGATTATTGGAACCAATGGGAAAGGATCAATCGCGGCATATTTAGAAAGTATACTTTTTGAAGCTAAAAAGAATTTCGGTGTAACGACATCTCCTCATCTTTTGGATGTATGCGAGAGGATTAGAGTTAATAAAATAAATATCAACAAAACTGATTTTGAAAAAATCTATAGATTAATAGAAAAAAAATTTTCAACATTTAATTTAACTCCTTTTGAAAAAATCATTTGCTGCGCACTAAATTTTTTTGACCATCAAAAAGTTGAATTACTTATTCTTGAAGCTGGCTTAGGGGGTCGATTAGACGCGACAACAGCCCATAAATCTAGACCTATAATTGCCATTGGGAATATTGGCTTAGACCATAAAGAATTTCTTGGAGATACTATTGAAAAAATTGCCGAAGAAAAATTAGCAGTTATAGAAAAAAACTCAATTGTCATCTCTTGCAATCAAAATAGTCAAGTTGAAAATTTGATAACCAAAAAAGTTAAAAAGGTTGGAGCAGAAATTATTTGGAAAGATTCAATTTCAAACAGCTATGAGCTTGGATTAAAAGGAATTTTTCAAAAGCAAAATGCTGCAGTAGCTGTTGGAGCAATTGAAGCGCTGAATAATTTGGGATTTAATATAAAAGAAAAAAACATATCTGAAGGTCTTAAAAAGACAACTTGGAAAGGAAGGCTAGAAATAATAAATTATTTAAACAAAGAAATTCTTGTAGACTGTGCGCACAATTATCCTGCTGCAAAAGCACTCTCTAATGAGCGAAGCAATTGGGAGAATGAAGATAAAGGAATTTATTGGATTTTAGGTGTCCAAAGACAAAAAGATATTTACGCAATATTAAAAACACTACTAAAGAAAAATGATCACTTATTACTTGTGCCAGTTCCAAACCAACCTAGTTGGCAATTAAATGATCTCTCTCAGATTAAAGAAATTGACTTCCAAAAAACAATTGAATTTAAAACTTTTGAACTTGCCATTGAGTATTTATTTTCTTTAAAAAAATGGCCGACTAATCATCCTGTTATAACAGGTTCTATTTTTTTAGTTGCTGAATTTATTAAATTTGCGAATACGCAGAAATGTTAAATTTTAAATTGTTCTTTTACTTCCCAACCTTCCAATTTTCCTGGATTTAATAGCCCTTTAGGATCAAATCTTAATTTCGCTTTTACTTGATCTGCATCCACCACTCCGAGACCTCCTCCTTCAACTGTTAAAACATGAGGATTAAAAATAAACGCACCAAGTTTCTTGCAATCTTCCATTATTTCTTTTAATTCTTCTGCCCCATTCCACTTTAATACAGGCAAAGCCGCTAATCGCGGTGATCCTTGTTGAGAAACTGCCTCTAAATGCCAAAGAACTTTTTTACCCCATTTTTTTCTCAAAAAATTAATCAATTCTAGTTCATTATCAAGTGGCAAAAGCATCTGTAAATACGTCCAATTTTTGTCCCTAGACCTCATATGAAGAGTTGTATGATTCCATACAACTTCAGAAATTCCATTCAAGAGCTTTTCTTCTTCCCCAAGTAGGGTAAATTCAACTTTAAATTTTTTACAAATTAGATCGATGGTTTTTATTCCTCCAAGAGTAGATTGTATTAATACCTTGTGAATTCTAGATTTACCTTTAAACCATTTTGGCATTTGATCTACAATTTCTTCTTCAAGAATTGCTCCTAATTTCAGATCAATTGCTGCGCTAGTAAGAGTTTTTAATATTTCTATTGTTTTTTCAAATTCAATACAGTCGATAACTAATGAGAACCACTTACGTTTGATATCAGTAGCAAGTAACAAAGAAGTAATTATTCCATTAGTTCCATAAGCATGATTAAGAGGTTCGGATTCTTCAGCATCAAATTTCAATAATGCCGGTTTTTCATTCATCGTTACTGCCTCTAAACCAATAAGATTGCCTGGATCTCGTAAAAATCCCCATCTAACGGAACCAATACCTCCTGATCCACCTGCAATAAAACCTCCAATTGTTGCAGTTTTCCAAGTACTAGGAAGCAACCTCAATTCTCTACCATATTTCTCTAATTGTTTATTCAAATCTCCCATGACACAGCCAGACTGTACTTTTACAAAGCCTGTTTCTGGATCAAATTCTTCTAACTTATTAAAGTGACTCATCTGCATTACAACTCCTTTAAATAATGGGACAGCTTGTCCATAATTACCTGTACCTGAACCCCTTAAAGTAAGTGGGATAGATAATTCCCAACAAATTTCTGCTACTTCCTTTACCGCTATATGATCACTAGGTCTTACCACCAAATCAGCAATACATTCGTCTAATTTTTCAGTAAGGATTGGAGAGTAGTTATAAAAATCTTTTGAAAGTCTTTTTACATCAGATTTATTTTCAATGATCTCTAAGTTTTTGACTTTTCTAAATTTGTCTATAAATTTAAGTTTTGATATCATTAATAAAAATTTTTATGCTTTGTATATAAATTAGCCAATTAGCAATACAAATCGCCTTTTATAAATACTTTTCTCTTTAAATTGCTCGAAAAAACATCTGCCCATCTTTGTCCATCTAAAATCACAAAATCAGCAGGACAACCTTTTTTAATTAAACCATCCCATTTTAAATTTAATAATCTGCTTGGAGCTAAAAAAATAGAAGATAGAGTCATTCTCTCCCAGGGATTTAGTTGAAGCATAGGCATCGAGCAAGACAACGTATAAAAAGGGTCAAAATTACCAAATGGGTACCAAGGGTCTTGAACATTATCACTACCAAGAGATACATCCACATGTGATTTTTGTAATTGCTTTATTGGCGCAACTGGTCTTTTTAATGAAGTAGTTTTATTACTTCTATTGAGCAGCCAAAAATTTGTTAGGGGTAAGGCAATAACCTTAATATTTTTCTCAGCCATTTTTTCCCCTAAATTTAAAATCTCTCTATTACTTAGAGAAATAAGACTACTCAAATGACTACAAGTGATCGGAATACTATTAATATTTAAATTTTCGATTGTTTCTAATAAAACTTTTATTCCCGCTGCAGGTTCAATAATTGATTCATCTATGTGCAAATCAATTTCTAATTTATATTTACTCGCAAGAAGAAGCATCTTTGATAGAAATTTGCTTGTATTTTTTTTATTGAAAGGGGGGACAATAACACCTCCTAATATGCCTCCATTAATGGAAAATATTTTTGCCAAATCTTCTCCATCAGTTGTATCCCAGAATTCCAATGGAGCTAGAGCAACGTATTGTAAAGTCAACTCAGATGAAATTTTTTTTTGTAATTTAAAAAGTTCAATCCAAATATCAATAGATTGACCTTTGTATGTATCAATATGACTTCTAATGGCACGGTATCCATTTTGTATGGCAAGTTTTAATGATTTCTCAACTCTTTCAAGAACCTTATCTGTAGTTCTAGTCTTATGTTCTTCAAGATTTACTGATAATGCTCCTCCATAGTTTGATTTCAAATTAGGAAAGTCTGCCCATGTAAAAGATTTATCAAAATGTGAATGCGTTTCAACAAATCTTGGGAATAAAATATTTTTTGGTTTTGTAATTTTATTTTTTAAAGGCTTTAACTCAGAAACAAATCCATCCTCCCAACTAATGGAAACTGAACATAAATCCTCTACATCGATAATGAGGTTATCTATATCTTCTATTAGACAAAGGCTTCTGGGAATAAGAACCTCAGCTGTGCCGGAATTGCTCAAATTTTTAAATTTTCTTTTATTTTAAATCATAAGAAAACTTTACTGAATTAGAAAATAATTCAAATTTCTATAAAAGATAAAAATAACTATCAAAAATTACCCTTGAGTTGTTAAATTTATAAATGTGAGGCGGGCGTCGCCAAGTGGTTAAGGCAGCGGCTTGTGGCGCCGCTATTCGGGGGTTCGAATCCCCTCGCTCGCCCTCAAAAATATTGCAGCAAAATTATTTAACTTGTAATTTTGAATTAAAGAATCATAAAAAATTCCTAGCAAAGTGCTAACAAAAACAAAATCAGACGAAAAAAAAACTCAAAAGAATTCAACTACTGGTAGTTATTGGATAACCACATTTGGATGCCAAATGAACAAGGCTGATTCTGAGAGAATGGCTGGAACATTAGAGAAAATGGGATACACCAGGGCAGATAATGAATTAAATGCCGATTTGGTCTTATACAATACATGCACTATTAGAGATAATGCAGAGCAAAAAGTTTATAGCTTTCTAGGAAGACAAGCAAAAAGAAAGCACAAAACACCTAGCTTAAAACTTGTTGTTGCAGGTTGTCTTGCTCAGCAAGAGGGAGAGTCATTATTAAGAAGAGTCCCAGAACTTGACCTAGTAATGGGCCCTCAACATGTAAATAACCTTGAGAATTTACTGGGGAAAGTTGATTTAGGAAATCAAGTTGCTGCTACAGAAGAAACCTTCATTTCTGAAGACATAACTAGTGCCAGGAGAGAAAGCTCTATTTGTGGCTGGGTTAATATCATCTATGGATGTAACGAAAGATGTTCATATTGTGTAGTCCCCTCTGTCAGAGGGAAAGAGCAATCAAGATATCCAAATGCGATAAAAAGTGAGATCCAAAAATTAGCTGATGATAATTTTAAAGAAATTACTCTTTTGGGTCAGAACATTGATGCTTATGGTAGAGACCTTCCAGGAACAACAAAAGAGGGGAGAAAGGAGAACACTCTAACTGATCTTTTGTATTATATTCATGATGTTAAAGGAATTCGCAGAATAAGATTTGCTACTAGTCATCCAAGATATTTTTCAAAAAGGTTGATTCAAGCTTGTTATGAACTTGATAAAGTCTGTGAACATTTCCATATCCCCTTCCAAAGTGGAAATGATGAAATTTTAAATCAAATGTCCAGAGGATATTCTATTAATAAGTATAAAAATATTATTGAAAACATAAGGTCATTAATGCCAGATGCATCAATCACAGCTGACGCAATAGTTGCTTTCCCAGGAGAAACCGAGCAACAATATCAAGATACATTAAAGCTAATATCAGAAATTGGCTTTGATCAGGTGAATACTGCAGCATACTCTCCAAGACCAAATACGCCTGCAGCAGTTTGGACGAATCAACTTTCGGAAGAGGTAAAAAAAGCTAGATTACAGGAAATTAATGATTTGGTCGAGAAAACTGCTAGGAGTAGAAATCAAAGATACATCAATAATATCGAAAGCGTTTTGATTGAGGGTCTTAATCCAAAAAATTCCTCTCAAATTATGGGTAGAACTAGAACAAATAGATTAACTTTCGTAGAGATTCCAAAAAACATTAATTTTAATTTTTCATTGGGAGATGAGATAGATGTCAAAATAAATGAAGCAAGACCTTTTTCTTTAACAGGAGAACTTTATTTATAATCTTTTTTAAATGATAGGGGGGCAAAAAAAATGTATTGGTTTAATATTTGGTGGGAATTCCAATGAGCATGAAGTATCGATATCCTCTGCAAAAACAGTTTATCAAGCATTTAATTCAGAAATAAACAAAGAACGCTATACAGTTAAAACCTTTTACATAAACAAATTTGGATATTGGCTTGATAGTGATAGTTCAGAAAAAATCCTAATTGGTGGAATTGAAAACAATCAAACAAATAAAAAAGAAATTTTTAATCAGAAAAAAATTAACTTCCTTGACGGAATTGAATTTCAAAATGTTGATGTTTGGTTTCCTCTTTTACATGGATTTAATGGTGAAGACGGATCAATTCATGGCTTACTTAGATTTACAAAGAAACCTTTAGTCGGATGTGGAATTATTGGCTCTGCACTTGGAATGGATAAAATATTGATGAAAACAATTTTCTCAAATCTTAAACTTCCACAAGTTAATTATCTAGTTTTTCAAAATGAAGATCTCAATGATAAGAAAGTAAAAAATAAAATAATTAATGAAATTTTAAAAAAATTAAAATTTCCTATTTTTGTTAAACCATCGAACTCCGGATCATCTCTTGGCATCTCCAAAGTCAAAAATGAATCAGAAATATTAAAAGCATTAGAAAAGGCGCGGGAAATAGATCCAAGAATCCTAATAGAAGAAGGTTTAGAGGTAAGGGAGATTGAATGTGGAATAATTGGGAATTCAAAACTCTTAACCTCTGAGATAGGCGAGGTTTTTTACGAAAGTGATTGGTATGATTACAATTCAAAATATCACTCAAATAATAAAATAATTGTCCCAGCCGAAATAGATTCTAAAATCACAAAAGAAATTAAAGAAATTGCTATTAAAAGTTGTAGAGCACTAAATATTTTCGGTTTTGCAAGAGTAGATTTCTTTTTAGAAAAATCTTCAAATAAAATTTTACTCAATGAAATAAATACAATTCCTGGCTTTACAAAAAACAGTATGTTTCCAATGCTTTGGGAAGCTTCAGGTTTAAAAATTGAACAACTTGTGGCTAAACTGGTAGATATATCTTTAGATTTGTAATTTAAATCAAATGTTGCATGGACTACTTTGGTTACCATTACTTTTAATCTTCATTTTATTAACTGCACTTGGATGGTTAGAAAGAAGAAGGCAAAATCTTTTTAGAAGTTGGG
>QCDG01000017.1 GCA_003280995.1 Prochlorococcus sp. AG-355-A09 | reverse complement strand
GCAACTATGACAAGAATGATGGAGGGAATCATTCCATATGTTGTGTGATGGATGATAATTTCCTGAAATATAGTAAATCACAAGGTAATGATTTAATTACTCCTATGCCTATTTATTCCTTCCAAGGACTAAAGGATGGTGATCATTGGTGTATTTGTCTTGATAGGTGGAAGCAAGCATTATTAGACGGTCTTGCACCAAAAGTCATATTAGAATCAACTAATATTGTAGTCTTAGAATCAGTACCTCTTGAAAAATTGAAAGAATATCAATTTAATAAAAAGTAATTACAAGTTTATTTTTTTTTTTAAAATGGTTATGATAAATTTTTTTTAATGAGTTTAGAAATATATTGGAAAAAAGCATTAGAACAAACTCGATTGTCAATTGATGATGAATCTTTATATCCTCTCAAAACTGATATTATTACAAGAGATTTATATGAAAAAAACGACTTCATAATTAGGAAACTCGATACTTCAAAATTTATTAAAAAAAAAATTTATGGTCCTAAGCAAAATCCGTTTTGTCCTTGGGAAAAGATACTAGAAATTGATAAAATTGGTGATAATCATCAACTAATATTAAATAAGTACCCTGTACAAAAAGGTCATATTTTACTTATTACAAATAAATGGAAACCTCAAAATGGATGGTTAGATATTAAAGATTGGAGAGCGATCCAACAAGTTAATAATGATACTAGTGGATTATGGTTTTTCAATAGTTCTCCAATTGCGGGAGCAAGTCAACCTCACAGGCATTTTCAACTTCTGCGTAGATCAAAAGGTGAGATATCATGCCCTAGAGAAAAGTGGTTTTTAGAGATGAACTCATATCAAGATCTAGATAGTAAGCTTAAAAAAAATATTATTGTATCCAAATTTGATTTTTTAGAAAATCCATCATGTCTTTATGAGTTTTACTTAGAATTATGCAAGAAATTGGGACTTGGGGATCCTATTAGTGATAAGAAACCGATATGTCCCTACAATATTTTAATAACTAATAAATGGATCGCTATTATAAAAAGAAAAAATGATCATATTCATGGTTTCAGTATTAACGGTTTAGGATTTGCAGGATATCTACTAGTAACTGAAAATTCAAATATTAATTATTTAAAGAAATTTGGCCCTGAAAAACTTCTAGAAAGTTTTGTTTGAATACTAATTAGTTACCTCAACTTCTTTATCCCTGCTTATTTGGCTTTCTAGAACTTCTATAGATGCTGTTACTGATGCAATTTTACGTTCAAGTGAATCCTTAATATAGTTGAGCATTTCTAATTTCTTGTGTTGATAAAAACTCTTTTTTTCTTTAGATGACTTGGAATAACAATTAAACATTTTTTATTTTATTATAAAAAGATACTTAATTGACTTGTGACAGAAAAAATAAATTGGTTTTAATTTAAAAACAATATTCCTTATGGACTTTCAATATTTTTTGAATAAAATTAAATAAATTCCATACTCTTCAAGAAAATATTATTGAATAGTCCTGAAAATTCAAATAAAAAAAGAATTTCAATTGATTTACCTGAGGAACTAATTTCCAGGTTTGATCAATTACGAAAAGAGTGGGGATTTAGAGCAAGAGGACCTGTAATAGAAAAGATACTTGAAGAACTTCTTCAAGAAGATGATTTACTACCTAAAAACCAACAGCAAGAAATAGACTTTAACGATAAGAATACTAATGAAAATTTAAATATTGATGAAGATACTGCATTGGTATTAATTAAATCAGACGTAAAAAAAGAAGTTAATGAGATATCTTTAAATAAAAGATCTAGAAATAACAATCAATATAAAGAAACAGCCAACTCAAATATAAGCCTTCCCAATTTCGTTGAAAAAAAAGTAAAGAATCTAAGAAGAAGTATTAATAGTGAAAAATTAAAGGAGAATATTAATGATATTCAAATTAATACAATCAAAGAAACTGAATTAATAAAATGTCGAATTGAGTTAATTAGTCATTGGAAAACACTATATGGATCAGTTCCTAATGACCATGTAGTAGAAGCTTCAATAGATTGGTTTGAAAGGGATATATGGCCAAATCTTGATGGGACTGAAAATCTACCCTTTACTTGGAGTGCAGCCAATAAATTAATGTCAGAATTATGCCCATTTTGGATAAAGAAAAATCCATCACTTGAAATTGTTTTATTAATGATTGGCGTTTTAGAAGACCCTTTTGCAACATCAGATCTGATAAATAGAATACCAACACTTATGAGAAGGTTTGTAAGTAGATTTAAGCGAAATAATAGATCAAATTCATTTGAAACTTTGGACTCAACAATGACAGTACATGGAGCACTTAAATTATTGAATTTATCAACATCAGCAGGATCAGCTCATACATTCCGTAAAATTAGGGAGGCCTATAAATCAATAGCCTTAGAGACACATCCAGATGCTGGAGGATCAACAGATCAAATGAGAAAATTAAATGAAGCGTATCAATTGCTAAAAAATCTATATAGAGAATAGTATAGTAATTCCCATATAAGACTAATTACAAGTCTAATTAAAAGTCTCATATAAGATAGCTGTTAAGCTAAAAATTTCTAATTTTAATTAATTATTTTTATTCAAATTTATGTAAGCATAAAATATGTATTAATGAAATTAAGCTAAAATTTCTTTTAAAAAATAAAAATTCCTTTGTATAGCAATTCTTAAATAAGACTTATTATTAGTCTATTAGATAGTCTCATATAAGATAGCTGTTAAGCTAAAAATTTCTAATTTTAATCAATTATTTTTATTCAAATTTATGTGAGCATAAAATATGTATTAATGAAATTAAGACAAAATTTGCTTTTAAAAAATAAAAATTTCTTTGTATAGCAATTCTTAAATAAGACTTATTATTAGTCCATTAGATAGTCTCAAAATAGATAAGTAAGATAAATAAATTAATCGATTTGAATTAATCATGTCCAAACTGAATAATGCCTGGGAAAAATTAATAATTGAATAATAAATCAATAAATTATGTCCTTTAAATGTCCAAGAAATAAATAAGGGCTAGAAAGCATTGCTATAAGGACTCTTTATGTGCCTCCGTACTGCCTTAAAGACAGTACTACTTAGATTGAAGTTTTTCGATTGCAGTTTGTTTATCAATACTAGGAACATCACTTAATCCATTAGCATCAAACCAAGGGGCACTAGCCCAATCAAACCCTTCTCCAAAAGTATTATCTGGCGCAGTTACATACCAATGACAAGAAGAATCTGGAATGTCAACAGCGCATTTTGACCAATCATCTGACCACTGAGGAACTTGTACCCACAGGACTGAAGATAGGAGTAGTGATAGCAAGTTAATCATGATACATATCATACAACACAAATTAGTTTTATTGGATTATTAATTATCTTATATAAGAATTATACTTAGACTTGTATATAGTCTCATATAAGATTAGTAATACAGTTAATTTCTCAATTTAGTATTAAAACATTTTTCAACATTAGAAATGATATTCGAATGTATTGATGTAATGTCCGAGTCCAGTAATGTTTTATCTTTATCTCTATAAGATAATCTAAATGTATAACTTATATGATCATCTCCAAAATTAGTATCTTCAAAAACATCAATTAAATTTACATCCTCTAAGAGATTTTTTCCTGTTTTTCTTATCTGTGATGTTATTTCGCTAATTAAAAATTTCTTACTAAAAACAAAATTTATATCCCTTTCCATTTTCGGAACAATTGGGTATTTCTTATATATTGGAATCCATTTATTTTTTCTTGTACTAGCTCCCAAGAGGTTAGAAACATTTATATTAAATAAATAAACTTTTTTTAATGACTTCTTTTCTAATATTAGTTTGGGATGTATTTCACCAAAATAACCTGCATCTTTCCCTTCTATAACTAATTTCGCAGTTCTTCCTGGATGAAGAAAATCAATTGAATCAGATGGTTTATCCTCAATTTTTATGTTCAAAGAGGATAAAGCCTCCTTTAACTTTCCCCTAGCCTGGTAATAATTAAGATCGTTATCCTTACCCGAATTTATCCATTTCCCAAATTTTCTATTTCCATAAATCGCGCCATTCAGAACCTCTTCTTGAATGAACTCAGTTTTCTTATAAAAAACATTTCCAATTTCAAATATATAACAACTTGCTTGTCCAGCTTTTATATTTCGGTTAACTATTTCCAAATGTTCTTTCCATATATTATCTCTGAGACAGCTTGTTTCTAATAACAAAGGATTAGAAATCTTTATAAGTTTTTCATTATCCTCAGGAACAAGAGAGTAGCTTAGTACCTCATTAAAACCATTTTCTATAAAACCATTTTTTACTTTTCTCAATGCCAACTGTTCTGAAGACAATTTTCCAGGCTTAATTGGGTTAGGAAGTTTTAAGTCGAATCTGTCATACCCTATTAATCTCGCTATTTCTTCAATTAAATCTATTTCTCGTAATAAATCATGTGATCTATTAGGAATTACTGCAACATCCCAACCATATTCTTTGTTCTTTAAAGTACAACCTATGAGTTTTAATTTATCAACTATTTCATTATCAGATAAATTTCTTTTTTCAAATTGATCGTTAATTATTAATGGACCAAGAATTTTATGTATTCGATTTCTCCGCAGTTTAATAAATATATCCTCATTACTAATTAAATTGGAAGTATTGATGATTGGTGAATTAATAGAAAAATATTCTTCCAAGAGATTAATTGCCCTTGTTACTGCACTTATTGTATTTTTTGATGAAATCCCTTTTTCATATCTACTGCTAGATTCTGTTCTTATGCCAACAGCCTTTGAAGATTTTCTAATAGTCACTGGATTAAAAACGGCGCCTTCGAGGTAAATAGAAGAGGTAGTATTAGTTACAGAAGTCTCTAAACCGCCTATCACCCCAGCAATAGCTACTGGTTTATCACAACAAGTAATAACTGTGATATTTTCATTTAAGTCATGTTCTCTACCATCTAAGCAAATAAGGCTTTCGTTATCCTTGCCTTTTCTTACAGAAAAATCTAAGGGAGAAACTTCCTTTCCTATTAAGTTTGATAGTTTATCTTTATCAAATGCATGCAAAGGTTGACCTTGTTCTAAAAGAATATAATTTGTCAAATCAACTAGAAGATTAATAGATTTTATACCTGATTTTTCTATACGGTCTATAAGCCAATTTGGCGATAATTGCTTTCCATTTACTCCATCAATGCAGCTTATGGTATAAATACAATTAGAATCTATAGCCTCTGGACAAAGTTTAATTCCCTTAAGTAAGTGAATATTGTATTTATGGTTTAATTCTGGAAAATTTAAGGTGGATTCTAAAAGGGCAGAAATTTCACGGGCTATGCCCATAACAGACATTCCGTCAGGTCTATTAGCTGTAATGGCTAAATCATATATAAAATCATTCAATTGAAGCAATTCAGACCCTGGAGTGCCCAGTTTATGTTTTAAGGCTAAATTTTCATCAATGATCTCTATCCCTTCGCTAGAGTCCGCTAAACCCAGTTCCTGCAGTGAACATATCATTCCTTCACTCATGAAACCTCTAATTTCACTTCTTTTAATATTTAAATCAACAGCATTTAATTTTGCACCGACAGTAGCAACATAAACATATATATTTGGTTTAATATTGCTCGCACCACAGATAATTTGTAAATTCTTTGAGGCGCCAATATCTACTTGGCATATTGAAAGCTTGTCTGATCCTTCATGTTTTTTAACAGATAATACCTTACCTAAAACAACTCCACTTATATTTTCTGAACAATCTTCTAATGATTCGACCTCAAATCCACCAATAGATAATTTCTCAGAGAGATCTTCCGGAGTAGAAGTAATTTCTACTAAATTTTTCAACCAATTTTGAGAAACTTTCATATATATTTTTTAGTCATTGATGATAAAAGTATTGAGTATATCTTCAAAAAAGTTTGTTGAAGATGTACAATAGAGAATTATACAATAAAGTATTAATTAAAATGGCCAAAAAAGGGACAAGAGTTGTAGTGACCTTGGAATGTACTGAAGCCAGGACAAGCACAGATCCTAAGAGATCAAATGGTGTCTCAAGATATACTACTGAAAAGAATCGTAGAAATACAACTGAAAGATTAGAACTAAAAAAGTTTAATCCTCATTTAAACAGAATGACGATTCACAAGGAAATAAAGTAATCAAATCAAATCAAACCTAATCATGCCTAATTCAATTTTTAAAAAACAATTATCGCCTATCAAACCCGGAGATCCTATTGATTATAAGGATGTAGAACTATTAAAAAAATTTATAACTGAAAGGGGTAAAATCCTTCCAAGAAGGATGACTGGTTTAACCTCCAAGCAACAAAGAGATCTTACATTAGCTGTAAAAAGAGCCAGAATTGTAGCTCTTTTACCCTTCGTAAATCCTGAAGGATAATTTCATATTGAATATAGTTGGAACTATAATTAATATCTCAAATATTTGAAAGATTTAACTAATTTAAAAACATATATTATTGACTCTGATGATCCACATGAAGTTGATGATGCTATTTCCTTAGAAATAAAAGAAGGCAATATTAAAAATTTGTGGATACATATTAGTAATCCATGCAAACTCTTTTTGCACGACTCTAATGTTGATTTAGATGCTAGAAGGAAAAATAGCAGTTTATATTTAATTGATCAGTATATCCCTATGCTACCAAAAGATATTCTTGAAAAGGCAAATCTAGCTCAAAATAAAATTTCAGAAACTATTAGTGCAGCAATAGAATTCAATGACGATGGATCAATAAATAATTATGAAATAACTGAAGCAATAATAAAACCAAAATATCAATTAACATATGAAGATGCAAATGAAATATTAGAATTAGAACCCAAAGAAGAAATAGAATTAATTGAGATCAAAAACTTATTAGAAAAAAGTATTACATTCAGAAAGAAACAAGGAGCAATTATTTTTGAAAGCCCTAATAGTAAAATTAAATTATATAAAGATAAGGTAATACTTAATAAATTAGAGAAAACAATTTCGCAAGTTATTGTGGCTGAATCTATGATATTAATGGGTTATGTAACAAGTTTATTTATAAATAAATATAACTTAGCGGCTGCATTTAGGATTCAGAAATTAAATTGTAATCCAACTGAAATACTTGATAGATATAATGATAGTGAAATTAAATATATAATTTTAAAACAATATATGGGAAGAAGTTATATAACAACTAAACCTGATGTCCATGAATCATTAGGACTTAAAATGTACGTACAATGTACATCACCATTAAGGAGATATCTTGATTTGATTATACAAAGACAAGTATATAATAAAATAAATAATTACAATATTCTAAGTTTAAATATAGTCTCTAAGATTATTGATTATTCAAAGAGTAGACAAACAGAGAATAATAATATTTTAAAAAATGATAAGTTTAAATATTTAACATTATTTTTTAAGAATGAAAAAAAATCATTTTATAAAATAATATTCGTTAAGTGGATTAATCATAAAAGAAATATTGCATTGGTTTATTTCCCAGATTATTCACTAGAAATACTTATTACTCTTTTTGTATCAATAGAAATATATAGCAATAAAATATATAAAGTTAAATATAATATAAATGATAGTAATCTTTTAGAGTTTATTTATTAATAATATAATAAATATAATATATCGTTATTAGTTTAAAAAATATCTGTTAGTATTAACTAAAAAGCTTTATGACTTTTGTCATTACTACCCCTTTATACTACGTTAATGATAAACCTCATCTAGGAAGTGTATATACAACAATAATTTGTGACTCAATAGCAAGGTATAAAAGGCTTTTAGGTGTAGATGTTATTTTTATCACAGGTGTTGATGAACATGGTTTAAAAATACAAAGAACAGCTAGTGAAAAAGGTATTGAACCAAAATTACATTGTGATGATATCTCAGAAATCTTTAAAATTAGTTGGGGAAATTGGAATATATCCTTTGATAAATTTATAAGAACAAGTTCAAAAAATCATGAATTAGTTGTTAATGAATTTTATGAAAGAGTAAAAGCATCAGATGATATCTACATGGGAGTTCAAAAAGGTTGGTATTGTGTCGGCTGTGAAGAATTTAAAGATAATCCAGAAAACTCATCAACATACAAGTGTCCAATACATCAAAAAAATCTAGAGTGGAAAAATGAAGAGAATCTTTTTTTTAGGCTTTCGAAATATCAAAAAAATATTGAGAAATTAATTAACGAACCTTCTTTCATAGAGCCGATAGAAAGAAAAAATGAAATAAAAAATTTTGTTTCTAGAGGTTTAAAGGATTTTTCAATTTCAAGAACAAATGTTTCATGGGGTATTCCTGTCCCAGATTACGAAAACCATACCTTTTATGTATGGTTTGATGCTTTACTTGGATATGTAAGTGCCATTAGTTCAGATGCGACAGAACATTCATTGGAAAAATCAATTAATGGAGGATGGCCAGCAGATATTCATTTGATTGGTAAAGATATACTGAGATTCCATGCTGTATATTGGCCTGCAATGCTCATTTCTGCCAATATGAAAGTTCCTAAAAAAGTTTTTGGGCATGGGTTTCTAACAAGAGAGGGGCAAAAAATGGGTAAAAGCTTGGGAAATGTACTCGACCCTGATTTATTGCTTTCAAAATATGGAAATGATCCTGTAAGGTGGTACCTCATTAAAGACATATCACTAGGAAATGATGGGGATTTTCAAGATAAAAGATTTGTTGACATTATCAATAATGACTTAGCTAATACAATTGGTAATTTATTAAATAGAACATCATCTATGTCTAGAAAATGGTTTGATAATAAAGTGCCAAATAATGAAAAAATCTTAAGTGAAAATAAATTAGAGGATTATGCGAAAACTGCTGTTGAAAACTATATTTATAACTTTGATATCTACAAATTAGATTTAGCAGCTAATGAAGTGCTTAGCCTAGCAATTAATACAAATTTGTATTTAAATGACAATCAGCCATGGGTGTTAATAAAAGAGAAAGATAATCTACCTTTGGTTAAAGAAATTATTTATAACGTTTTAGAAAGTACTCGAATAATAGGATTATTATTACTACCTTTATTGCCCGAATTATCTACAAAAATTAATGAGCAACTTGGTTCTATATACAAAGAAGAAATTCCTTGGAAGCAACAATTAAGTTGGGGGTTACTAGTTAATAACTCAAGTCTTCCTAAACCCACTCCAATAATAAATAAACTGGAGTATGAGCAACATTTATAAATTAATAATTTTTCTTCCATTATTTATGCTTGGTTGCGCGCCAAATTTAATTGATGAAAATAAAGTAATACAAAAAATAGACAGTTTAGATATGACTGTTTTCTCTAAAAAGGGAGAAAAAATATATTCAATTACCAGTCCAAATTCAAGTTACGACAATATAGAATTAAAATTCGAATCAAAAAAACCTCTCATTAATCTTTTCAATGGAGAAGAAACTAAATATATTATTAGCTCACAAGAATCAACATTATCAGACAACAATAAACTCTTGAAATTGAAAGGGAATGTTAAATTAAAAACTCTTAAAAAAGATGAGGATATTTTATATGCTGATAATTTTATTTGGAATATGGAAAATACTAACTATCTATTAGAGGGTAATATAAGATTTGAAAATCAAAATATTATCTTAAATTCAGAAAAAGCTATATTGGGTTCAGATAACATAATAGAATTTTTCAATCCAGTAAAATATATAATAAAAAATGAAAATAACGAAAATAAATACGAAATAAATTCGGAAAATGCTTACTATAATTTAGATACTGAATCAGTAAGTTTTGAAGCACAAGATAAAAGAGTTAAATCAATACTATATTTTTAAATTTTATTTTTTAAAAAAATATTATTAATTTTTTTGGACCAGTTATTAATCCATTTTTCATCAGACTTAGTGAAACACTTAGCACTCCAGCCTCCTATCAATATAAAAGCCTTATTATTTATAGGTACAACTAAGATAGATGGTATTTCAGCACAAAAATTAAAAAATTCATCTCTTCCAGGATAAAATTTAGTGTTTGCTAATGATATTAATTTCATATCTTTTATAGATCTCAGACAAGTTTCCCCAGGTTTAAAATCATTATTCGAATTGATTCCCCTCCTCAATATATTAACGCCATCATTGTGGATTAATATTGCTGCTGCTGCTGTAGAAGTTAATATCGCTTCAGACCCCCATGCAAGTTCATCAATAACTTCATCCGGCATGTTTCTATCTAAGAGAAACTTATTTTCTCCTTTTAAAGAAGCTTTCTCACCAGCTAATGGTTCGAATTGTTTAAATAAGAAACCTATCAAAATAATAATTAATGAAGCTATTGCAGCTAACACTTGTGCTCTTTCAAGCTCAGGAGTGATTGATTCTATTGAAATGAAATTTGCTATCTGAAATATAAAGAGAATGGCACCTATTAATATTAATGATTTCCCATTGAATCCCATATTTTAAATATGTTATTTCTAATTAAATTATGCAAATATTATATTGTTTAGTACATTTAAAATTACTCAAACATTAGGTTTTTAATATATAATTAACCAAAACCTTTTAAAATGAACCTAAACATAAAAAATTATATACTTTCTCTTATCTTTACTGGCTTAATATTTATTCTTGTCCCCTCAACTACATACGCAAATGAAATTTCTAGTATAAATAAATATTTTGGTATTACTCAACAGAAGACTGTTATAAATTACGAAAAAAGTCAGCCTTCATCTATTGACAACCCTGTAGTGGATCCAAATTTTAACACTATGAGATCAAAAGATACTGAGAGTTCAACTGCTACTTACATAGTTATAGGTTTGTTAGTTGCCGCCACAATTATTCCTTTAGCAACATGGTGGTATTTCTCTAAATAAAAGAGAATTTATGAATGCCAAGGACTTAAGTATTAGTGAATATTCATCTTATATAGTTTTTATTACAGGGGGGACAAAGAGTGGTAAAAGCGAATTCGCTGAGCATCTTGCAAAGGAGGTAGGAAATTTATCATATGTAGCCTTATCTGAAAACAATTTGGATGATAAAGAATGGCAAGATAAAATTAATCTACATCGAAAAAGAAGGCCAAAAGATTGGAAATTAATAGAAACGACAGATCTATTAAATACATTAAGGACAGAAGAAGGTCCATTATTAATAGATTCGATTGGCGGATTCGTTATGAAAAGTATTGGCAAGGAACAAAATGAATGGTCAACAAAAATGAATTCACTAATAAGTCTCTTAATTAAAAGGAAAAGAATAACAATTATTGTTGGAGAACAAGTAGGTTGGAGTTTGGTCTCTGAATATAAAATTGGGAATACTTATATTGAAAGAATCGGCGAACTACAAAAGAGAATAACTAAAATATCAAAAGATAATTGGCTGGCAATAAACGGCAGAGCAATCAAAATAGATGAAATAAGTATTGAAATACCTACTTAAAATTGGAAGTCGCTCTTTTTGAACCAAGAATCCCACAAAATACTGGTAATATTGCCAGATCATGTGCTGCATTTAATATACCTTTAAATCTTATAGAGCCCTTGGGTTTTAAACTAGAAGATAAATATTTAAAAAGAGCAGGATTAGACTATTGGCCCCTAGTTACTGTTAATAGGCATGAGAATTTTGAAAAATTTTTAATGTCAAAATCAACAAAAAGAATAATTTCTTTTAGTAAAAAAAATGGATTATATTTGAAGGATTTTAAATTTAAGCAAGATGATATTTTGCTATTTGGTAGAGAAGATTCAGGATTACCAGATTCCATTATTAATAATAGCGACTTTTTAATATCAATATTTATGCCGAATTTACAGACTGGAAACAATGATCAGAAAGGTGTTAGAAGTCTAAACCTTTCCGTAGCATGCGGAATTGCTATATATGAGGCCCACAAACAAATAAATTTTCAAAATAGTAATTAAGTACAACAATGCCTTACAATATTCCCATGTCTCGGTAGCTCAGCTGGTTAGAGCGGCGGATTCATAGCCCGCAGGTCGCGTGTTCAAGTCACGCTCGAGACATTTTCAATACTTTTCAATTGAAGAAAATAGGTGAAATTTTGATTTAATTAGACTATTAAAGACAATAATGTTTAATTCACTTGGCACAGTCTTAGATCCAAAAAAATCTAAATCAAAATATCCAGAATCAAGAGTTATAGTTCTTGATGACAATTTTAATACTTTTCAGCATGTCGCAAATTGTCTTCTAACAATAATCCCTAGAATGAGTGAACAAAGGGCATGGGATCTAACCATCAAAGTTGACAAGACAGGATCTGCAGAAGTATGGAGAGGTAATCTTGAACAGGCAGAGCTATATCATGAGCAACTATTCAGCAAAGGATTAACAATGGCTCCAATTGAGAAAACATAAAATAAGTAAGATTGACAGAAAATTTTTGGCTTATAAATTCGAATCGTTCAAGGGTTAAAAGGTTTTCAAAGAATAATCAAAATAAAGATAAATTTTTTGAATATATGTTTATTGACTCTGGAAGAATTCTTGGTGTTTTAGGAAAAGAACCACCCCTCATGACAACCAGAGAAGAACTTAAAGTTGATAAAGCTAGAGATGAATGGAGAAAGTTAATCGCTCAAGGTTGGAGGAGAATTAAACCAGTTTGGTAAGACTATTAGTATCCAATATTGTTACTAGGATTAGTTATATAAATTATGAGATTTAGGACGTAGTTAGCGGGTAAATTTAATGGTTTCAAAAGTAACAAAGCCATTCCTTGCGTCACATTAAATTCTTTATTTTTCATAAAAAATAAAAGTCTTATTTTAATTATAAAAATACTGTCAAATACAAACTAAAAATACTGAAAAAAAGATATATATGCATTTATTAATTAAGGATTTTCAAGATATCTAATATTTAAGACTTATTTTAAAAATTATAGATTAAGGGTTACTTGTTATTTTCTTTATACAAAAAAACCACGTTATAATTTAAAAACCTTACTATTTTATACTTATAAATACCCAATGAAATATCTCATCTCAAGCAAAAGATCAAGAGCTTTATTTGGCATTGGAATAATTGCTATTAGTATTGGATTAATATCAAAAAAAGTAATTAACTATCCAGCTGGAGGATGTATGAAAGGTACTCAAGAAATAACCTTTAATATCTAGTTATTAATTATCTAACATTTTCCTTAATTCTTAAATCCAGTCAACTTTGATAACTCTTTTAGTGAAAGTATACCTAAAAATAGTTTTCCATTTATTTCCCATGTTGGAAACCCTTTAATTTTTTTATCAATGCATAATTGAGTTTGACTGTTTATGCCATCTCTTGCACATTCAACTACATTAAGTTCACTATAAGCTTGCTTACCAAATAATTCACCTTGATTAATGCAATTAGGACACCAATATGCTGAATATTTAACTACACCATTATCATTTAGGTATTTTGCCAACTCGATTGATTCCCTAGTGCTTTCTGAGGTAACTATAAGTTCTCTCTGATTATTTGAGTGGGAGCTATGAACAACACTTGGTAAAGTAAGTAAAACTAATAGGGGTATTAATAGGCGTTTCATTTATTTACTACTTTTCCTCCATATTTTCTAACTATCTTATCAAGCAAAATACGTATATCTTTATTTTTAAGTTTCTCTATTTGCTGAAGATTTTCAAGAAGATCACATATCTGATCCTGTGTATCTTCATTTAATTCACTTACTGCCATTTATATTTAGAGTTTTCATATTTCAATTTTAAATAAAAAGTAAATTTACATACATATTGTATTTATATTTTTTTATTGCTATTTTTCTAAAGCGGGCTAAGGTTCATATCTCCACGAGGATTTAGTCCGCCGAATTTTTAAAGATTAAAATTACTTTAGATCATTCATTAAGAAGTTGAGTAGAAATATTCAAAAATATTTATCTTTGCTTAATTGCTAAATTCTATGGAAAAGCATTCTCATATAACCATTAATAGTGTGACACTATTTATTCAATAATGTTGTTATTTCGCTTCATAACTTTCTTAAAATACTTAAACTCAATAAATTCATGCATCATTTTGATATCATCAGATAATACTTTTTTATTAACTGCATATTCGTTCAAATTAACTGGAGATCTATTATTTTCAGTAAATGTATCGTGATCAAAAGAAAAGTTTATAAAATCCGCTTTATCATTTTGATTTTGACCATAAGATTTATTTAACACACCTCGAGATCTCAATGCTTCCTCAACCAATAAGCCTGTGACTTTTGACTGACTAAACTCATTAGCTGTGCACAACTTTTCAATAATTTCATGCACTTCTTCACTTGGCAAAAAACCAATTCTTTTCCTCGGAGAGGGCATAATTAAAAAAAATTAGTGTCACACTTGCACATTATAAGTGTTGCACTATATTTGATTTAAGTCAACTAATTTTGCTATGCATATTTTATTTTTTCCCGTCGGTTTTATTCTTTGGTATCTAGCTTACGAAGCAAAGCCTATCATTAATGATGAAGTAACAGTTAATTGGGAAGCAAAAAATACAATTAAAAGAAATAAACTATTAAATATAATCAACGAAAGGTTTTAAAATTTACTGGTAATCGATTTTGACCATTCCTTGTGCTTATTATCTAGATCTGAGATTAACTGTTTTTGATAAGTAAATTTGAGTTGATTTTCGTTAAGTGATTTTTTTGTGATAAGCATCTCTTTAGAGAAAAAATAAGGAGTTTCAGAACAACTCATCTTTTTTTTGACTTCCATATAGTAAATACATCTAACTTTTTTATATGACTTAAAAGGGTATTGTCTCAATATTTTTATATTCTTTTTATATTTACTTCATATGTGTTTTTAGCACGTTTGTAAAAAATATTAGTTTATTAAATAATAAAGGCTATATTTAAACAAAATATATTTTTTATCATGAATCTAAAGGAGAGAGGTGTTACTGTTGGAGATTTACTAATAATACTAATAATAATAATCACTTCTACAATATTAATTAAATCATTTAGTAAGGAAAAGAAAACAACACTTAATTATAGTAATCAAGAGCTAGTTTTTTATAAGAAAAATTACCATCAAAAATTTATTTGAATAACTTATATAAATTATTTATAAAACTCTTAAGTAATTCAATAAATATTAATTATCTCTTATGTAAATTTCAAGAATTTATAATTATCAAACGATGAGTTTATGTATTTTAAATATCTTGATGAAATGATTTAGAACTTTCCCATTTCAAGTTATCCTTTAAATCATTGATATCATTTGAT
>QCDG01000016.1 GCA_003280995.1 Prochlorococcus sp. AG-355-A09 | reverse complement strand
AAATTTTCGAAACTGGAAGACAATTTGTTGATGGAGTATCTGGTGCCAGGCCAGGAAAAAGAAGGAACTCAGATTTTCAAGGAATAACAAGTAAGAGTGTTAAAAAAGTAGGAAGATGGGTATCTGAAAAAGTGGATTTATTTTTTGATGAAGATAATGATGATTGGAATGGTGAAAATTTTTATGATGATAATAGGGATATTAAGACATTTTCCAGAGAATCAAATTCTTATGAATCTGCTAAACAGCACTCAAAAAGACCTTTAGAAGCAATATCTTTAAGGCAACCAAAAAATTTACAGACAACTGAGCAAAAGAAATTACCTTACGTGAAAGAGAGTAAGGACGAAGATTGGCCAGATCAAATGGATTTCAAAGTTGAAAGATGGCAAAGAGCTTCAGAAAAAGAGATTAATACTTTGAGAGATCAATCAAACCAACAAGTTCAATCAAAATCAAGAAATCTTCCCAGATCAAGAAGAAGAAGAGTATAGTTTCGTAAATTCTTTAATTCCTGAATAGCCTAATAAACTTTCTAAATGTGGATTGAATACTTCTCTAATAATTGTTAGTGGCTTTTTGTCTCGAAAAAATCTGTAATTTCTTGACCAGAAGGGACCTTTAAAACAAAATTGATCTTCTAACCAATTTGAATTAACAAGTGAAATTCGATCAACTTCTCTAAACAATTCTGATCTGTCTTGTGTCAAATTCTTCCAAATTGGTTCTTCTTTGGCTTTTAAATTTTCATTCACTTGTTCTGCATTCCACCAACTTTCAGCCCATGCTAGGTTTTTATTATTGTTTTTAATCCATACTTGTCTTCTTATTAAAGGTCCATTTAATTGATTTAATTCTTTAGGACCTTCTGCAATGAATAGAGGATCTACTTGCATTGAAATTAATTTAATTTTCGTCTCTTGATTAGTTAAAAGCTGTAAATGTCTTGTAGGACTTCCATCCCCAAGCAGCATTAATTTCCATGGACCAGATATTTTTGGTAATGAATTTTTCACTAAAAAAGTAGAGGCTTTTTCTTCCCATAAAATTTTTGGTGAGTTAAAAAGTTTATTATTCAGTGCTCTGACGGAGTTCTTTTAAGATGATAACTTTTTTTCAGCAAAAATATTTGCCTTATCTTTTTTTATCTCTCTTATTTTTAGCCAAACAAGTAAAGCAGTTAAATCAGCTTTGCTTACACCGGGAATTTTTGAAGCATCACCAAAATTTTTTGGCTTTATCTTATTCAAATTTTCTCTAGCTTCTAAAGATAATGTATCTATCTTTTCATAATTTATTTCCTGAGGCAGGGATTTACAGCTTTGACGATTTATTTGTTCAATGTTGTTTTTTTGTCTTTTAAGATAACCCTCGTATTTAATATCTATTTCAACACCTTCTTGTATTGAAGAAGCTATATTTTTTTCAGTCAAATTATATTTAATTAAATCTGAATAATGAAAGTTTGGTCTTTTTAAGAGTTCTTTCAAAGTTGTTGAGCCTTTGATTTTTGATCCTGTGGCTAATTCTAGTTTTTTTGATATTTCATCCGTGTTTTTTAAACGAGTGTTTTTTAATCTTAATTTCTCTTCTTCAAGGAGTTTCATTTTTTCCTGATAGACCGACCATCTTTTCTCATCAATTAGCCCTATTTGATAACCTAATGGGGTTAATCGCCTATCTGCATTATCTCCTCTAAGGGTTAACCTGTATTCACTCCTACTAGTAAGAACTCTATATGGTTCTTTTAGATCTTTGGTGATTAAATCATTGATCATTGTTCCTATATAGCTGCTTTCTCTAGTGAAGATTATTGGATCTTTTTTGTTTAGTTTTCTTGTCGCATTGACTCCGGCTACTAATCCTTGTGCTGCTGCTTCTTCATAACCAGTAGTTCCATTAATTTGTCCAGCGCTAAATAAATATTCAATTGCTTTCGTTTCGAGTGATGTTTGGAGTTGTGTTGCAGGTATATAGTCATACTCGACAGCATAAGCTGGGCGCAACATTTTACATTCATTTAATCCAGGTAAGGTTCTTAGAAGTTCTAATTGAATATTTTCAGGTAAACCTGTAGAGAATCCTTGAACATATATTTCAGGGGTATTAATTCCTTCTGGTTCTAAGAAAATTTGATGTGATTCTTTATCAGCAAATTTAACAATTTTATCTTCAATTGATGGACAATATCTTGGCCCCTTACTATCAATAAAACCGCCGTAAATGGGAGTTAAATGTAAATTGTCTCGAATTAGTTGATGTGTTTTGGCAGTTGTTCTTGTGATATGACAACTAACTTGGGGCATATTATTTTTGATATCTGGATCAAACGAAAAATATTTATCTGCTGCAGTACTTGGTTGAATATCTAATTCATCAAAAATGATACTCCTTCTATCAACTCTTGCTGGAGTTCCTGTTTTTAAACGTTCTGTTTTGATACCAATTTCGTGTAAATTTTGAGTAAGACCTTTTGCTGCTTGTTCGCCCGATCTACCAGCTGACATTGATTTATTTCCTATCCATATTCTTCCTTCTAAGAAAGTACCAGCTGTGATGATAACTGATCTTGCTGAATAATAACTACCAAAGAAAGTTCTTACACCCTTTATTCTTTTTTTTACGATTTTTTTTGAGCTCACTCCAATTTCTTCAGTTTTTCCGATATCTAGTTCAGTAATCATTGCTTCCTTTAATGATAAATTATCTGTATTTTGTAGTATTTCAATCATCTTTTTTGAGTATTCTCTTTTATCTGTCTGAGCTCTTAATGCCCATACAGCTGGACCTCTACTTGCATTTAATATTCTTTTTTGTATAGCTGTCTCATCAGCTAATTTTCCAATAATTCCACCTAATGCATCAACTTCATGTACCAACTGACTTTTCGCCGGGCCGCCAACAGCAGGGTTGCAAGGTTGCCAGGCAATCCTATCTAAATTGATTGTAAATAAGGCTGTAGAAAATCCTAATTTTGCTGTTGTTAAAGCGGCTTCGCATCCTGCATGTCCTCCACCAATAACGATGACATCAAAAGATTCATTTGTTGAGTGATGATCTTGCATTTTAGGATCGATTTAATTAGCTAAATTCCTAAATCTCGTAAATTGAGGTTCAAATAATAATTTAACAGTTCCTACGGGTCCATTTCTATGTTTAGTGACAATGATTTCTGTAATTCCTCTGTCTTCAGTCTCTGGATTATAGTATTCATCTCTATAAATCATTAATACTAAATCTGCGTCTTGTTCAATAGATCCTGATTCTCTTAGATCGCTCAACATTGGTCTTTTATTTGTTCTAGACTCTACCCCTCTACTAAGCTGAGATAAAGCTACTACTGGTACTTTTAATTCTCTGGCCATGCTTTTAAGACCTCTTGTTATTCGTGAAAGTTCTTGTACTCTGTTATCAGGAGTTGATCCTTCCATTAACTGGAGGTAATCAATCACAATTAATCCAAGTTCTTTTTTTTGTTCAGCTATTAATCTTCTGCAAAGAGATCTCATCTCTAAAACACTTAAGTTAGGCTTGTCATCTATAAATATTGGTAATTGTCCTAATGAATTGATACCTTCTCCGAGTAATGGCCATTCTTCTTGTTGTAATCTTCCTGTTCTTAGCCTGCCACTTTCGATTCCCACTTCCATAGAGAGTAGTCTATATGTCAACTGTTCTTTACTCATTTCAAGGCTAAACACACACACAGGTAAATCTTGAGATTGTGCAACATTTTTAGCCAGATTAAGCACTATTGAAGTTTTACCCATTGAAGGTCTTCCAGCAACAATTATTAAATCACTTCTTTGAAAACCTTGAGTCATCGCATCAAGATCGTAGAAATTAACAGGAATTCCAGCTACTGAAGTACCTAATGATCTTGACTCTATTTCATTGAAAGTACTTGTAAGGATTTCAGCTGCTTGAGTCAGACCTTTTGAAGGTTTTTCTTGACTGATTTCAAATATTTTTTGCTCTGCTTTATCTAGAACTTCATTAGTATCTTGAGTTTGATCAAAACCTAGTTGAACCACTTCATTCCCAGATCTAATAAGTTGCCTTCTCATGAATTTGTCGTTAATTAAATTAGCAACTTGTTCTATGGATGCTGTAGAGGAAACATTTTCAACGAGTTCTACCAGTTTGCTGTTTCCTCCAATTTTTTCTAGTGATCCATTATCTGCTAACCAAGCACTCATTGATGTTAAATCAGTTGGTTTTCCCTGGGTATGCAACATTAATGCTGTTCTATAAATCTCTTGATGGGCATTAATATAAAAAGCTTCAGGTTTAATTAAGTCTGCAATTCTTCCGATCGCGTCTGGATCAAGAAGTATGCCACCAAGAACAGCTTCCTCTGCTTGAACGTTTTGAGGAGGAACTAATCCAGCATTTTCACTATTAAAATCCTTTTTAAAATTTTTATTTTGCCCATTATTTGGAAAAGGTACGGAAACCATATCTTTAATTGCTTAGATATATACTCTGGCTACTTTTCAAAATAATGCAACAAATTGATTAACTTGTTACTTCAATATTTACTTCTGCATTTACTTCTGGATGTAATTTTATTTTTGCAGTGAAGGAACCTAAATTATGAATATCAGGAACAGTAATGTTCCTTCTATCAATTTCTTTTTTAGTAGCCGCTTCTATCGCTTCGGCAACATCACCATTGGTAACCGTTCCAAAAAGGACACCATCTTCTCCAACTTGTTTTTTGATAGTGAACCTACCTATTGTAGATAATGCAGTTTGGAAATCTAAAGCTTCTTGCTTTAATTTATCAGCAGCGATTTTTTCTTTTTCTTTCTTTTTCTCAATTTGTTTGAGGACTGCTGGTGTTACATTCATTGCCTTGCCGTAAGGTAATAGAAAATTTCTTGCGTATCCTGGTGCTACATCAACTAGATCTCCTTCTTTACCCAGTGATGCGATTGATTCAGTTAGTGCGACTTGTACTCTTTTAGCCATGAAAATATTGAACAATATAGTTAATAATAAGACCTAGAGGGTAACTTTACTTTTTTTGCAAAACCAAATTTCGCAAGAATCTTAATATGTTCCCATGTTATGTCTATCTGACCTTTAAATAATCCTTGTTTTGCCGAATTGGGAAATGCATGATGGTTATTATGCCAACCTTCTCCAAAAGTCAGTGCAGCAACCCATGCATTGTTTTTAGATGAATCACCACTTTCAAATGGTGCTTTACCCCAACAATGCGTCGCGGAGTTGACTAGCCAAGTTATATGATAGACAACCACAAGTCTCAGTGGAATTCCCCAAAGGACTAGAGCCCATCCTCCAACTCCTAATTTTTGACCTATTGCGTACAATGAAAGTCCAATAGGAATTTGTAAGAATAAAAAATATTTATTTAAAAATCTATAGTATGGATCCTTGATTAAATCTGCACTTAGTTTTGGAACAGCTTTTAGTGCTTCTACGTCTTTAAACATCCAACCCATATGACTCCACCAAAACCCCTTTTTACTATTGTGATGATCTACTTCAGTATCTGAAAAAGAGTGGTGATGCCTATGTAAACCTACCCAATCTATTGGTCCATGCTGGCAACTTATGGCACCACAGGTGGCAAAAAATCTTTCTAACCATCGCGGGACAATGAACGATCTGTGTGATAACAATCTGTGATATCCAAGAGTGACTCCTAAACAAGCAGTTACCCAGTAAAAAAATAATAATGAAGTGACTGCGGGGAGACTCCAAAATTTTGGTTGTAAAGCTACAAGGGAAAGAATATGTATTGCAACCATAAAAACTATTGTTCCCCACGTTTTATGTAGTCTTGGAGGATATCTTTTTGAATGACTGGAAGGTTCCAGTAATTTTTCTGAGAGTTCTATAACTTTTTCAGCTGGAACAGGTTTTTTTAATTTTGCTGTTTCTTGGAAAATTACTGAATTCATGATATTGAAATACTATTTTCAAAATTACCGATATGTAATATTATCATACTATACTATTGATAAGTTTAATTATCTGTGAGTCTCGGATATCGCGATAAATTATCTAGAGGTCGAAGGGCTATGGCTCATTTGATACACCTCTGGCATGAAAGAAATGGTTGGTCTCACAGAGTATTACCATTACTTTCAGAAGTTCTTGATTTAGGTAAAGTTCATAATTCGCAAATTTCTAATCTTAGGAATGGGAAGTTATCTTCGCCAGGTCCTGAAGTTTTTCTTGCTTTAGCTCAAGTTAATACGATTCTTGATCAAGGCATTGAAAAAATCAGGGATCGTTTTGAAAGTGATTACCCAGAGTTATGGAAATCTTTGGAAGAGTCTGCATTACCCCTAAAAAATGATTCTGGTAATCCATTGTCGGCTGGGGAGTTATTCGAGATATTTTCAGGATTAAAACCTCTACCTTCATCTTTTGACTGGTACATAGAAGATGAAGAAGCTTCTGCTTTAAGTGATGCTCTTTCAGTGCATTTTTGTCAGAATAAGGCTTGGAGATCATGTAAAATGCAGGTAATGGAAGCATATGCTGTCAATAAATCTGCCCGGAGAGAGCGTTTTGCTGAGGTAATTGCAGGAATTAGAGATTATACGGCAGAAGAATTAGATGGAGAACTTCTTGATTTATATGAGGCTTCAAAAAAACTTTCTTATTTTCAGGGCAGGGGACCTAATGCTTTCCTCGCAGAATTAAGAAATTTAGCTTCTGAAAAATAACATGAATTTTCATAATAAATGACTCTTGAAAATAACTTAAAACTGGCTGAAAATACTGTTCTTTCTGTTGAAGAGAGTTTAAGTAAAGTTTTTCAAGAAAGGTCTAATCAGGTTTTTCAAAAATTAGAAAATATTTTGACAATTTTTAAGGAAGAAAAAGTTTCTACTAGTCATTTCAATCAATCCTCTGGTAGTGGTCATGATGATATATCTAGAGAAAAAATTGATGCGGTTTTTGCAAGATTGTTTCTTGCCGAAAAGGCTGCTGTGAGGATGCAATTTGTAAGTGGAACCCATGCAATAAGTTCTGTCTTATTTGGAATTCTTCGACCTGGAGATGTAATGTTATCTCTTACAGGACAACCATATGACACGTTAGAAGAAGTCATAGGAATAAGGGGAAGAGGAAAAGGATCACTTAAAGACTTTGACGTTGAATATAAGCAAGTAAATATCTGCGAGGATTTTGATTCTTTTGAAGAAAAAATTGTTCATTTTTTTAAAGAAAATTCATGCAAATTAGTATTCATACAAAAAAGTTGTGGATATAGTTGGAGAAAGTCTCTTACGAATCATCAGATAGAGAAAATTTGTAGCCTTATTCATTCTCTTGATCCCAACTGTATATGTTTTGTTGATAATTGTTATGGGGAACTTGTTGAAGATAGTGAACCAATTTCTAAAGGGGCAAATATAATTGCTGGATCATTGATTAAAAATTTGGGAGGAACGATAGTTCCTACTGGTGGGTACGTTGCAGGAGATGCAGAGTTGGTTGAGATGGCATGTTCTAGATTAACCTCACCAGGCATTGGTTCTTCTGCAGGAATAAATTTTGGATTAGGAAGATTAATTTTGCAGGGTTTGTTTTTATCACCACAAATTGTTCACGAATCACTAAAAGGTGCCGATATGGTTGCAGCAGTCTTTAAAAATTTGGGATTTAAGGTTTTACCAGAGCCAGCAACTTATAGATCTGATCTTATTCAGTCAGTAAGATTGAATAATCCTGATTTGGTACAAAAAGTTTGTCAATCTTTTCAAAATTCTTCACCAGTAGATTCTTTTCTGAATGTTGTTCCATCATCCATGGATGGATATGATTCAAAATTATTAATGGCAGGAGGTACCTTTATTGAAGGTAGTACAAGTGAATTTTCTGCTGATGCCCCTCTAAGAGATCCTTACAATATTTTTGTTCAAGGTGGTTCTCACATAGCTCACATCAAAATTGCATTAATTCGATTATTATCTGAACTGTTAGAGGAAAAATTTATTTCAAAGGATTCTCTACTTCCTTTATCTACTTAATCATGTCTTACAAGTTTCCAGACAACCTCAACTATGCTGATACTCATGAATATGTCTTGGAAGAAAATGGATTATTAAAAATTGGAGTTAGTGAATTCGCTATAGATCAATTAGGAGATATTGTTTTTGTTGAATTAGCTGATGAAGGTGCGACTTTAAAGAAAGGTGAGACTTTTGGAACAATAGAATCAGTTAAGGCAGTTGAGGAAGTCTATCTGCCTTTTTCAGGCGAAATAGTATCCGTAAATGAAAGTGTTATTGAGAACCCTGAGCTTTTACAGAATGATCCGATCGGAGACGGTTGGTTAGTCATTTTGAAACCAGAATCAAAAGGATCAATTGCTGATTTGATGACCTCTGAGGAATATCAATCAAAGGTTGTACCAAAATAAGGCAAACTTTTTAAAAAGAGCTATTTTAAAGAAAAATATTTTAATATGGCATCTAAATTTGGGTCTGATTTGTTTATAGATAGGCATCTTGGGTTAGGAGATAATGATGAAAGGATTATGCTAAACAAGCTTGGTTTTAATAATATTGATCAATTTATAAATCAAGTTATTCCTGAAGATATTCAGCTTAAAGATAAATCTTCAGAAATATTGCCCCAAGGTTGTTCAGAAATTGAGGCTTTAAACGAATTAGCAGAGATTGCGAATAAAAATACTAAAATGAGATCACTTATAGGCCTCGGTTATTATGACAATCATTTGCCTAAAGTAATCCAAAGACATGTTCTTGAAAATCCAAGGTGGTACACGTCTTATACTCCATATCAAGCAGAAATTGCACAAGGAAGATTAGAAGCTCTATTTAATTTTCAGACTATTGTTTGTGAACTAACAGGATTCCCTGTCGCCAATGCATCTTTGTTGGATGAGGGTACTGCTGCAGCAGAAGCCATGGCCATGAGTTTTTCCGCAAGAAAAAATAAATCTTCAAAAGTGTATTTAGTGGAGTCAAATGTTTTTGATCATACTTTTAATGTTCTACAAACCAGAGCAAAACCTTTGGGAATATCCTTAAAACGCTTTACTCAAACCAACCTTCCTAATCATGATGATGTTTTTGGAATGTTGTTGCAATTACCTGGTAAAAATGGACAATTATATGATCCCACATTTTTAATATCCCAAGCACATAGATCAGAAATTATTGTTACTGCATGTATCGATCCATTAGCACAAGTTTTGATTAAACCAATTTCTGAATTTGGTATTGATGTAGCAGTGGGTAGTATGCAAAGGTTTGGAGTGCCAATGGGTTTTGGTGGCCCCCATGCAGCATATTTTGCTTGTAGCGAAAAATATAAAAGGCTGATACCCGGAAGAATTGTTGGACAAACTCTCTCTAAAAATGGAGAAAAGTCTCTAAGATTAGCATTGCAAACAAGAGAGCAACATATTAGAAGGGAAAAGGCCACCAGTAATATTTGTACTGCTCAATCTTTATTAGCCATAATTTCTTCTTTTTATGCTATTTATCATGGACCCTCTGGATTAACGCAAATTGCTAAGAGATTAGTTCGGTTGAGAATTAATTTAGAATCAAGTTTAGCTGCTTTAGGTTTTGATATTCCTGATGGGATTAGATTTGATAGTGTTGATGTTTATTCTGAGCACTCCCAGAGGATCCATAATGAAGCTTTAAAAAATGGCTATAACTTAAGAATTTTGCCGTTGGGATCAACTATTGAAAATTCAACTGGCTTTGGGATCTCTTTAGATGAACTTAGTAATGAAAAAGAAATAAAAGATATTTTGGCTTTCATAGCAAACCTTATAGAAAAAGAAGGAGATTTAGAGTATATAAAATTTGATAAAGAATTTCATCTTGAAAGTTTAGCATTGAGATCCAGTGCATGGATGCAGCAAGATATATTCACAAATTACCAAAGTGAAACTGAATTAATGAGATATATATTCCGACTTGCAGAAAAAGATTTTTCTTTGGTAGATGGGATGATGCCATTGGGAAGCTGTACCATGAAGTTAAATTCTGCAGCAGAGTTAAATCCAGTCTCTTGGGCTAATTTAGCTTACATGCATCCTTTTTCTCCACCAGATCAAACTAAAGGCTATTCAAAAATTATATCTGACCTAGAAAAATGGATAAGTGAGATTGTTGGTTTAAAATCAGTTTCTTTTCAACCAAATGCAGGCTCTCAAGGAGAGTTTGCAGGTTTATTGGCAATTAATTCTTATTTTGAATCAAAAGGTGAACTTTTAAGAAAAAAATGTTTAATTCCAAAAAGTGCTCATGGAACAAATCCTGCTAGTGCAGTTATGGCAGGTTTTGAGGTGTTAACTGTCGAATGTGATGAAGAAGGAAATATTGATTATCAAGATTTGTCAATCAAGGTCAAGAAATTTGATAACCAAATAGGGGCTCTTATGTTGACTTATCCCTCTACTCATGGAGTTTTTGAATTACAAATCAGAAAGATATGTGATTTAATTCATTCTGTGGGAGGATTTGTCTATTTAGATGGAGCAAATTTGAACGCTCAGGTTGGATTATGCAAACCTGGAAACTATGGCGTTGATGTTTGTCATTTGAATTTACATAAAACATTCTGCATTCCACATGGAGGTGGTGGTCCAGGAGTAGGTCCAGTTGCTGCATCAGAAACTTTAAGCCCATACCTTCCAACTCATTCTTTAATGGATAATAATTTATCTAATAGTTTTAATTTCGTATCTTCTGCCAAGCATGGGAGTGCAAGTATTCTTCCAATAAGTTGGATGTATATAAAAATGGCAGGTCTTAGTGGATTAAGGAAAGCAACTTCGCACGCAATTTTATCTGCAAATTATATTGCTCATTCCTTAAAACATAAATTCAAGATTCTCTATAAAGGAAAAAATAATTTTGTCGCACATGAATGCATTTTAGATTTTAGAGATTTAAAATCCAAAACTGGATTGAGTGTCAATGATTTAGCTAAACGATTAATTGATTATAGTTTTCATGCCCCAACTATTAGTTGGCCTGTTCCAGAAACCATAATGATAGAGCCTACTGAAAGTGAAAGTTTGGCAGAAGTAGATAGATTTTGTGAGGCTATGCTATTGATTGGAGAAGAAATCAGTGAAATTGAAAATAATCATGAATTAAAAAATAATAATGTAATAAGCAATGCTCCCCATACGCTGAAAGAGTTAATTGCCGATAATTGGCAATATCCTTATTCAAAAGAAAAGGCTTCTTTCCCTTATAAAACTCCAACAACTATTAAGTTTTGGTCTTCAGTTTCTAGGATCAATAATGCATATGGCGATCGCAATTTAATTTGTTCTTGCAATGTAAATCAAGATGAGACTTTAGAAGAAAAAAAATGTGCTTAAAGGACTAGCCTCCCAGTATTTACTTAGTTATTATCAATGTGAATAAAAATTTAATATTTTCTTATAGAATTTTTTTAAATTTTTTTATTAAAATATTCGAGCATCAAATTTTTTGGGGTATTTGAAGCTATGACCAAAGATTTTAAATCTGGTAATGTTAAGCAATTGCCTGTTAAAAACGTCAACTTACCAAATTTTGTAAGTAGTTTTTCTGGAGATAACTCAAATATTTGTTCCATTGAGGGGACAAATGTTATAAGAGTGCCTTTTGGTAAAAAATTCTCAAAGAAAAAAAGGCCTGAAAAGAATCAAAATATAGCTACTCTAATACTTCCTTTAAGTTCATATAGTAATCCTACGCCTCCACACGTAGCATAATAATTTAGATCAAATTTAATCTATTTCTTTGAGAGTATCTGAATAATAATTTTGCAGTTGTAATGTTGCTTGATTCCAATCCCATTTTTCTGCTTCGTTTCGTGCCTCTTTTCTCATAATTTCTCTTTTATCTTCATTCTCTAGAATTTTTTTTGCTGCTTCAATCAAACTTTGTACCCCATTATCCTTTTCATCTGGATCATATAAACAACCATTAATCCCATCGCTAATTATATCTGGAATCCCACCCTTATTGGCTCCGATAACTGGACATCCTGCAGCCATTGCTTCGAGTAAAACTAAACCAAGTGTTTCTGTACTAGAGGGAAATAAAAATATATCTCCAGAGGCATAAGCGCTAGCAAGTTCATCACCAGATAAATATCCTATGAAATTAGTCTTGGTATTTTCAAAGATTTTTTCAAGCTGGTTTCTATATGGTCCGTCACCTACAAGTGCTAGACAAGCATTAGGGATACTTTCTAAGACTGGTTTAATTCTCTCAATTTGTTTTTCTGCTGATAATCTACCTACATAAATTAATAAATAATTAGCATCTTTATATTTGCCAAATAATTTATCTCTCATTTTCTCACTTCTTAAATCTGGTCTGAAACTGTAAGTATCTACTCCTCTTTGCCAAAGAGCTGTCCTTTGAATACCTTTATCTTTTAATTCATTGACCATGGCGGTGGAAGTACATAAATTTAACAAGGCTTGATTATGAGCTGCTTTAAGTAATTCCCACAAAAGTGGCTCTAGCATACCCATACCGTAATGTTCCAGATATTTTGGAAGATGAGTATGGTAGCTAGCAATTAAAGGAATATTATTAGTTTTCGCCAACCATATGCCACCTAAGCCAAGTACAGCTGGATTAACAACATGTATCAAATCTGGGTTAAATTTTTCTAACTTATCTGAGACTGCAGGACCTGGCAAACCAAGCTTCAACTCTGGGTATAAAGGTAATGGCATTGCTGCAACTCCCACTACAGTTGCTCCCATATATGATTCTGGACACCCCTCTGGACAAAAAATTATAACTTCATCACCATTTTTTATTAAAAATTCAATTGTTTTAGTCAGTCTTGTGACTATGCCGTCAACTTTAGGTAAAAAAGTTTCAGTAAACAATGCAATTTTCACTTTCTTAAGGTAACTATTTCAAAAATTTTAATTAGTCTTTATAGCCTCAGCTTGTTTTTTTGTCCAGGATGAAACACAAGGTATGCGATTAAGATCACATCTATTGGAGTATTTTTTAGCAACTTCAACAACTTCTTCTAATAAGCCATTATCAAGAGTAGTTGGGTTTAAACCTAATTCTATAAAGCATTTATTATCAACAATTAGATCATTTTCTACTGCTTCATTCCTTGGATTTGGTAAATAATTGATATCAGCTCCAGTTAGAGAAGCAACTTTTTTTGCTAGTTCTCCAACTTGATGACTCTCAGTCATTTGATTAAAGATTTTGACTCTTTCTCCAGATTTTGGGGGATTTTCAAGAGCAAGTTGTACGCATTTTACAGAGTCTTTTATATGTATAAATGCTCTTGTTTGCCCTCCTGTCCCATGAACACTTAATGGATATCCAATTGCAGCTTGCATTAGAAATCTGTTTAAAACAGTTCCATAATCTCCGTCATAGTCAAATCGGTTTGTCAATCTAGGATCTTTTAAAGTTGCTTCTGTATTTGTTCCCCAAACAATGCCTTGATGTAGATCAGTGATCCTTACAAGATCATTTTTGTTGTAGTAAAGAAATAATAATTGATCTAAAGTTTTAGTCATATGGTAGACACTACCTGGGCTTGCAGGGTGTAATATTTCTTCTTCAAAGCGGCTTCCATCAGGTTGTGGAACTTCAACTTTTAGATAACCTTCTGGAATTGTTGCACCTCTATGTGATCCATATCCGTAGACTCCCATTGTTCCTAAATGAACAACATGAATATCTAGATTACTCTCTACTATCGCAGCAAGTAGGTTATGGGTGCCATTAACATTATTATCTACTGTATATCTTTTAGTAAAACTCGATTTCATCGAGTATGGTGCTGCTCTTTGTTCTGCAAAATGGATCACGGAATCTGGTTTTTCATCAATGAGCAAATTGAGTAATTTTTGATATTGCTTAGAGATATCCATGTTAAGAAATCTCATAGGCTTGCCTCCAGTTTCTTCCCATGCAGAAAGTCGTTCTGTTATAGAAGAAATTGGAGTTAAAGATTCTACCTCTAGATCAATATCAATTTTTCTACGACTTAAATTGTCGACAATAATTACATCATGATTTTGCTCTGCTAAATTCACCGCACAAGGCCAACCGCAAAAACCATCTCCACCTAGAACAATAACTTTCACTCAGAACTCCAGAATTAAAAGATTCATAATATATTTATTAAATTACTACAGCGTGCTTCCACTTTGCGAAAAACATTGTAAATAGTTTCAAATCTTCTTTCTTAATACGATAAATAAAAGCAAATAATAAATTTTTATTTTCTTTTTAAACTTTTCTCAATTTAGAGAATTAGATAGATATATTTTTTTCCGGCGAACTTGCTACTGCAAAGTCTTGTTTTTTAATTCTTCCTGCCAGAAAAGCTTGCCTGCCAGCTTGCACACTATAATTTATCGCTTGAGCCATGAGAGGAGGATTTGCAGCTTGTGCTATGGCACTATTGATTAAAACACCATCAGCTCCTATTTCCATAGCTTGAGAAGCTTCACTAGGCACCCCAATTCCTGCATCAATTATTACTGGCACTTTTGCATTCTCGATAATAATCCTTATATTTGATAAATTTAACAAACCTTGCCCAGAGCCTATGGGAGAGCCCAATGGCATTACAGTTGCACAACCTATTTCTTCTAGTCTTTTTGCAAGAATAGGATCTGCATTGATATAGGGTAGTACAGCGAAACCCTTTTTTATTAAAATTTCGGCTGCTTTAAGAGTTTCTATTGGATCTGGTAGCAAATACTTTTTGTCAGGAATAACTTCTAACTTCACAAAATTATTTTCTTCTTGACCAGATAATTTTGCGAGTTCTCTACCTAAAATTGCTATTCTGACTGCCTCATCGGAATTAACACAACCAGCTGTATTTGGAAGCATCCAATACTTTTCCCAGTTGATCTTTTCGAGTAAATTTTCTCCGGTCTGATCATTTTTAATTCTTCTAACAGCGACGGTTATAATTTCCGTTTGAGATTTTGACAAACTTTCCACCATATCTTGAGTAGATTTATATTTGCCAGTACCAACCATTAATCTACTGGAAAATTGTTTTCCACCAATTAGTAAAGAAGAATAATTTTCCATATTTAGAATCCCTTATCTTTAATACCTTTATAAGGTTCATAATTGTTTCTTTTTTCTAACTCCTTACTTTTTTTAATTGCTGTTTTGTTTTTTGGATCTATTACCAAAACCTTTTGATAGGTTTCATATGCCAAGTCATACTCAAGTAAACGCTGTTGTGCTGATGCGAGGTTATTTAGGGCTATAGGATATTCTGGAAGTGATTTTATTGCAGATTTATAGTGTTTAATTGCTTTCTTAAATTCATTTTGAGCAGCATAAGAAAATCCTAAAGCATTATTTATTATCGCTTTGGCTTCATCAGGTTCATTTTCATAATTTTCAATTGCTTTTAAAAAAGTTTTAGTAGCTTCAGAATATAATCTTTTTTTTATCTGAATAGACCCAAATTCATATAATTCTGTAGCTTGAGTGAGAGAATCTAAACCTTTCTGCTCGAATTTTACTAAATTTAATTCTTCACTTCTTGTTTTTAGAAATTGTCTGAATACAAAAATAGAAATTATTATTAATACAACAAAAAGAATTATTAAATAAGATTGAAAGGAAGAAATTTCCATTATTAATAATTACTTTTCTAGATTATATTCTTTTTTTCTACTTACTAACGGAAGAAACAATTTTTTCAAAACACTTAGGATCGTTTAAGGCTAATTGAGCAAGCATTTTTCTATTGATGATGATTTCTGCATTTTTCATCCCATTTATTAACTTGCTATAGTTTGTTCCATTTATTCTCGCAGATGCGTTAATTCTTGAAATCCAAAGTCTCCTAAAATCCCTTTTTCTTCTTCTTCTATCCCTATAAGCATTACAAAGAGCTTTCATCACTCTTTGGTTTGCGGTTCTGAAAAGATTTTTGTTTCCGCCTCTAAAACCTTTTGCAAGATTTAAGATTTTGTTTCTTCTTTTTCTGGCTATGTTGCCTCTTTTTACCCGTGCCATGAATATCTAATAAAAATTGGTTAAAGATTTATGCGTATGGAATCATTAATCTTACATTATCAGCATCTCTTTCATCAACTACGGCTTTTGTTGATAGATGTCTTTTTAATTTTGAGCTTTTATGATCAAGTAAATGATTATGGAAAGCTCTTCTTCTCATGAATTTGCCCGTTGCAGTAGCTTTAAATCTTTTGGCAGCTGATTTACGAGTTTTTAGTTTAGACATTTAAGTCAAATGTGTTTAATTAGGATAATCTAAACCTTTATACGCATTGGTGCAAATTAAAGTATTTAATTGAAAAGGAAAGTTCTAATTTATGAAACTTAAATTTGCTTTTTTAAACTTATTTTTAGGCTGTATTTCTCTTTTAATAGTAAACACTAAATTTATTTCAAATGCAAAAGGAGAAGAATTGCTAAAGGTTGAACTCCATAATGAAATTAAAAAAGGAAAATTTTTAATTGGTTTAAAGCAATATTTAGGGGGGGAGAATGATAGTTTTTCGAAGAAAAAGAATATAAACTTTACAACTAATAAAAGTTTTTTAAACTTGATATCGTCCAACGGTATTAAACATAAATCAAAACAGATAAATATTACCTGGGAGGATATTCCCGTCAAAAATCCAAAAAAAATTGAAAGAATTGTTTTTGGTCCTTTTGCTAGCTATGAATCGGCAAAAAAACAATCAGAGAAACTTAAAGATAAAGGATTTGAGACGACAGTTGCCTACCCTAAAAATTGGGAAGTATGGATTCCATTTCAAGATGATCTGCCAGAGTTTGAATTAAAAAATAAGATTTTCAGAAAAATAAAAAATTTTCAAATTACTCCTGTTCTTAGAAATGACTACAGTAGCATGAAACTTGAAGGTCCTATATATATTTATTCTGAAGAGAAAATAAAAATAAATGGTGTTAATTTTGGCAAAAATTTTTATTTAATAGAAGATTTATATGGAACTTGGACTTTAGTTCAAAAAATTGAATTTGATGACTATTTGGCAGGTGTTTTGCCATATGAAATTGGGCCAAATTCTCCTCTAGAAGCACTCAAGGCTCAAGCAGTTATTGCAAGAACTTGGGGCATATTTAATTCTGATAGATTTAATATGGATAAATATCATTTATGTATAAGCACTCAATGCCAAGTTTATAAGCCTTCTGAAATTTCATATAAAAACGTACAAAAAGCCATAGACGAAACTTCAAATTTAATTCTCACTCATGAAAATCAACCAATAAATGCTTTTTACCATGGTTCTAATGGTGGAGTATCTGCTACTGCAGGCGAGTCTTGGCAAATTCAAGATTTTTCTTATTTCAATTCAATTATTGATGGTTCTAAATCATTAAATAAAATTTTTAAACTTCCAATTACAAATGAATCTTATTTAAATAATTTTTTAGATTTTGATAAAGAAAAGTTTTATGGGAGTAATCATTCTCTTTTTCGATGGAATAAGAAAATTTCTAATCTTGAAATTAAAGAAAAGTTAATTAAAAACAAACTTATAAATATTAATGAAGATGTTTTGGATTTTAATTCTATTGAACGTGGGCCTAGTGGCAGAGTGACAAAATTGGAAATACAAACGGACAGTGGTAATAAATCTATTGTTCTTGTTAAAGATGAGATTCGACGGGTATTAAATTTTATACCTAGTAATTTGTTTACTATTAATAAATTAAATGATGATTTATGGCTTTTAAGAGGAGGAGGCTTCGGTCATGGTGTAGGTTTATCTCAATCAGGAGCAATTGAAATGGCTAAATTAGGATTCTCTTATGAACAAATATTGAATCATTACTATCGAAATGCAAAACTAAAAAAATTTGAGATATTGTCTCAATGGAAGTTAAGTAATTAACAATTTACTTTTATGAGTAAGGGTTTTTATAAAAATCGAAGATTGAAGTCGTTTATATTTCTTAGTGCTTGTTTTTTAGTAGCTTTTATTCCTCATGCTAACAATATCGAAAATTTCTTTTACATAATATTGACTCTTTCTTTTGTGATTGTTTTTTACGGTTTAATAGTTATTTCTAGAAATTTCAAAAGGAACAACGTTTTAAATTCTGTAAGCAGAAGAATTAGCAATAAAGAGTTACCTGTTCTTGATATTTTAGTCGCAGCGAGAGATGAAGAGAATGTCATATCAAGATTAGTTGAAAGATTATTTAGTTTAGATTATCCAACAAATAAATTGAATATATACATAATCGATGATGGTAGTTCTGATAAGACGCCTTTAATTTTAGATCGATTATCTAGACAATATGACAAGCTAAAAGTCATAAGTCGTTCTCCAAATGCAGGAGGAGGAAAGTCAGGAGCTTTGAATTATGCCTTGAAATTTACCCATGGTGAATGGTTATTAGTTTTGGATGCTGATGCTGAATTAAAACAAGATTCTTTGATAAGGTTATTTAGTTTTGTAAAAGAGGGTGATTGGTCTGCAGTTCAACTCAGAAAATCAGTAACAAATGTAAGTAAGAATTTTTTAACTTCTTGTCAGTCAATGGAAATGGCTATGGACGCAATCTTTCAATATGGAAGGTTATCAGTTGCTGGAGTTTCTGAATTAAGGGGAAATGGCCAATTAATTAAGAAAGAAACATTATTGGCATGTGGTTCTTTTAATGAAGATACAGTTACAGACGATCTTGATTTGAGTTTAAGATTATTATTATCAAAATCTAGAATTGGAATCTTATGGGATCCTCCAGTCATGGAGGAAGCAGTTGAGAATTTAAATGCTTTATTAGCACAAAGGCAAAGATGGGCAGAAGGGGGTTTGCAAAGATTCTTTGATTATGGAGATCAATTATTTACTAAAAAAATTGATTATTTACAGAAATTTGATTTAACTTACTTTTTCATCTTGCAATATGCGCTACCAATCATTTCTATTTTTGATTTACTTTTCAGTATTGCCTTATTAGATTCACCAATTTACTGGCCTATTTCATTCACAGCTTTTATGTTATCTGGAATTGCTTTTTGGTATGGTTCTTCTTGTAAAAGCGAAATACCTGTATTGCAAAAAAGCAATTTTTTGATGGTATTTGTATCGGTTTTTTATTTATCACATTGGTTTTTAGTAATACCTTGGGTAACAATAAAGATGTCTATTTTTCCTAAAAAGATACTCTGGCGAAAGACTCTTCATACTGGAATTTAATCTATTCATCAAGGTCTATAATTTCTCCATTAAAAAAATTTGCTAAGTTTTTTGAACTATCATCATAAGTTTTCTCATGAGATATTTTTGTTGACGAATTAGTTTTTGGTTCTATTTTTTTTATTGGTCGGAAATTATTTACTTCATTTTGGGTTATTTCTGGAGTGTTTGTTGGGTTACTTTTATTTAATTGTTTGGTTGAAAAATTAAGTATTATTCCATCTCCAAATATCTTTTTGACAGTATTTTCAATTATAACTTTTCTGCTTTTTATCATACTTTCCCAGTTTGGAGATAATGCAATTGTGATTTTCTCCGAATCTAAACTTTCAAGTTCGGCTTGTTGTGAAAGTAGCATTCTTGTTGATGGTAACTCTACTTTAGAAAGAATTAATTCCCATTTATCTTTTAAATTTGATCCAGGATTATTTTGGTTATTTTCAGAAATATTTTCAATATTTTCTTTTTCAAGAACTTTAAATTTTTCTAATTTTTCGTCTTTTTTTTCTTTCAATTCCTTGTGAGTTATTTCTTCTTGGATACTTGGTTTTGGCATCTCATCTGAAATATTTTCTTTATTAATTAGAATCTTTTTTCTACTTTCATGCTTCTCCTCAGTCGTATTATTTTTACTTTCTTTTTTATTTTCAAAACTATTCATCTCTTGACTATCCAGAAGACCAGTTAAATGTATTTCAAACCAAAGCCTTGGATTATCACTTGATTTGATTTGATATTCAATATTTCTCAGATTATTATGCCAATTAATTATTGTTGATTTATTTATTGTTTTTGAGATTTTATCTAACTCATCTCGAAATTCATCAGAGGTATAATAAAGTTCTGAATATTTGTTATTAGTAGTGTGTAATAGTAGATCTCTTGTTATATTCAATAATCCGATAATTATTTGAAGAGGTTCGTTTCCGGCATCATATAATTTGTTACAAGTGTCAATTAATGACTCTGGATTATTCTCAACCAATGATTTAATCAGATTTGTTAATTCACTTTCTGATACTTCTCCTAGGAGGTTTTGGATATTATTAATTGTTATCCCTTCTGGTAAAAGATTCAATTGTTCAAGGAGGCTTTGTGCATCTCTCATACCTCCATTAGATCTTTTCGCAATCATTTTTAACGCCTGAACTTCGTACTTAACGGATTCTTTTTCGGCGATTTCTGATAAATGTTGAAAAATATCACTAGGGCTTATTCTTCTAAAATCAAACTTTTGGCATCTACTTTTTATTGTATTTAATACTCTCTCAGGATTTGTAGTCGCAAGTATAAATACAACTCTTGGGGGCGGTTCTTCTATAGTTTTTAGTAAAGCATTTGAAGCTGCCGTTGAAAGCATATGACATTCATCAATTACATAGACTTTCCATCTCGCTTGAGTAGGTGCAAATCTCGCTCTTTCTATAATTTCTCTTATATTTTCTACTCCTGTATTTGATGCTGCATCAATCTCGATAATATCTAGAGCGCTCCCATCTGTAATTTGTCTACATAAGTCACATTTACAACAAGGAGTTATCGTAGGTTGGTCGAATGCCTGACAATTGAGAGATTTTGCAAATATTCTTGCACTTGATGTTTTTCCAGTGCCTCTTGGACCATTAAAAAGATATGCAGGAGCAATTTTTTTTGTTAATAGAGCTTGTTTGAGTGTAATGGATATAAATTTTTGCCCGACCAGTTCGTCTAAGTTGTTTGGTCTATATTTTTGATGAAAAGGCTTATGTATATTTGGCATTTATTTTTCATTAATTATAAAAATTAGGGATTTAATTAAAAAAATTAAACTCTAATTTTATGCAGACTCTTTAATGATTCTTTTTGATCCTGAAGGTAGTTTAACAATTTTAGATGAGAATAAATTATCTACCATTTTTTTCGTAATTGTGAATTCTTTTACATTTTCTTCAGAAGGTAAAGTGTACATTATGTCTAGCATTAGCTCTTCAATTATTGATCTTAATGCTCTTGCACCTGTTTTTCTTTTGTATGCTTCATTCGCTATCGCTTCAACAGAATCAGGCTCAAATGATAATTCAACATTATCCATACTTAGCAAAGTTTTGAATTGCTTTACTAATGCATCTCTTGGTTGAGTCAAAATAGATTCTAAAGTTTCTTTAGTAAGACGATCTAATACAGCACAAACGGGAATTCTTCCAATAAATTCTGGAATTAGGCCATATTTCACTAAGTCATCTAATTCTAAATTTTTCAGGGAATCTCTTGGGTCTACTATTTTTTTTGTATCAACTTTGTTTTGATCTGAATTGGTGGTAAAACCTATAGAGTGTTTACCCATACGCTTTTGAACGATATCCTCTAAACCTATAAAAGCTCCCCCACAAATAAATAGTATTTGACTGGTATCAATTTGGATACAGTCATGATAAGGATGTTTTCTTCCGCCTTGTGGTGGCACATTAGCAATTGTTCCTTCAAGCATTTTTAATAATGCTTGCTGTACTCCTTCACCAGAGACATCTCTGGTAATTGAGGGATTCTCGCTTTTTCTTGCAATTTTATCTATTTCATCAATATAAATAATTCCTTTTTGAGCTAGTTCTACATTCATTTCTGATTTCTGTAGAAGTCTTAAAAGTATGTTTTCAACATCCTCCCCAACATATCCAGCTTCTGTCAAAGTCGTTGCATCAGCTACTGCAAAAGGAACATCTAAAAACTCTGCTAAAGTTTGCGCCAATAATGTTTTTCCACTTCCAGTAGGGCCGATGAGTAAAATATTTGATTTTTGTAATTTAGTTGCTTGTGAATCTGTTGCATTGTTATTTTTACTATCTTCTTTAACTTTCCAAGCTAATCGCTTGTAGTGATTGTATACGGCTACTGATAATATTTTTTTTGCAGATTCTTGTCCAACAACTTGATTATCTAGAAAACTTTTTATTTCTAATGGCTTAGGAATTGAGGTTAATTCTAAAGGAACAGATTTTTTTGGATTATCAGTTGGTAATTTCTTTTTTACTTGCGGAGAGTTGTTTGTGTTCGCTTGATTATCAAGTAGTTCTTCATCGAGAATTTCATTACAAAGGTCTATGCACTCATCACAGATATAAACCCCAGGACCAGCTATAAGCTTTCTTACTTGGTCTTGTGACTTCCCGCAAAATGAACATTTAAGATGGGCGTCGAATTTAGCCATCGATTATAAGTTTTTAAAGTGAAAGGTGTTAAATATTCCCTATTCACTAGGATTGCTCATAATTATCGATTCGTCATCATATTCTTAAAAAATCAGAACCCCTTGTCACTTTTTGATAACTTTATCAATTAATCCATATTCGACTGCTTCTGAGGGGGATAAAAAGTAATCTCTTTCTGTATCTTCATTAATTTTTTCTAAAGGTTGACCAGTATGTTCAGCTAAAAGTGAATTTAATGTTTTCTTGAGAAAAAGTATTTCTTTAGCTTGTATTTCAATCTCTACCGCTTGTCCTTGTGCACCTCCCAGAGGTTGATGAATCATAATCCTAGAATTAGGTAAAGCCAATCTTTTCCCCTTTGCTCCTCCAGAAAGTAGAAATGCCCCCATACTTGCCGCTACTCCAAAGCATATTGTCACTACATCAGGCGAAATTTGTTGCATGGTATCATAAATGGCCATTCCTGCAGTTACTGAACCTCCAGGAGAATTGATATATATTTGTATGTCTTTTTCGGGATCTTCAGCTTCAAGAAATAATAATTGTGCAACAAGTGAATCAGATACTTGATCATTAATTCCAGTACCTAAAAAAATTATTCTCTCCCTCAATAGTCTTGAATAAATATCAAAAGCTCTTTCTCCTCTACCTGATTGTTCTATAACAGTAGGAACAGCAGCAATGGTTTTATTGTTACTTTCGTAAG
>QCDG01000015.1 GCA_003280995.1 Prochlorococcus sp. AG-355-A09 | reverse complement strand
AAGAAACGGGCTTAGATTTTTTTCACAATTGGGAAGACTTAGTTAAATCTCCAAAAATTGATGGAATTATTATTGCCACTCCTCCCGAATCAAGATTTAAATTAGCAAAACAAGCCCTTGAGAACAATAAAAATTTGCTCCTAGAAAAACCCGTTTCAATATCCTCCTCAGAAATTGAAGAGCTTCAGAGAATATCTTTGATTAATAATTTAAGCGTATGTGTTGATTTTGAATATAGAGCAGTACCTCTTTTCCTTCAGGCAAAAAAACTTATTGATGAAAATATCTTAGGAGATATATATTTAGTCAAATTAGATTGGTTAATGGGCAGTAGATCCGACCCCAAAAGATCCTGGAATTGGTATTCATTGGAAGAAAAAGGTGGAGGAGTTATTGGCGCTTTAGGTACTCATGCATTCGATATGTTGAATTGGTTTTTTGGAGAAGCAATAAACGTATCTGGCAAGTTAGCAACATCAATAAAAAAAAGACCTTTACCTAATTCATCTGATTTAAATGATGTTACGAGTGAAGATGTATGTTTAGCCAATATAGAAATATCAAACTACAGCTCAAATCTTATTCCATGTCAGGTATCTTTATCATCAATTTCTAAAAATGGTAGAGGATTTAGTTTAGAAATATATGGAAGCGAAGGTTCACTAATTCTTAAAAGCGAAAACCAAAAAGATTATGTACATGGTTTTAATTTGAAATATTCAAACAACGAAAATAAAATACAAAATCTAACTGCAGATTCGAGTTTTAATTTTGAAAAAACATGGACTGATGGGAGAATAGCTCCAGTTTTGAGAATTCAAAATTTATGGGCTCAGAGTATAATTAATAAAACACCTATCATTCCAGGCTTATGCGAGGGACTTGCTAGTCATAAAGTTTGCGAAGCCATAAGAGAATCGTCGAAGAGCGGGTTAAATATAAAAATATAGATTTTGTATATCTAATTACGTGACATTTGATCCCTCTTTGTACTAAACTCGCGGAATCAAGTGCTTTGTATAGCATCTAACTTATTTTAATTATGGCCCTCGTTCCACTAAGACTACTTTTAGATCACGCTGCTGAGAATGGTTACGGTATTCCAGCTTTCAATGTTAATAATCTTGAGCAAGTTCAAGCAATCATGGAAGCAGCATATGAAACTGATAGTCCAGTTATCCTCCAAGCTTCAAGAGGGGCAAGAAATTATGCAGGAGAAATTTTCTTACGTCATCTAATCCTTGCCGCTACAGAAACATATCCAAATATTCCAGTTGTAATGCACCAAGACCATGGTAATGAGCCATCAACATGCTATTCAGCAGCAATAAATGGTTTCACATCAGTAATGATGGATGGTTCTCTAGAGGCAGATGCAAAAACACCCGCAAGTTACGAATATAATGTTGCAGTTACTAAAAAAGTTGTAGATTTTGCTCATTCAGTTGGGGTTAGTGTTGAAGGAGAATTAGGTTGCTTAGGTTCATTAGAAACAGGGAAAGGAGAAGCTGAAGATGGTCATGGTTTTGAAGGTGAACTTTCTACAGATATGCTTTTGACTGATCCTGAAGAAGCTGCAGATTTTGTTGCTAAAACAAAAGTTGATGCATTAGCTATTGCTATAGGTACAAGTCATGGTGCTTATAAATTCACAAGAAAACCTACAGGAGAAGTTCTTGCAATAAGCAGAATTGCTGAAATCCATAAAGCACTTCCAAATACACACCTTGTAATGCATGGATCTAGTTCAGTTCCTCAGGAATGGTTGGATATCATTAACAAATATGGTGGTGAAATCCCTCAAACATACGGTGTTCCTGTTGAAGAGATTCAAGAGGGAATAAGAAATGGAGTTAGGAAAGTCAACATTGATACAGATAACAGGCTTGCTTTCACTGCAGCAGTAAGAGAGGCAGCATTTGCTGACAAGGCAAACTTTGACCCAAGACATTTCAACAAACCTGCTAGAAAATACATGAAGCAAGTTTGTCTTGACAGATACAAGCAGTTCTGGTGCGAAGGTCAAGCAAGTAAGATCAAGCAAAACAGCACCAATTACTTTGCTGATCTTTACGCTAAAGGTGATTTAGATCCAAAAGTAAAAGCTACTGTTTAATTTCTTCCCAAATTAAATAAAAAAAAGACCTCCAAAATTGGGGGTCTTTTTTATTTCAATATTAATGATTTTAATGTAAAGAGACCATCAGTCCCACCAATTGTCTCGTCACATGCACGCTCTGGATGAGGCATTAAACCTAGAACATTTCCCTTTTCATTAGTTATGCCTGCAATATCGAATGAGGATCCATTAGGATTATTTTTATATCTCAAAGCGATCAATTCATTATCTACAAGTTTTTTTAAAGTATCAGAATCACAATGATATCTTCCTTCCCCATGCGCTATTGGCAACTTAATAGTTTGTTTTTCACCTCCATTATTAAACCAACCTCCTTTTGAAGAAATGATATCAAGTTCAACATCATCACAGATGAAATTAAGATTTTTATTTGCAGTAAGGGCACCAGGCAAAAAGCCTGATTCTGTCAAAATTTGAAACCCATTACAAATTCCTAAAACTCTTTTCCCGCTTTTAACAAACTCATCCAAGGCATTTATTAATGGAGAGAATCTCGCAATTGCTCCGCATCTCAAATAATCACCATAGCTAAATCCTCCAGGTAAAACTATTGCATCTACATCACTTAAATCTGAAGACTCATGCCACAAGTATTTTGTTCTTATGTCTAGACAACCTTCCAATGCCCATGAAACATCACGATCACAATTAGAACCAGGGAAGACAACAACTCCTACAGTAAAATTATCCATCTTATAATTTTTCTAGTGAATACTCGTAATCTTCAATAACAGTATTTGCGAATAACCTATCACACAATAAATCAATTTTTTCTCTTACTTCGTTTTCACCATTACCTTCTATTTTCACCTCAATCATTTTTCCTATACGTAATGATTTTATTCCCTCGGCTCCAAGTTTTATAGAAGCAGATTTAGTAGCTTCCCCTGCTGGATCTAAAACTGAGGGTCTTAGTCTTACAAAAACTTTTACAGCAAATTGGTCCAATTAAAAATTAATTTCTACTAGAAGATTAGTTTAAATTTTAATAAAAAGTACTATTGATTAATAAACAAATATTTTTTTACCTTAAGGTTTTCTGAGTTTTTAAATGTCTATGTAGCCTCTACCAAAACAAACTAAACAAGTTTTTCTCGAATTTTCAGGTGTTTTAAAATTTCCTGACCCTCCACATTTTGAACATTTTATTTTATCAATTGAAGAAACTTCGTTAGAGATTATTTGTTTTAAAGCAATTTTTGAATTTTCCATCTTGGGCTGTCTACTGTAGTAAGTTTCCCGACAAGTAACTATAAAGTCAAATTGCTATTTTTGGGTCACTTAAAATCTTAAATTTCTCTTTAATTTTTTTATTGAAAGTTTGTATAGATTTTTCATCAAAGGAAATTATTACTAATTCAAGCCCAGCATTATCATTTGGTCTCCAACAATTGTCTGGAGCTTCTTCAAACCAAGTATTAATTTTCTTTCCAACAATTTGTATTTGTAAAGGCAATGATTTGTTTGGTATCCAAATACGTCCTTTTATACGAAGAATGTTTAATTCATCCAAGATTTTTGACATCTCCTTTTCAAAGTCATTTTTTTCAAGGAAATAATTTAATTTAAATGAATCTGTTACAAGCTCAACATGATTATGGTCATGTTCTTCCGTTAAAAATTCTTTATAAGTCTCTTTTTTAAAATTAAAATCAAATAGATAATTTAAATCAATTTTGCCATTCCTGGATTTAAGGACTGGTGTAGATGAATTTAGACTTCCTTGAATTTTATTTTTTACAACGTCAAACTGATCATCATTTAAGATATCTGATCTAGAGACTAAAACGATATCAGAAACTTCTAGTTGCTCCTCAAAAAGTTCATCTATAGTGGCGTTATGATCAATTTTATCTGTTTCGTTATATTGTTTTGTTATTTTATTTAAATCATTAATTGGTGACCCATTTAGCATTGATTCTCCATTAACGATACCAACAACAACATCAAGGTAGATGGAAGACCTAATCTCAGGCCAGTTAAGTGCTTGAATTAAGGGAATTGGTAGTGCCAACCCACTTGTTTCGATAATTATTGATTCGATAAGAGGATTAAATTCTAGGAGAGCTTTTATTGATGGAACAAAGTCATCTTGAACAGTACAACATAAGCATCCATTGTTTAATTCGATAACGCAGTCGTCTTCAGATTCATCACATTTATCACAACTTTTAATCAAATCACCGTCAATTCCAACATCACCAAATTCATTAATTATTAAACCAAATTTTTTATTACTCTCTTTTAGTAGATATCTTAGAAAAGTTGTTTTACCTGAACCAAGAAATCCCGAAACAACAATAACTGGAATTTTTTTTTTCATCTTTGATTATTAACAACCTAAGCTATATTCTGTACTCTCTCCTGTAGAACTATTTGTGCCATTAGCAATCGCACATAATTGTTTTTGTTGTGTACGACTTAGAACAGCATCAGTAAAATCTGCACCATCTATTTTTGCGCCTTCAAAATTACTCTCCATTAATAAAGCATTAGTAAAATTAACATCAGAAAGATCAGCATCTGTAAAGTCTGTTGCATAAGCTAGTGCATCTCTTAAATTTGCTCCAGTAAACTTTGAGTTTTGCAATTTACTATTATTGAACACCGCCCCTTCTAAATTACTTTCACTGAAATTAAACCCATTCAAATCAAACTTAACGTATTCGTTACCGCTTAAGTCTTGACCATGCATATCTGGCTCTAAATTAAGGTCTTGCTGGTTTCTAATCTCAGGAGGTCTTTTAGCCCATGCAGAATTTACAGAATTAAAAAATAAAATCCCAACGAATAACAATGTAATTAATGCATTCTTTAGTGAGGGGAAAACAATTGATTTAATCATAATAAGACTGTATTTTAGAACTTAAGTATTTAAAGTTTGTAAGAGTATCTTAAAGGAAAATATATGGCAATGTCACTAAAGGTTATTGTTCCTCCTCATCCATTAATAAAACATTGGCTTTCAATATTACGAGAAAAAAATACTCCAAATATTTTGTACTCAACAGGATATGAGCAATTAGGGAAATGGCTTACATATGAAGCATTACGTAATTGGCTGCCATATAAAAAAGAAATAGTAAATACTGATAATGGAGACGCAGATGGATTCTTTATTAATAATGATTATCCAATAAAAGTGCTCGCAATGTTGCCCGAAGGATTATCTCTTTGGTTTGGATCTAAAGAAGTAATTCCTAATTCAACCCTCTCATTAGGAGAACTTCCTAAAACTATTGAATCAAATGAAGGAGTTATATTTTATTCAGAACAAATAACAACAAAATCAGCAACATTAGAAACTTTGATTAAATTAAAGGAATTAGGTGTTAATTCAAATAGGATTCTTTTAATAACTGCTATCTGCTCAAATAAAGGATTAAATGAAATTGCGAAATTATTCCCTAATCAGGTAATTTACACTTCTTGCATAGATGAGGAAGACGAAATAACAAAATTATTAGTACCGGGTATTGGGAGTCCTCTATCGCGTTTAAGTACTATATTTCAAGATAAGAACTAATATAGAATATAGGAGTAAGTTTTTTACCAATGTCTGAATACAGAGATTCGTCTTCAAATAATCTTTTATCATTAATAAGCGGTGCTTTTATTGGAGCAGCAGGTCTAGCTTGGTGGTTAATATCCGAAGCAGACAAAAGAAAGGAGGAAAAAAAACAAAAAGCAATGATGTATTCCTCCAGAATTCAAGACGGCTCAGAAGCGATTGATTCAAATGAAAATATAAATGAAGTTGAAGGAGAAAATCTGGAGAAGAAAGTTGAGCAACTTAATTCTGCAATTGCTGATGTAAGGAAGCAACTTGAAGAGTTGGGGCAATAGAATAAAAAGGAACACAAAGAATATGAATAAACTCAGATCATCTGCAATAACCCAAGGTGTGCAAAGATCTCCTAACAGATCAATGTTAAGAGCTGTTGGATTTAATGATGAAGATTTTAATAAACCTATTATTGGAGTTGCAAATGGATACAGCACCATAACACCATGCAATATGGGTTTAAATAAGTTAGCTCTAAAAGCTGAAGAGTCAATAAAAAGATCCGGCGCAATGCCTCAAATGTTTGGGACGATAACAGTAAGTGATGGCATTTCTATGGGAACAGAGGGCATGAAATATTCCCTAGTTTCAAGAGAAGTTATTGCTGATTCCATTGAAACAGCATGCAATGCTCAAAGTATGGATGGAGTACTTGCTATCGGTGGATGTGACAAAAATATGCCGGGTGCCATGATTGCGATTGCAAGAATGAATATTCCATCAATTTTCATTTATGGAGGGACAATAAAGCCTGGAAAATTGCATGGAGAAGATCTTACTGTTGTTAGTGCATTTGAAGCTGTTGGACAATTAACATCAGGCAAAATTAATGAAGAAAGGCTAATCCAAGTTGAGAAAAATTGTATTCCCGGTGCCGGTAGCTGTGGAGGGATGTTTACAGCTAATACAATGTCTGCGGTTATTGAAGTATTAGGGTTAAGTCTTCCTCATAGTTCTACTATGGCTGCTGAAGATCTTGAAAAAGAACTAAGTGCAGATAAAAGTGCTGAGATATTGGTCTCTGCAATAGAAAAAGATATAAGACCTCTAGATCTAATGACAAAGAAAGCATTTGAAAATGCAATATCAGTAATTATGGCAATTGGTGGATCAACAAATGCGGTCTTGCACATCTTAGCTATTGCGAATACTGCAGGAATAGAAATCAACATTAATGATTTTGAGAGAATCAGACAAAAAGTACCCGTTATTTGTGACCTTAAACCGAGTGGTAAATATGTGACGGTGGATCTTCATAAGGCAGGTGGGATTCCACAAGTAATGAAAATACTTTTGAATGCAGGATTAATACATGGCGATTGTAAAAACATTGAAGGCAAAACCATCTCAGAATACTTACAGAATATTCCAGATAAGCCTCCAACAAATCAAAATGTCATAAGAGACATAGATAACCCTCTTTATAAAAAAGGACACCTAGCAATATTAAAAGGTAACTTAGCGAGCGAAGGTTCTGTAGCCAAAATTAGCGGAGTAAAAAACCCTGTATTAACAGGTCCAGCAAAGATTTTTGAAAGTGAAGAGGATTGTTTAAAATCGATATTAAATAATGATATCAAGGCTGGCGATGTTGTTGTTATTAGAAACGAAGGTCCTGTAGGAGGACCAGGTATGAGAGAGATGCTAGCTCCTACATCTGCAATTGTTGGTCAAGGACTCGGGGAGAAGGTAGCTTTAATTACCGATGGCAGATTTAGTGGTGGTACTTATGGTCTTGTTGTGGGCCACATAGCTCCAGAGGCTGCTGTTGGCGGAAATATTGCTCTAATAAAAGAAGGTGATTTAATTACTGTAGATGCTGTAAAACAATTAATTGAAGTTAATTTATCTGACGAAGAATTAGAAAAAAGAAAAAAAGATTGGGTAAAGCCTACACCAAAATACAAAAGAGGAATACTTTCAAAATATTCGAAAATCGTAAGTACATCAAGTTTAGGGGCTGTTACTGATTTATAGATCAGCTCAAAGTATATTTTCTTAATCAATAAAGCTTTTTATCCTATTTGCTAAGTTTTCCAATCTAGCGCTGTATTTTGGTGAGTTGCATTTTTTTCCATTATTGCTATTCATCCACAATGTTTTAACTCCACACCACAATATTGGTTCATCAGGAAAATTAAGCTTAGAGATAACTAAAACTAACTCTTTATTTGATTTAAAAAGTTCTAATTCAAGATCATAAATTTCTAATCTTTTCCCTTCTTTATCTCGACATAAGATATTAACTGTTAAATCAATATTTTCATCTTCGAATTCGTATTCACCATTTATTTTTACTACAGAATGAACAAAAGGTTTATTTGTTAAATCTGCTGACTTGGCGATTAAGCTCTCTATATTTTTGGGTGGATTTTCAAATAACACTTATTGATTTAATTAAAACTTTTATTGAACCCTGTTTAAACTCATTATTAAGTAATCCATCATCACCGAACTTAGAATGTAGTAGTTGCAATCTTTTAATTTTAGATGGCTTGAATTTAAATGGAAAACGTACTTTATTAGCTCTTACTGAAGGTTTTAACTCACTAAAAGGAATTTGAACATTTGTTGTCCCAAATTTTTTTGTTGGGAATGATTTAATCCATCTAAGTCCACCCGGAATAAATTCGGTTAGTCCTAGTAGATCATCTTCACAAGCAACAGCAAATTTAAAAGTTCTTCCTTGTCCATCAATATTTAATTCAAAGGATGAATATTCAATTACGTTTAAAGAGGGTTTATAAATAGGTGATCTACAACTAACAAATCCTCCTGCTTTCTCGACAATATTGCCTTTCAATATCAAACCAGAATTTGAAATTTCACAAAAAGCTGAACTTGACCCGCCCATAACAGTATCATTTAATGTTTTCCAACCATCAAACTCCTTTTTCTGAAATAAAAATTTTTTCTTACTCATTAAATAATTTAAATTATTAATAGACTCTAACTAAATTTCTAATTCTTTTGCTGATTCCTGATCACAAAATATGGAAATTTGGTTAATAGATTTTATTAATTTTGAGGGTGTTCTATCTGGTGGCTCTTTTTCATCTAATAACCTCTCAAGAGCAATTCTTTTAGAAGCTCCACTAACCAAAAATAATATCTTTGAAGAGGCTGAAAGGACCTTTGGAGTTAATGAAATTCTTTTTAATCCTTTGCCTTCATTAAAAATAACAAAATCATCTACATTATTATTTTCTTGATAAGGGAATAGTGAGGCTGTATGACCATCGTCTCCAAGACCTAATAATGTTAAATCAAAGGTTGGAGGGTTAGATCCGCATTTTTCAAATAATTTAGAAATAAATTGATTTTTTGTAGTTTCATCATCAGCATTTAAATCATTGAAAATTTCATAGAAAAAAGCTTTAGATCCAAAGTTAGTTAACAATGAATTCTTCAACATTAACGAGTTACTTAATTCTGAATTTGGATCAACACATCTTTCATCTCCTAAAAAGACATCAACCATATCCCATCTAATATCACTTTTTGATAAAAGCTTATAGACAGATTTAGGAGTTGAACCTCCACTTACACAAAATTTGAACCTGTCTTTCTTTTTTAAAATATGAATAATGTGACTTTCAATAAACTTATAAACCGCTGTAGATAGCTCTAACTTGTCTTTGTAAATGTTAAGTGTATATCCATTTTTAACCTTTTCAATCATTTCATCCATTCAGTATGAAAACTACCTTCCCTATCAATTCTTTCATATGTATGAGAGCCAAAACAGTCTCTCATTGCCTGCACAAGATTCTGAGGAAGTCTATTGGTTCTATAACTATTCAAATAATCTAAAGTACTGGATAAACATGGGACTGGTATACCTGCCTTTGTGGATAGAGAAACTACCTTAGCTAAGTTATCTAATCTTGTCGCAATTTCATTATTAAACCAATCATCAAAAATTAAATTTTTTAGATCAGGATCTTTGTTATAAGCATCTTGAATTTTACTTAATAATTTTGATCTAATTATGCAACCACCTTTCCATATTTGTGCAATTGACGGCATATTCAAACCATAGTTATATACTGCAGATGCTTCTCTTAAAATATCCATACCTTGGGCATAGCTAGCAATTGTGGCAAGGACTACAGCATCAAATAAAGGTTTCATTCCATCTGATACATTTCCTAAATCAAAATCCTCTATCTCTTTAGATGGAATAGTTTTTTCAATCTCACTACGTTGCTCTTTTAAAGAACTCATTACTCTTGCATTTAAAGATGCATAAATAGTTGGGACTGATACCCCCAGTTCTAGAGCACTCACAACAGTCCATAAACCTGTCCCTTTCTGGCCAGCTTTATCTAATATTTTTTCCACGACATCATCTCCAGTTATATCATCTTTTGTATTTAGACAAATCTCTGTTATCTCAACAAGATAAGAAGCTAATTCATCAGTATTATTCCAAATACCAAATACCTCTGACATCTGCTCTCCATTCATACCTTTGACTCTCTTCATAAGGTCATAAGCTTCTGCAAGTATTTGTTCAATTCCATATTCAATTCCGTTATGAACAGTTTTTACAAAATGACCTGAGCCGCCTGGGCCAACATATGCAACACATGGTCCGTCTTCAACTTTGGCAGCCATTTTTGTTAGTAAGCTCTCTATTGCATCATATGAAGCCTTAGTACCACCGGGCATCATGCTTGGACCCTCTAGAGCCCCTTTAGCACCCCCAGAGACTCCCATTCCAATGTATCCAAAACTTTTACTTTCAAGAGTATTTACCCTTCTTTCTGTATCTTTAAATTGAGAGTTACCGCCATCTATTAATAAATCTCCTTCCTCGAGATATCCAGAAATATTATCAATGACAGCATCTGTTGCTGGCCCAGCTTTAACCATCATGAGAATTCTTCTAGGTCTCTCTAACTTATTAACAAATTCCTGAAGGGTTTCAGCTCCTTCTATATTCTTCCCAAGGCCTCGACCCTGTAAGAATTCTTCAGTTTTTGAGTAAGTTCTATTAAAAACTACACTAGAAAATCCATTTCTCTCTGCGTTAAGAACTAAATTTTCGCCCATAACACCAAGACCTACTAAACCAAAATGTGCCTTGGACATAAAAAATTAAAAAACTCAATAAATATAGTGTGCATGCAACTAAACAAAATTGCTCAAAAAAAAATACTTATGTCAGCGAAAAATGATCGAAAAAATTTAAATAACAGTTCCGTTTGCAATAGTTGCATTTTTAACGACTACAACAATTCCATTTCTTATGTAGAAGCCTAATTCTGGCTTATCTGCTTCTTCTACTCGATCTTTATTAATTATCACAACATTATCCCCAATCCTTGTATTCTTATCGAGAATTGCTCTTTTTACAGTAGTTCCTTCACCTACTCCAAGAGGTGTTCCGCCTCCTTTTCTTAATTCAATCCTCTCTTCAGGCGATTCAAAGAAATCTGCCCCCATAACAAGAGTATCCTCAAGAACCGAATCACTTTCAATCCGGCTTCTTACTCCTAAAACACAATGTAAAATACTGCATGACTTCAAAATTGTGCCTTCACAGACTATCGAATCAGTAATTTGAGCATCTACAAGTTTAGAAGGGGGGAGAAATCTTGGTCTTGTATAAATTGGAAATTTTTCATCATAAAAACTAAATGGAGGTTTTGGTTGCTCAGTCAAGGCAAGGTTGGACTCAAAAAATGCCCCAATGGTTCCGATATCTTCCCAATAATCATCAAATACATAACTTTTAAGAGTATCTCCCCTATCAAGTGCTTCAGGAATTATGTCCTTACCAAAATCCGTATAATTAGGAAATTTATTAAGAAGATCGAAAAGAGTATTTCTGCTAAAAACGTAAATCCCCATAGAGGCTAGATATGGTTTCTCGGCAGCTGACTCCTTACTTAATCCAAATTTTGAAGTATCTACTGCCATAGCCTTCAGCTTCTCTCCAGTAGGTTTTTCACTGAATTCTTTTATATTTCCTAAATCATCGGTTCTCATGAGGCCAAAACCTTCTGCTTGAGCTTCATCAACAGGTAAAGCTGCAACAGTTAAATCAGCGCCATTATCTCTATGATGTTGAACAAATAAACTGTAGTCCATTCTATACAGTTGATCACCTGACAATATTAAATATTCATCAACATCCCATTCTTGAAATAACCATTGGTATTTTCTTACAGCATCAGCAGTACCTTCAAACCACTTAGGGCTATCAGGAGTCTGTTGCGCGGCTAAAACCTCTACAAATCCCTGACCGAAAGGGCCATTTAAATTATAGGTTCTTCCTATATGTCTATTTAGAGATGCACTATTGAACTGGGTCAATACGTACATTTTTTCAATGCCTGAATTTATACAATTACTAATTGGGATATCTATTAAACGATACTTACCTGCTAACGGCACCGCAGGTTTAGCCCTCATTTTTGTTAAAGGGTAAAGTCTAGAACCTTTTCCTCCTCCGAGGATTATGGCCAACACACGCTTCATTCAATCTAATGGAGGTAGATATACAACTATTTAAAGTAACTGATTATGGGCATATTTAGAAATACCAATGGTCAGTTTACGAAGGTATTTCGATAAATCACTAGAAAAACTTAATATAAATGAGAAAAATTAGTTATTTTTTTCTTCTTCTACCAGAGAAAATAATTTTTCAACAATTTTTAAAGAAACTTGTCTTTCTTCTCTTGATTGAGGACTTCTCAACTTGGTGACCGGCGTATGAAGTATTTTATTAATTATTCCTTTAGTCAGAGCCTCCACAACTTTTCTTTCTCGAGCCGAAAAATCTGGTCCCATTCTGCTAAGTGCTTTTTGCAATTCCTCTTTTCTAATTAACTCCAAATCTGATCTAAGTTTATTAATTACTGGAACGGCTTCTAAACTTGCCCACCATTCTAGAAAAATGATCCTTTCTTCTTCTACTAAAGATTCCGCTTCTTTTGCTATTTTCTGTCTAAATTCTTGATTTCTAGAAACGACCTCTTGTAAGTCATCAACATCAAATGATTTTACAAATTCATGTTGTTTAACATCATTAGATATATTTCTCGGTACACCAATATCAATAAATTTAAGTCTATTACTCAAATTTATTTTTTCAATTGTTGTGAGATCAATAATTGGCTCTTCAGAAGCAGTACTGGTAAAAACAAGCGAAGATAGTGATATATTTTCTTCTAATTCGTTTAACCCTCTACAAACAATCTCTAAATCAGGGAAGTCTTGAGCAAGATTTAATGCTCTATCAATATTTCTATTTAAAAGAATAAGTTTATGACATCCTTTTGATTTTAAATGAGTTATTAAAAGCCTACTCATTCGTCCGGCGCCAACAACAAGAACGTTCTCTGATTCCAAACTTACAAGAGTATCAAAACCCTTTTCTTGTCCAATTTTTAATTGAGCTAGTTCTACCGCTGCTGAACTTATTGACACAGCTCCAGTTCCTAAATTGGTTTCGGATCTTACTTTTTTACCTGTACTAACTGATTGAGTTAATAATCTATTAAGAATTGGTCCAGTAGATTGATTCTCTTGACCTAATCTCATCATTTTTTTTACCTGCGAGAGAATTTGTCCTTCCCCTAAAACAAGGCTGTCAAGACCTGCCGAGACTTTCATTAAATGCAAAACTGCTTCTTCCTGTCTAAAACAAAAAAGATGTGGATTTAAATCTTCAAAAATAATTCCAGAATATTCTGATATGAATTCTTTAATTGAAGAAATTCCTGTATTTCTATCCTTTACTAGCGCATATATTTCCAGCCTATTACAAGTACTTAAGATTGACACCTCTAATACATCAGAAAAAGCTTTTAGTGCTTTCAATGATTCTGTTATGGATTGGTCAGGAATACTTAACTTCTCACGCACTTCAACAGGTGCCGTGCGATGACTCAGTCCGACGACAACAATATGCATAATATCAACAATGAATTTTTAAAGGCTGATACTCTTAGCACCATCTTTTATATGGACCGTATTTGTGAACCTCGCAGTACTATCTAATGTACTAATAACTAGACTGCTTGTTCTAACACAATCCCGTTCAAATTTAACTCCGTCAAATAGTAATCCATCAGTTATTCCACTTCCAGCGAAAACAACATTTTCTCCCGATGCCAATTCATTAGCTTCATAGATTTTATCTATATCGGTTATGCCCATTTCATTAAGACGTTTTATATTTCCTTCTTTTGTGTAATCAGCCCATTCAGAAGTTTGAGCGATTGCTGGATCATAAACTAGTTGTCCCTGAAAGTGTCCGCCTAGAGCTCTCATTGCAGCAGCTGAAATAACACCCTCTGGAGCTGCACCTATACCCATCAAGCAATGTGTTCCAGTTCCCGCAAAACCACATGCAATCGCAGCTTGAACATCACCATCAGAAATTGGTTGAACTTTTGCACCACATCCTCGAATCTCTTTAATTAAGTCTTTATGCCTAGTTCTATCCATTACAACAACAGTAAGTTCATCAATAGAAAGACCTAAACAGTCACTTAGTATTTTCAAGTTTTCAGTAGCTGAATTTCTAATATCTACTTTACCTTTGGCCGAAGGAGGAGCTGCTAATTTGTTCATATAAAAATCAGGAGCATTGAAAAGACCACCCGTATCAGAGGCAGCTAAAACAGCCATAGATCCTCTTTGATTATTTGCACAAAGATTAGTTCCTTCACAAGGATCTACTGCAAAGTCGACCCCTGGACCACTTCCACTACCAACCTCTTCACCTATATAAAGCATAGGTGCTTCATCTCTTTCACCTTCTCCAATAACAATTTTTCCTTTCATTTCAATTTTGCCCATTCGCAATCTCATTGCCTCGACTGCTGCAGCATCAGCTTCATCTTTTTGACCAAGTCCTGTTAGTTTTGCTGAGGCAATAGCAGCTTGCTCGACAACTTCGAGAATTTCTTGAATTAAAGTTTGATTCACAATTAAATTTTGAGGATTTTCTAAAATGTTTTGAGTATGATCTCATAAAAAATGGCATTTTTATGAGAATTATTATGCTTGTAAGCTTTTTTTAACTCTTTACAGCTGTTACTTTATCAGGCCGTGACTTGAAATTAGGAATAAACAACTAAATATAGTATCTTTATTAAATATTTTAAAAATTAAATGACTGAGTCAAATCAAGCAAATTTAACTGGTGCAAATAGGCCAATTCAAATAATTCCTTCAGTTTTACCAGCAGATTGGGCAAATATGGGGGCATGCGTGAAAGAGCTCGAGGAGGCTGGAGTTGATAGAATTCAATTTGATGTAATGGATGGGAATTTTGTACCAAATCTTACATTTGGTCCTGAAATGATTGCTGCATGCCGGAAATATTGCAATGTCCCTTTTGAAACTCAATTAATGGTAAGCCAATATAACTGTGAAACCATGCTTGAATCTTATGTAAAAGCTACAAAAGGGGTGAATGGTGAACCAGGAGTAGTAATAGCTCATGCTGAAGCAAATATTCATTTGCATAGAGTTCTCGGAAGGATAAGAGATTTAGGAGGATCTCCTTCTGTTGCATTAAACCCTCATACTCCTTTTGAAATGATTAAAAACATAATGGATATGGTTGATCATGTTTTGGTTATGACAGTTAATCCAGGCTTTGGAGGACAAGCTTATATACCAACAATGCTTAATAAAATCAGAGAAATAAGAAACTTTATTATCGAAAAAAACTTAGATGTCGATATTGAAGTTGATGGGGGCATAAAAGCAAATTGGACAATTTCGCAATGTGCCGATGCAGGTGCAAATTGTTTTATCGCAGGTAGTGGAATGTTTGCTTACCCAACATTAAAAGAGGGATGTGATGACTTAAGAAAAGTTGCACAAGAAGCACAAAAGGGGAATGTTCTTTCAGAGCCTTAATTAATAAGAAAGGTGATTTCTTAATCACCCAAATATCCATCCATAACTGTGTAACCCTATTCCTAAAAAATTAACTCCTAAATAACAAACTAAAACAACTAAAAAGCCTGTAGATGCTAATAATGCTGGTTTGCGTCCTTGCCACCCCTTGCTTATTCTCATATGCAGATAAGCGGCATAAAACAACCATGAGATAAATGCCCATGTTTCTTTTGGATCCCAACTCCACCATGTGCCCCAGGCCTCATTAGCCCAAACTGCACCTGAAATTAAACCGAGAGTCAAAAGAACAAAACCTACTAATATAGAACGATAACTTAATGTATCTAATTCTTCTGAATGAGAAAATTCAATAGGTTCAACTAAATCATTTACAGGATAGCTATTTGAAAGTTTAAATCCTCCTATACCTGTAGAACTACTTCTGATTTGAAGCGGCTTATTTTTATTAATAAACAAAACGGACATTGAAAGTAAAGAACCTATTATTAATGCTGCATAACTAAGCATTACGACGCTAACATGCATTACTAACCAACTAGACCTTAAAGCTGGAACTAAGTTGGATGATAATTTCAAATCCTCTGGTAAAACAAAACAAGCAAAAGCCACAGTCAGTAATTCAATAGGTATAGCAATTGAGGGGATTATTGGAGCTTGGTATTCCCTCTCAATCAATAGTTGACCTAATGTGATACCCCAAGCAAGGAAATAAAGAGATTCATACAAATTGCTAATAGGAAAGTGCCCAGAAATTGACCACCTAAAAAGTAATTGTAATGTTATTAATAAATTCACTAAAATCGTAATAAGTCTTACAGCATAAGAAGACTTTTTTTTAAAAACTGCACCCAAAGAAATTGGTAAGTTAATTAATAAAAAATAAAAAACTAAAAGACCTAAAACTGAAACCGGTTCATATATTAAATTTTTAAAAAAATTATCTAGTATCATATCTAGAAATTTCTCAATTTTTAATATTCAATGACAAACAAATAATAATTAAAATCATTCTTATATGAGTAAATCTTTAATAATAAAGTTTTAATTTATCTTTAAAAAAGCATTTCAAAGTTTGAAATTATCTCCTAGATAATACTTCTTAACTATTGGATTATCAGCCAATTCACTTGACGAACCGTTAGCTAAAATTTTTCCTTCACTTAATACATATGATTTGTTAGTAATTAAAAGGGTTTCCCTCACATTATGGTCTGTAATGAGAATGCCCACCCCATCACTACTTAATTTAAGAATTAGTTTCTTTAAATCATTAACAGCTAGAGGATCGATCCCAGCGAAAGGTTCGTCTAATAACAAATATTTAGGTCCTTTTCTGCCTACAGTGAGAGCCCTAGCTATCTCACACCTCCTTCTCTCGCCACCTGAAAGTTGATAACCATAATTATCTACAAAGTTATTCAAATTAAATTCATTAATTAATTGTTCTCTTCTATTTCTTATCGCTGCTCTACTATAAGATGAATTTTGTAAAGCCAAATCTATATTATCCTTAACAGTGAGGTCTCTAAATATACTCGCTTCCTGAGTTAAGTACCCTAACCCAAGTCTTGATCTAATTGGTAGAGGAAGATTGGTTATATTTTTCCCATTCATTAAAATTTCACCTTTATCTGGTTTTATATTCCCAACTGCAAGATTAAAAGTTGTAGTTTTCCCAGCACCATTAGGCCCCATCAAACCTACAACTTCCCCTGGATTAACAGTTATGGAAACATCATTTACAATTAATCTTCCTTTAATTGAAAGGGATACATTATGAATCTTTAGGTTCATTTTTCTTCAGATCGAGTAGTTTTCTTATTTTCTTGAAAAAAAAATGGGATAGAAAATAATAATTTCATTTAAGATAAGGATATATTCATATTTATCAAAGGGGTTTCAAAAAAGGCTTATCGTTCTCACTTAATAGCTCTTTATATTGTAATTTTCTCAATAAATCTTCTAAACATTGGCAGAATGATTCAAGATCAATTCCTAAATTAATCTTGGTTCTAGTTTTTATTCTACCTAAACCCTCTCCAAGCAGGATAGTAGCTCCATTTAAATTACCCTTACTTAAGTGAAACTGAGAAACAGATACTTGTAAAATTCCTTGGATAACTTGTCTTTCGTCACCATCAACGGAATTCCATATTTCTTCAAAAGCATCATGAGCCTCATACCATTCATGGTTGTTAAAAAGATTTAAAGCAGTAAAAAGAGAATCTTTAAAACTTTTTGTACTTTCTTCTTTCATGAAACTAATTATTAATTCCTTTTCTTTTTATTTATTTTTCTCATCCTTATTGAATCCGGTGTTACCTCTAGCATTTCATCTGGACCAATATATTCGAGTGCTCTTTCAAGGGTAATATCAACAGGTGACTGCAAAGTATCAAGTTCTTCTGCCCCTGCAGACCTCATATTAGTCAACTGCTTAGTTTTACATATATTTAATTCAAGATCTTGAGGTCGATTATTCTCTCCAATTATCATTCCCTTATAAACTTTAACTCCAGGTTTAATGAAATAGACTCCCCTATCTTCAGCATTCTTTAATGCATAAAATGTGGCCACACCTTCCTCAAAAGCTATAAGGACTCCATTTCTTCTAGTTTCAAAATCTCCTGTTTTAGGTTTATATTCATAAAATGAATGACTCATGATACCTTCACCTCTTGTTATTCGAACAAATTCACCACGAAATCCAATTAGTCCTCTTGATGGTACAAGAAACTCTAATTGAGTTCTTCCATCTGAACTTGTCTGCATGTTTTTCATCTCTGCCTTTCTAGATCCAAGTTTTTCGATGCAAGAACCAACAGATACTTCAGGGACATCTAAAACCAAAGTCTCTATCGGCTCACATTCAACATTATCAATTTCTCTAAAAATTACTTGAGGTTGTGAGATTTGAAACTCAAAACCCTCTCTTCTCATAGTTTCAATCAATATACCTAGATGTAATTCTCCTCTTCCTGAAACTGAAAAACTGTCAGGTGAATCAGTTTCTTCTACTCTCAGGGCAACATTTGTTAAAAGTTCCCTCTCCAATCTATTTTTTAATTGTCTACTAGTAACAAATTTTCCTTCCTTACCCGCGAATGGTGAATCGTTGACAACAAAAGTCATATTTAAGGTAGGTTCATCAACTTTGATTAATGGAAGAGGATGAGGAGAATCTGGACATGCTATGGTCTCACCAATATTGACGTCATCGAAACCAGAAACAGCAACAATATCCCCTGCAAATGCTTCATTTATATCAATTCTTTGTAATCCTTCAAATCCTAAAAGCTTACTAACCTTACCTTTAATAGTTTTTCCGTTTTCTTTGATTAAACTAGCCTGTTGGCCATTTTTTATAGTTCCATTGTGGATCTTTCCAATTACTATTCTGCCTAAGAAATCAGAATAGTCCAAAGTAGTAATTTGCAGCTGAAGAGGCTTATTAGAGTCACCCACTGGAGGAGGAACGTGTCTGATAATAGCTTCAAAAAGAGGCATCATATTGTCACTATTAGATTCCATCTCTTCTTTTGCGAAACCAGATAAGCCACTCCCAAAAAGATAAGGGAAATCACATTGATCATCATCAGCTCCTAATTCCAAAAACAAATCAAGGACTTTATCAATTGCAATTTCTGGTACTACTCGTGGTCTATCAATTTTATTTACAAATACTATAGGCCTAAGTCCTTTTTCTAATGCTTTTTTTAAAACAAATCTTGTTTGAGGCATAGGTCCCTCATTTGCATCAACAATAAGCAGACAACCATCAACCATTCCCAAAACCCTTTCAACTTCTCCTCCAAAATCAGCATGTCCAGGTGTATCTATAATATTAATTCTGGTATCTTTATAGTTAACTGCAGTATTTTTTGAGAGGATTGTTATCCCCCTTTCTCTTTCAAGATCATTTGAATCCATTACACATGTAGGGATAACTTCATTGTCTCTAAATATTCCTGATTGAGATAACAATGCATCTACAAGAGTTGTCTTCCCGTGATCTACGTGAGCAATAATTGCAACATTTCTAATTTCTTTTATCGAAGATGACATTTATAGAATTTATATAAATATTAGATTAACTTTATTAAGGCTAACTCAAAGTATGCTTATTATGAGAATTTTCTCTTTAAGACTTTGAAATATATAATCTAATTGAATAAATAAATTAATCAATTAGATTTATAATTTTCTATTTGAGCTTTCAAAAACTTTTAATGCTTCAATTGACCCCTCATATCTCCAATGCCAAGGTTCGTAATCTATATACTTATTATCTTTGTTGAACGATAACTTAAAGTGAAACTTAGCTGCATTTTTTATTAGCCATCTAAAGGCGTCAGTATTTTCGAAGTCGGTTTCAAAGTCTGTCTCTCTTTCAGTAGCATCACCAATATCGATTGCGAAACCTGTACTATGTTCAGAATACCCTGGAGGAGCTGAAACTCTAGCTCTTTCTGCCGCTTCTTGATTTCTAATAGATTTTAAAGAATAAAAGATATCGTTTTGCAAATTTATTGATCTATAACCACTCAAGAAGACTAAATATATCCCATCCTTTTTGGCTTCTTCTCTCATCTTTAGTAGAGAATCGCGCATATCCATATGAACTTCAATATTAGGCTCAATTAAAACTAGTTTCTCTTTAGGAGTTTCGTTATACGGAAGATGGCCTAGAATTCTGGCATCATGATTTCTTTCAATCTGAAATTTGAGATTATTAAGTGGAATTAATTCTACATTTCTAATAAATCGCAATGCGGTGACAGAAAAAATAAGAAAAAGAAATGGAGAAAATATTAATAATTTTTTTAATAATGTTGCATTTGTATTATTTAGGTAAATTCTTTTGGCAAGTGGTATATCAAATTGATCGATATCTTTGTTTAGTTCCAATATTTAGAAGTGAATTTGGAAAAGATATTTCGATATTAACTATTATTTTAAGAAATGCACTTTTATAAGCAAAAAAGATGTAGTTTTTATATACAGTATTATTTTTTTTTCATATGTTGAGGGTAGCTGTTATTGGTGGAGGTCCAAGTGGTTCATGTGCAGCAGAAATACTTGCTAAAGCTGGAATAAAAACTTGGCTCTTCGAGAGAAAATTAGATAATGCGAAACCATGTGGAGGAGCAATTCCACTATGCATGGTCGAAGAATTTGATTTGCCTGAGTCAATTATTGATAGAAAAGTAAGGCATATGAGAATGATATCTCCATCAAATAGAGAAGTAGATATAAGTCTAGATAGAGTTTATGGGAAAAGTGATAATGAGTTTATTGGGATGTGTAGAAGAGAAGTTATGGATGCCTTTATGCGCAACAGAGCATCAGATCTTGGTGCTACATTAATAAATGGATTAGTTACTTCTATTGATACTGGCGATAATAATCAAGGACCATATAAGCTTTCCTACTCAGATTTTACGAATGGAGATAAAAAAGGGGAACTAAAAGAGCTTACTGTTGACCTTTTGATCGGAGCTGATGGAGCCAATAGCAGAGTCGCAAAAGCAATGGATGCGGGTGATTACAAAGTTGCTATAGCATTTCAGGAAAGAATTAAATTGCCTAAAGAAGAAATGAGTTACTACGAAGATCTTGCCGAAATGTATGTTGGAACTGATGTTTCTCCTGATTTTTATGGGTGGGTATTTCCTAAATATGATCATGTTGCTGTGGGCACAGGAACCATGCAAAAAAATCAGTCATTAATTAAAGGACTTCAAGAGGGTGTAAGAAATAGGGCAAAGAAAAGACTTGTAAACGGTGAAGTAATAAAGGTAGAAGCTCACCCTATTCCAGAGCATCCAAGGCCAAGAAGAGTAGTTGGGAGAATGGCATTGGTTGGTGATGCGGCTGGTTATGTTACAAAAAGTTCTGGAGAGGGTATTTATTTTGCTGCAAAAAGCGGAAGAATGTGTGCTGAAGAAATTGTTGAAGCATCAAAAAATGGTCAAGTAATTCCATCAGAAAAAGATTTAAAAAACTATCTTAAGAAATGGGATAAAAAATATGGCACAACTTATAAGGTGCTAGAAATCCTTCAAAATATTTTCTACAGAAATGATTCTGCTAGAGAAGCCTTTGTTGAGATGTGTGATGACATGGATGTTCAAAGGCTTACTTTTGATAGTTACTTATACAAAAGAGTTGTCTCTATGAAACCATTACAGCAACTTAAAATTACGATGCTTACACTTGGTTCGATTTTAAGAGGGAAAGCCCTAGCGCCTCTAAAATATAAACCCGTTGATAGTGCTGTTAGGAAAAATAAAGAGGTAGAAAAAATGCTAGAAAATTATTCAATAAAGGGAGGAATTAAAGTTAAGAGTTCAAAAGTGTAAAGTCAGCAATTTTTAGAGAATAATTTCTAATTAAGCTCAACAAATAGAGTCTATTATTTCTTATTTTTAAATCCTCTGACATTATTAGGACTCCCTTTTCACTATCAAATAAATCCTCGATAGTGTTCACATTAATCTCAAACAAATTAAGAAGTTCCAAATAATTGCAATAACCTTCTGAAAAAAGTTTTTCTAATTCTCCAATAAATTCAAAAACTTTGAATTCACAATCTTTTTCAAAAAGTTTTGTGTTTACATTATCTCTTGTTGAGAGAACGTCTCTTGAAATATCGCTTTTATTTGCTAATTTGCATACTCTAGTAATTACCTTCTGGATTTCAACAAAATTTTCCTTTTCGTTAAAATTCATAATAGATTTGATTCTATTTTTTAGATCAACAATATTCAATACTCTTTTTTGAGATAATTCATCAGAAGAGCAAACGGCCTTTATTAATTCTTTACTTAGTGATATTTCTTCTAGATGACTAACAATTCTTTGAACTAAAAATTCATTTAAATCATTAAATACTGTTACTCTTGAGAAGTTGAAATTCGGAAATACGATTTTCCAAAAATCAATAAGTTCGTTGAATAATTTATCTAAAGGCAAATCAAGTTCATAATCCCAAATTATTTTAATCACTCCATTCAAATTTCTTCTTAAAGCATAGGGATCAGATGATCCACTGGGGCGCTTACCAGAAATAAATATACTAATTAAAGTTTCGACCTTATCTGCTATAGAAACTATTGCACCATATTTTGTGGAGGGCAAAGCATCCTTATAAAAAGAAGGTAAATAATGTTCCGCGACAGCCAAACAAACATCCTCACTAAATCCCTCATATTTAAGATATTTACCACCCATTATTCCTTGCAGCTCAGGGAATTCGAAAACAATTTCACTACATAAGTCGTTTTTACAGTATTTAGCAGCTTCTATTATCTTTTTTTCTTCTAAAGACTTATCATTTAAAAATTTAAGAATTTTTTTAGTAACTTCCTCTATCCTCTCTACCCTCTGAAATATATTTCCAAGTCCTTTCAAATATGAAACAGATTTAAGCTTTTCATTTCTTTTGATTGAAGAAACTTTTTTGTCACTTTCTACGAAAAACTTTGCATCTGAAAACCTTGCCTTTAAAACTTTCTCATTCCCTTTGGCAATATTATTATTTGATTCTTCAAGACCATTTGAAATAACGCAGAAAGTTGTACTAATATTTTTTTCAGAGCTTAAATCTAGTTTAGAAAAACTTTTGTTTTTCAATAAAAGAGGAACGTATCTCTGATGACTTTTCATGACTGTTGAAAGAACTTCAACCGGAAGATCCAGAAATTCATCACTAAATTTGCCAATAATTAAGTCTGGCCATTCAACCAAATCAGTAAGTTCATTTAATAACCCTTCTGAAAGGTCAGGTTTCAAATTTAAAGATTTAGATGCCTGATTTATTAAACTTTCAATTTTTTCTTTTCTTTCTTTTCGAATAGCTATTACTCTATTTCGTTTCAATAATTCAAAAAAATTATCCGGATTCTGAAGTTCTAAAACTTCATTGATTAGCCTATGACTTTTTGTTTTATTATTTATTTTAATCTTTGGATCACATTCATCAAATTCAAAATCAAGAATTTCATCATTATAAATTGAGGCAATCCACCTAATAGGTCTTGAAAATTTCATGTTCCCAGCCCCCCACTTCATAAATCGAGGGCCTTGAAGACTCTTTACTAATTTTGGGATAATCGAAGACAAAGAAATTTTTGTTGATAGTCCTTTCTCAATTTTTTTTCCAAATACAAAATCACCCTTTTCTGTCTTTTTTATTTCTAGCTCATCTACATCTATACCTAAGCTATTAGCAAATCCTAAAGCAGCATTAGTAGGACATCCATTTAAATAAGCTGAATTTGCTTTAGGCCCTTTTCTTTCTATTATCTTATCTTCTGCATAATCAACTAAACCTTCGAGAAGTAGAACTATCCTCCTTGGTGTGGAGGTAACAACTATATGTTCGAATTTGATTAACTTTTTATCCAATTCAAATTCTATTAGAGATTTAAATTGCTCTAGAACAGCATGAGAAAAATTTGCGGGCAACTCTTCTGTTCCTATCTCAAGTAAATATTTAGACAAGAAAAAAATATGACTTCACTTACTATAATTTACTACCAGTTAAATAAGCTTTTCGCTAATGTATAAAAAGAGATATGTTTTGGTCCTTTGATCAAGGTTGAGAAAGTAAAAAAGAAAAAAGATTCTGCAAAGGAAGAGACCGTTTGTTTAGCAAATGGACTAGAAGTCTCTAAATTTGAAAATTTCAAAAAAACTAGCCAATTTCTTAAAGAACCACTTGCTACAGAGTTAGTCAATGAAAGTGATCATTTTACTAATGATGCAGTTCAGTTATTAAAATTTCACGGTAGTTATCAACAAGATAACAGGGAAAATAGAAGGCCTGGCAAAAGTAAAGATTGGCAAATGATGCTTAGGTTAAGAAACCCAGGAGGTGAAGTCCCTGGGAAATTATTTTTAGCATTAGATGAATTATCTGACAAACTAGGTAATGGAACACTTAGGGCCACTACAAGACAAGCCTTTCAAATGCACGGAATCAGAAAGGAGAACTTAAAGGAAGTAATTAAAACAATAGTAAATTCAATGGGTTCCACATTAGCTGCATGTGGAGACATTAATAGAAACGTTATGGCCCCTGCGGCTCCATTTGATTCGCCAGACTATAACATTGCAAGAGCATTGGCAAAAAAAGTTGCAGATCTTCTCACCCCAATGGCTGGCCAAGGCACTTTTTTAGAGCTTTGGGCTGATGGAGATTTAGAGTACACCATAAAGCCCGACAAAGATATTCAAGCAATTAGGAAGCTCCAATTCAAAGATAATGTTTTTAGTGGGATAAAAGATGAGCCTCTTTATGGTTCAACTTATTTACCGAGAAAATTCAAATGTGCCGTCACAGTTCCTGGTGACAATTCTGTTGATCTTCTTACCAATGACATAGGAATAGTTGCCTTTACTTCTAAAAATGGAAACTTAGAAGGGTGCAACTTCTATGTTGGAGGTGGTATGGGTCGCACACATAATAATGAAGAGACCTTTGCCAGAATTGCAGATCCACTTGGATATGTTGAAGAACCTGATGTTTATGAATTAATACAAAGTATTGTGGCTATTCAAAGAGATTATGGTGATAGGAAATCAAGAAAAAATTCTAGAATGAAATATCTTCTTCATAGAAAAGGTATTAAATGGTTCAAAAAGATACTTTCTGATAAGTATTTCAAAAAAGAAATTAAAAAAATCAGAAAAGAACCTGATAAGGTTCTTATTGATTACCTTGGTTGGCATAAACAAAATAAAACTTCCTATTTCGTAGGTTTACCATTATTGTCAGGGAGATTATCTGGAGAGAAGAAGAATACCATCACAACTATTGTTAAAAAATATAATTTAGATTTAAGACTCACACCTAATCAAGATATTTTACTTTGTAATATCGCCAATAAAAACAAAGGTGAAATTCAAAAATCTCTATCAAAAATTGGATACGAAAATTTAGAAAACATTAATGAGATACAAAGACACGCTTTAGCTTGTCCTGCTTTACCACTTTGTGGCCTTGCAATGACTGAAGCTGAAAGAATATTACCTGATGTATTAAAAAGGATTGAAAATTTACTATTAGATCTAAAAATACAAAAGACAATATTATTCAGAATGACAGGATGTCCGAATGGATGTACTAGGCCTTATATGGCCGAATTAGCACTGGTTGGAAGTGGTCAAAACAAATACCAATTATGGTTGGGAGGAAGTAAAAACCTACAGAGGCTTGCTAAACCATTTTTACAAAGAATGGAACTTAACGATTTAGAAAAAACTCTTCAACCATTATTTGATAATTGGAAGAGTAATTTGGATTTGGATTTCGGGGATTTTATAAATACTCAAGATGAAAATTATATATTGAATTTACTTAATAAAAATCCATAGAATTTAAATTTTTCCATAAAGGGCATTTGCTTTTTTATTTTTCCAAGCCCATAATTGATCACCATAACTAAAATGCCACCATTCATTAGGATGTTGAGCAAATCCGAATTTAGTCATAATTTCCCTTAATAAATTTCTTCTACTATTCCAAATAATTGCTTCTTCATTCTTCATGTATGCATAAAAATAAGGATTTGAGGTCTCATCCATTTGATCAACCATGCTACCCATTTCAACAAGATTTCCTTCTTTATCTGATAAACAAACATCCAATGCGCCCCCAGTTGAATGAGGGGGAGGACACCTAGTGTCATAAGAAGGATATGCCCAAAATTTTTCAACTTTTTTTAAAATGGATGAATAAGATTTTATGTTTTCAAAAGAAGTATCAATATCGGATTTTTCACACTCCAATAAGAATGCTCTTTTAAACATAAATTCTTGGACTTCTAAAGGTCGCCAACTGTCATAAATCAAAAGGTTAAAACTACTCTTTGATATCAAATAATCATTTACTTTTACTAATCTATTTACAACCTCCTCTCTTAATTTCCAAATAGAAGTTTTATCTTTGTAAGGTGCTCCTAAATGAAAGTAAGGATGGGGATCTAAAAACTTTAGGCAGCTAGGTATAGCTATTAATTTATCTCCATTATCTTTAATTGGTATTTTATTCCAAACTTTCAATTGAAATTTGCAATTGATTTATAGTGGCATAAATATCAAAAATTACAATGATAGTTTTCAATTTAAGAAATCATGAATAAATTTATTATCAGAATTATCAATAAGTATTTTCCTTAAAACAATATTTTCTTTAAAATCAGGATCATCACTAACAATCTTAATAGCCTCTTCACGAGCCTTATCAATAAGAAATTTATTATTAGGTAAATTGTCCAGTACAAAATCAGGCAATCCAGATTGTCTATATCCTAAAATCTGACCTGGACCTCTAAGCTCCAAGTCTTTTTCAGCAATATAAAAGCCATCATTAGATTTTTGCAAAACACAAAGTCGTTTATTTTCTAATCCATTTTTATCGGGGGTTACCAGATAACAAAAAGATTTGGTAGATCCTCTACCAACTCTCCCCCTTAATTGATGTAGCTGGGACAATCCAAATCTATCCGAATTATAAATAATCATAATTGTGGCGTTAGGGACATCAATACCAACCTCAATTACTGTGGTTGAAACCAAAATATTAATTTCATTCTTTAAAAAAGAATTAATTACTTCATTCTTTTCTTGTGAACTTAATTTGCCATGTAATAATCCAACTTTTTTATTAAAAAAGACCTCTTCTGATAAATATTTGAATGTTTTCTTTGCGGAGCTTAAATTCATTTTTTCTGAATCTTCTATAAGTGGCAAAATAACATAAGCTTGTTTTCCCTTATTGATCTCATCTTCAACAATCTTGAACAAGTTAGTTAAATCGTCTTCTGAAATTATTTTTGTTGTTATTGGAACTCTCCCAGGAGGTAGTTCTGTAATTTGACTCACATCTAAATCACCATAAATAGAAAGCGCAAGAGTTCTTGGAATTGGAGTTGCTGTCATTGATAACAAGTTAGTATTTTCTCCTTTATTTAGTAATCTATTTCTTTGAGTAACTCCAAATCTATGTTGTTCATCAATTACCACCATGCCTAATGCATTAAAGATGACTTTATCCTCAAATAATGCATGAGTACCTACGAGGATATCAACTAATCCATTGTTCAAATTAGAGAAAATTTCTTTTCTCTTTTTTTGAGGAGTATTCCCAGTAAGTAGTTCAACAGAAACGAAAAGGGGGTTCAAATATTTTAATAAATTTTTATAATGCTGTTCTGCCAATACCTCAGTTGGGACCATAAATGCACCTTGCAGGTTTTTTTCAATTACGAGCAAAAGAGACGCTATTGCAATTATAGTTTTACCGCTTCCCACATCTCCCTGAAGCAATCTAGACATTGGTACAGGATTAGATAAATCATTCTTAATTTCATTTAAAACGTTTTCTTGAGATTTTGTTAATTCAAAAGGAAAAGTATTTAAAAATTCTTTTAATAAAGATTTCTTTTGAGGTAATTGTAGGGGATTTACATTTTTTTTCGTCTTTCTTTTTCTAAGTAGGAACTTTATTTGAAGTAGGAATAACTCATCAAAAACCAAACGTTTTTTTGACTCAATAAGTGCCTGTTGAGTTGGTGGAAAATGAATATTAATCAACGACTCTCCTTTTGATAACAAAGATAATGAATCAAGTTGCTTTTTATTTAAAATTTCTGGATATTGCTTTGCATAAATTAGTCCCTTTTTCATAAGTTTTATAAAACTCATATTTGATAATGCTTCACCTAATGAATATAAGGGTAATATTTTGCCTGAGAAATTAAAATTATCATTGTTGTCCTTAAGAATTTCAATCTGCGGATCTACAAAAGTTTTGCCATACTCTGTCAATTTAACCTTACCGGAAATTGCTAATTTAGTTCCAGAAGTATACAAAGATTTTTGAGATGTGAAGAAGGAGTAAGATCTAAATCTTCTTCCTAAAAAAAATTTTGTAACCTTTATTGAAGACGTTTCATCAAAAACAACAATATTCATTATTGATAAATTACAATTTTTTTTACTCTTATGAATATAAAACCTTTTAACGTTTGCAATGCACGTGTATAAATTATCTGGTTTTAAATTTATTATCTTGACTCTATTCGTATAGTCTAGATATGTTCTTGGGAAATAATTAATTAGATCTTTTATATGAAATATCCCTAATTCATTAAGCTTATTTTTATAAACTTTTCCAACATTTTTTATTAATGAAATATCTGAATCAATAGACAAACTTGCATCAGGTTTACTCAGAAAAACATTATTAGAAATATTATTAGAACTCCCTATTTCTGTGGTTTTACCTAGTTTATAAAGATTTTTTCTTGTATCTATAACTAACCTTTTTCTTTGATTTTCATCTAATTTATTATATTCATTATATTTTTTAGAAAATTCATCAAATATCCTTAAATATTCGACTGAGAGATTTAGATTATCTAGTTTTTTTAGTGATTCATGCAAATAAACATTAAAATATTTTTCTCTTCCTAAAGTGTTAATAAATTTATTTTCAGTTTCTATAGTAAGAGATTTTTGAAGAGGTCTTATCCAATCTTTAATTATTTTATTATTATTCCCGCTAATAGTCACATTTGAAAAAAGAGTTATTTTTTCAACGTATTTTATTCAAGGTTATTTCTTTTTGCCTCCAATATGTCTCTTTTTTAATCAAACGCTGAAATTGATTTTTTAGCTCATTTATTTTGTTCCTTTGAATAGAAAGATTTAAATTTTTAAACTCTAACTCAACAGTAGATATATTGAAAAAAATAATGCTTGGAATATTATTGCCGGTAAATGAGGAACGATTTAAGTTTAATTCGAAATTAATAACAAAAGGATATGGATGTTTTATCATGAAATTTTTGCCTACTAAGTAATCAAAGGAATCTTTAGATATCATCTTTTTTATTAGATTTACCTTAAATAATTCTTGGTTGATATTATATGAAAGATTTAATAGTAACTTTTCCAATGACTTGTCTATTAAATCAAAATTATTAAGAATCTTATTTTTTGGTAAATTATCCATTTGATTTATATTTTCTTTTACTTGATATCTTTGTTTTTCCACTTTTTCTTCTCCTATTAATTCAAGTAAGGAGGAAATAAATTGTTTTTCAACTCCTAAATTTTCAAAAATATTGTTTTTAGATAAATAATTATTATGGTGGTTATTATCTAAATCAAGTGATCCGAATTTTTCATAATTATGAGCTTGATAATATTCAGAAGTATTTGAAAAGTCTTCAGTAATCTCGAACTGAGAGGGTTCTTTTAATTGAAAACCTTCTTCGTATTGAAATTTTTCTTTTTGATCATCCTTTGCTTTTGTGGAACTATCAAAAATAGTAAAGTTAATTTCCTTATTTATATTTTTTTCAATTTCATTAATCTTTAATTGTTCTACTGTTAAAAAGGGCAAATTCCTATATATTAATTTACTTATTTTTTTTTCAAAAAGACTATAGGGTTCATTTTCATTTAAGAAATTATCATTAATTGTTGGATAACTATATATTTGATTAAGGCCTTTTTCTACAGAGATGAAAAGTAGATCTCTTACTAGATTAAGATAAAGTTCATATTCCCTATAGATATTTCTAGTTAATACTCCTTTTTGTATGTCTGCTCTCTCTAATTGAGAATTAATTTTATCTATATCTTTGTAATTATTGAAATTATTCAAATCATTAAAGTGACTAGTTTGTTTGCATTGATGCGACCTCTTCAGCAAAGTCCATCTGATTTTTTTCGATACCTTCACCCAATGTATATCTTGTAAAGCGTCTTACTTTGATATTTTCACCAATTTTTGCAGCTGCTTGTTTAACAAGATCCTCAACTGTTAGAGAACTATCTTTAATGTAGGGTTGTGAGAGCAAAACAAGCTCATTAAGTCTTTTTGCTATTCTCCCTTCAACTATTTTTTCTTTAATTTGTTCTGGTTTTCCAGATAAATCATCCCTACCCATTTCAATCTGCTTTTCTTTTTCAACAACATCTTCTGGTATTTCATCAATTGATACATACTCAACATTTGGGCATGCTGCTACTTGCATTGAGACATCCTTCAAAAGAGATTGAAAAATATCACCTCTAGCAACAAAATCAGTTTCACAATTTAACTCTAATAAAACTCCAACTCTTGATCCAGTATGTATATAACTGCCAATTGACCCTTCAGCCGCTACTCTTCCCGATTTCTTTTCAGCACTAGCTATGCCTTTCTTTCTTAACCATTCCAAAGCTTTATCTAGATTCCCTTCAGTTTCGTTAAGTGCTTTTTTGCAGTCCATCATTCCTGCACCAGTTTTGTCTCTAAGATCTTTTACAAGTTTTGCTGTAATGTTTCCCATTTGAAGTAATAAAAAATAGTGAATAGTAAGTTTTAAATTTGAGCTTAATTTTTCCTTTCAGCATTAGAGCCCTTTCTACCCTCATTTATCGCATCTGCAAGTCTTCCTAGAATAAGTTGCACAGATCTAACGGCATCATCGTTACATGGAATTGGAACTTCACACAAATCTGGATCGCAATTAGTATCCAACATTGATACTAATGAAATATCTAATTTTCTAGCTTCTAAGACTGCATTAGATTCTCTTCTCTGATCAACTAATACAACTACATCTGGTAATCTTCTCATACCTTTAAGTCCACCTAAGTATTTTTGTAATCTTTCAAGTTCTCTCCTTAATACTGCAGCTTCTTTTTTAGGCCTCATTGCTATTGAACCACTACTTTCCATTCTTTCTAGATCCTTTAATCTTTCAATCCTGGCTTTCATTGTTGTCCAATTAGTCAACATCCCTCCAAGCCATCTTTGATTTACATATGCAGCTCCACAGCGTGTAGCTTCCTGCGCTACTACATCTGATGCTTGTTTTTTTGTACCGACGAATAAGAAACGTTTACCGCTTTTTGCAGCGTTTCTCGTCCATTTATATGCATTGTTCATACACAATGCTGTTTTTACAAGATCAATAATATGAACTCCATTTCTCGCGCAATATATATACTTAGACATCTTGGGATTCCAACGTCTAGTTTGGTGCCCGAAATGAGCACCAGCTTCCATCATTTCTGATAGTGATACAACAGCCATAATTTAAAAAAGGTTTCGGGTTAGCCTCCATCTGACGGGGAATTAAATTAATAATTCACCCGAAACTGTCAGATGTGTGAAATTTATTTCTACTATTCTAGCAAGTGATGTGTATTTCTAAAAGTTTGTTATCTTGATTTAGTTAATTGTTTAACGTAAATCATATTTAGAGGGATCCTAAGTATCTCAAGTGCAAGTCTATTTCTTCTTATCTTTACTAGGAATCTCAATAAAGGAAGAATTCTATCAACACTGATTAGTCCTCCCAAGCATAGAATTTGCCAAAGTAAATTATGTAGAGGAGTTAATTGAATCATAAATCTAACCCTTAAATTTGGGTGTTTCTTATAAAACACTAAAGCCATTTTTGCTCTCTCTTTTTCTTGAGCTATTAATGAATCTATTTGTTCGCAATTAAATGGCGGATGCCAATGAAAACCTACTGCATTTGGACATTTGATTAATTTTGTCCCAATTTTTTTTAATCTTTCTCCAAGTTCTAAATCCTCCCAACCGTAAAGACTAAAAGAAGTATCAAATAATCCCACACTTAAAATCAATTCTTTTGATATCGCTACATTCCCAGTAGCAAAATAGGCAAAAGAAGTGTCCATTATTTTATGTTTTTCACTCTGAGGATTCAGAAAATTAGATGTATTGACTACCGAGCCATAGGTAAAACATTTTTTATCATTGTTTTTCCAAGAGGCAAGTAGTTTTTCTACGTGGCAATTTATAAAATTATCTAAAACAATAAGATCACTATCAATGAATATAATAATTTCATATTTCGATTTAATCACTCCCAGATTTCTTCCAAGTGCAGGCCCTCCATGTTCTTGCTGAAATAGAATAACGTGTGGGAGATTAGCTTTGTTTTTATTTATCCATGAGGTTGTCCCATCAGTTGATCCATCATCAACTACTATTACTTCATAATTGCTTATATTTGTACTTAATTTTTGATTCTCAAGCGCAAAAAGACATTTCTCTAATATAGGTAATCTATTGTAAGTCGGTATAACAATACTTACATTCATGATTAAGTCTTAAATATGCATAATATTTTGAACTCCAAAAGATAAAAATAAAAGATATTCCCTAATCAGCTGCACCGCCATTATTTGCTGTACCAGTAACGTTTCCACCATCAGGTCTTCCATCAGTTCTCAATTTCCTTTTTTTGAATTTTCTAGCATAGGCTCTATTACGTTCCTGCTTTTCTTTTTTTAGATTCCTTCTCTTAGACATAAAATTTTTACCTTTTAATTATATTAGCTCACTATGAGCACTATATATTTTACCATCTTCCATATTTAATATCCTATCAGCCATATCAGAAATTCTTGGATCATGGGTCACCATAAGTACAGAACAATTTTGTTCTTTTGCTAGTTTCCTTAAAAGGGTTACTATTTCCCTTCCTGTGACGCTATCTAATGCAGAAGTGGGTTCATCAGCTAATAAGAGTTTTGGCTTAGCAGATAAAGCTCGAGCAATTGCTACTCTCTGTTTCTGCCCACCAGATAAGTCATTTGGCAATTTTTTATGATGTTCTTCTAATCCTACTGCTGACAACCAATTACGTGCTATCTCACGTCTTTGCAAATATGTTAAACCTTTTATTAAATCGGCGCCCATCTGGACATTTTGTTCTGCTGTTAAACATCTAAGAAGATTGTGACCTTGAAAAATCATTCCAATACTTCTTCTAAGAATCTGACGAGTTTTCCTTGATGCTCCATTTAACTGATTATTTAATACAGTTAAATCTCCACTTTGACAGGTTCTCAAAGCACCAATTAATGTTAGAAGAGTCGTTTTACCACATCCAGAAGGTCCTTTCAAAAGGACTAACTCTCCTTTATCAATATTTAAATTAACGTCATTAAGAACTTGTTTTTTATTCTCATTTTTTCCATAAAAGTGACTCAAATTATTTATTGAGACTGTTTTAAGGCTTTTAACATTATTTTTTAATTTATTAACTTTAACCATTTATCTTCAATTATTAAAAAATTTCGGCAGGATCAGCGTCAACTAATTTGCGCATCGCTACAGCGGCGGACCCCATACACATAACTAAAACTAATACGAAAATTAAAACAGTTTTATCTGCATCCATTATTATTGGTAATTTAGTAGAACTTCTTATAACTGAGTAAAGTATTTGGCCAGAAAAATAAGCAGGTAAATAACCAAACAATGCTAACAAAAACCCCTCTCTAGCTACAACAAAGAAAAGAGACTTAAGTCTATACCCCATTGCCAATAAGGTGGCGTACTCTGGGAGGTGATCTGTAACGTCACTATAAAGAATTTGATAAACAACCACACACCCCACAACGAAACCCATCAATGCTCCCAAACTAAATATAAAACCTATTGCAGTACTATTTTTCCAGTAATTCTTCTCAAATTCTATAAATTGATTTTTTGTAAGAACCCTAACATCATTTGGGAGTGAGTTATTTAATATCATTGAAATCAATTCAGGATCAGATCCTTTTTTTAGCTTTACCAAACCAATTTCTATACTGCCAGGAGGATTAGCAGGAAAAAGTCTTAAGAAGGTTTCTCGACTAGTTATTAAATTACCATCTGCACCGAAAGATGGTCCCAACTCCACAAGGCCCTCAACAATTACTCTTTTTCCAGCAACCTCAGTCTCAACTTTTTTTTCAGATAAGAACCAGTCTTCAATCGGTCCAAATTCAGGTCTAGATAGTTTGTCAAAAAGAACTCTTGATGGATTTCTTAATTTATAAGCTTTACTTGAGAATCCCTCATCTAAAAGAAGTGAATCGGAGGGATTAAAACCTAATGCAAGTATAGATCTAGTTTTAAGATTTTCGGGATTTCTCCATAATAAATAATTTAGATTAACGGGAGCAGTTTTTTCAACATCTTCTACTGCGAGAGTTTGAATTAATCTTCTTTTTGGGAATCCACTCATGCTTATAGAACTTTTTGATCTGGGACTTATCAAAACAAGGTCAGCATCTAGAAGTTTATGAATAGTTACGCTCGTGTCAAATAAACCATCCCTAAAACCTAATTGCATAAACATCAAAATCCCTGCAAAACTGATTCCAGCTATGGCAACTGCTAGCCTTAATGGTTGCCTAGTTAATAACAACCAAGCTAATGGTATTTTTCTAAATTTAAAAAAAGAAAAACTCATTAGGGAATAAATTTTGCAATCACTTTCATTCCTGCATAGTTTTGAACGATATCTATAGAATCTTGCTCTAGTTTTACTAGTACCTCGATGATTCGTGAATCAGCATCCCCTGTCGGATCAGTCGATAGAACTTTTCTTTGTTTTACCTGAGGACTAATCCTAATCACCTTTCCCTTAAGATTTTTTTGGAAACCTCCATTCTCACTGCTCAATTCAACATTCTGAGAAATAAAGACTCTATCGATATCAGATTCATAAACCTCTATCAAAGCTTCCATCTTTTGACTAGAGCCAATATCCAAAATCCCCTCATTTTGCTGTCTTTCACCTACTCTCGTATTTATTCCAAGGATAAAACCATCGATTGGACTCCTTAGTTTTGAATTAAATAGATCTATCTTGATATTTTTTTGATCTCCGATAAGGTTTATTTTCTGTTTTTGCAATTTTAATAATTCATCTTTTCTCTGTGAAAACTCTACAAAAGAATATGCATCTTTGCTCAAAGCTAACTCATACCTTTCAATTTGATCTTTCTTTAAGGTAATTTCTTCGTTAATAATATTAATTAGATTTTCGTTTCTTTCAAGATCAGCAATTAATTTTTCTCTATTTTCAAAGATTGCGAGGATATCACCTTTTTTTACGAAATCTCCTTCATTTACTAAAATTTCGACGATTCGGGGGGAAGAGCCGAACTGACTTATGGGAGCTGCCAGTTGTCTAATCTCTCCCGAAGGAGAAAGTTGACCAAGTGCCGCAACAGCTGTAATAGGAGGTATGAAATCTGAAGTTATTTCCTCTTTTAATTTTGAATTAGATTTATTATTTCCAGAACAAGAAATAATTCCAAGAGATATTGGTGCAAATAATAAAAAATAAATAAATAGATTTTTAAATATTTTTAATTTCATCAAAAATCGAAGAGTACTGTTTTTATGTAGTTATTGACCCATTTTTCATCAAAATATTTTAAAAGAACCATGCTAGTCTTCTCATTTTTCATTTGCTGAACACAATAATTTTTTTGAAAATCTATTCTCTCTTGGATAATTTCCTCATTTACTTCAGGTTTAGCTTTCTTACTTAATTTGATCAAAATAGTAAGGTATTGATCCACAACTCTACAAAAATCATTTTTTTCGGATTTACTTTTTAAGGAAGCAAAAAATACATTATTAGAAAAAATCCCCCCCCATTTAGGAATCTCTCTCAAAGATGCAAAAGAACTTTTATCAACTTCAGAAAGTGATTTTTCGTATTTCAAGCCTTGTTTTTGCGATGCTGGGGATAAATCAACAATGGCTGCAGAAACAATATCATTTATTTTTACTAAATCCATCCCAAAAATTGGGATATCAAACTTTGGATCAGGGAAAAAAACGCAGTGTAATATTTTAAGATTCTTTGAAAATTCTGCTACTTCAATATGTAACTTTCTAAAACCTTTTGCTTTATGAAATTCATTTTCAATATAAAGTTCTCTTCCTATCTTTTTAGAAATTATATTAGTTAGTTTTGGATCAATTTTTATACTCTTAAGGTCCTCAAGCATAGATCTATGCTCTCTAATATTTTGTAATAAATCCAAAATAAGAGGGTCAGTTAATTTTGTTTTAGTTAAAGATTCAGACAACAAGGCTAAAAAGTACCAAAATAGAATTTAAAGAGATAACCTAAATGAACGTAGGAGATGTTAACTACTACACCCATTCAAGCAAAACTAGATGTGTGTTTGTGGATAATAAAGAATTGCCGCTTATAAGCATTGATATTTGGTGCAAAGCAGGTTCTTCATTTGAGGATGTTGATAAAAACGGCACTGCTCATTTTCTAGAACATATGATTTTTAAAGGATCTAACAAAATAATGCCAGGTGAGTTTGACCATAAAATTGAATCACTGGGCGGATTAAGTAACGCTTCAACTGGTTATGATGATGTACATTACCATGTCTTAGTTCCACCAAGTAACTTTAAAGAATCACTTGCTCTTTTGACAAATATAGTCGTTGCTCCAGATTTTAATCCTGATGAATTTATGAAAGAAAAAGGGGTAGTTATTGATGAAATAAAACAACAAAATGATCAACCTGAAGAAAGACTATTTAATTATTTTTTGAAAAGGGTTTGGTTAAGTCCTAATTATGCCAATTCGATTCTGGGAACTGAACATAGTATTAGAAACTTAGAGATAAATGATCTTGTA
>QCDG01000014.1 GCA_003280995.1 Prochlorococcus sp. AG-355-A09 | reverse complement strand
TCATATTATTTAAAAAGTTTATTAATGCTCCAGGCCTTTCAGGAAACTCAAATCTGTATAAAAGTTCAATAAAGTTACTATATTCCATCTCTTTGAAATCTCTTGGTAATCTTCCACCTACCATATGTCTGAGATGATTTTTAGATAATTCATCATCACTTATATCAATAAATGAGTACTCAGATTTTCTAAATACATCTAATAGATTTTTTTTATCATTTAAACCATAGACTTGAACCCCTACAAAGATCTGTGCATTCTTAGAGTTCGACATCCTATAGCTAAATTCAGTTAAATTTCTATTATCAAGTAACTTACAAAAATCAATTAGACTACCAGCACGTTCTGGAATTTCAACAGCCATCATTACTTCTTTACACTCCCCAAGTTCTGCTCTTTCTGCTACAAATCTAAGCCTCTCAAAATTCATATTTGCACCACATGCAATCGCAACCATTTTTCTATTTGAATGATTCGAATTTAAAATATCTTTTTTCATTCCCGCTATTGATAGGGCACCTGCTGGCTCTAGTATTGATCTAGTATCCTCAAAAACATCTTTTATAGCAGCACAGATTTCGTCAGTACTAACCCTAATCATCTTATCTATATATTTTCTACCAATATCAAAAGTATTTTTACCTATTTTTTTAACCGCCACTCCATCTGCAAATTGACCTACAGAAGATAGTTCGACAATTTTTTCTTCTTCTAAAGATTTCGTCATAGCGTCAGCATCCTCTGGTTCTACACCAATTATTTTTACTTCAGGCCATATTTTTTTAACGTATAAGGATATTCCTGATATCAATCCCCCACCACCTACAGCAATATAAATTGCATAAGGTTTTTCCTTAAGCTGCTGTTCAAGTTCTATAGCTATAGTTCCTTGTCCTGCTATTACTTCTGGATCATCAAAGGGATGAATAAAGCATAAATTTCTTTCTTGGCTAATCCTTATTGCTTCTTTGTATGTTTCATCATAGTTATCGCCATATAATATAACTTTTGCTTTTAAATTTTTTACTGCATTAACTTTTACTATAGGTGTTGTAATCGGCATTAATATGGTTGCTTGGCAATTTAACTTAAGGGCACTAAGTGCAACCCCTTGAGCATGATTACCAGCACTAGAAGTAATTACTCCCTGAGCAAGCTGTGAATTAGTGAGCTTACTCATTTTGTTATATGCACCTCTTATTTTGAATGAAAATACATCCTGAAGATCTTCTCTTTTTAGAAAAACTTCATTATTAAGTGTATTACTTAAATTATGAGCTTTCTCTAGGGGTGTTTTTTTTGCAACTTCATAGACTTCAGCTTGAAGTATTTTTTCAAAATAATCATTCATATATATATATTTAGCATTATTTATTAATCTAATAAAACATTACATGATCTATTTCAAAAAAAATACTCATTTTGCACCTCGGCGTTTTAGATTATATAGATACCAATTTTTGTTAAATGCTTTTAAGTGAGTTAAGTCATCCAAATCAACTTCATGGCTTAACAGTTTCACAATTAGAGGAAATTGCTTGTCAAATTAGAGAAAGACATCTTCAAGTAGTATCTACTAGTGGAGGACATCTTGGTCCTGGATTAGGTGTAGTTGAGTTGACATTGGCTTTATATCAAACTCTTGATCTAGATTTTGACAAAGTAGTTTGGGATGTAGGACATCAAGGATACCCTCATAAATTAATTACAGGGCGATTCAGTCAATTTGATTCTCTAAGGCAACAAAATGGAGTCGCTGGATATTTAAAAAGAAGTGAAAGTAAATTTGATCATTTTGGTGCTGGACATGCAAGTACTTCTATTTCTGCTGCTTTAGGAATGGCCATAGCAAGAGATAGAAAAGGTGAAAATTATAAATGTGTCGCTGTTATTGGAGATGGAGCACTAACAGGAGGAATGGCATTAGAAGCTATAAATCATGCAGGTCACTTACCAAATACCCCTTTAGTTGTAGTATTGAACGATAATGACATGTCTATTTCACCTCCGGTTGGGGCCCTTTCATCTTACTTAAATAAGGTAAGAGTAAGTCCGCCATTGCAATTTTTGTCCGATAGTGTTCAAGAAAGTGTAAAAAATATTCCCTTAATTGGTAAGGATATACCAGAAGAACTCAAAAATATTAAAGGAAGCGTTAGACGACTATCTGTGCCTAAGGTTGGAGCTGTTTTTGAAGAACTAGGATTTACATATATGGGTCCAATTGATGGTCATGATATTAGTAACTTAGTTAAGACATTTAACGCTGCCCATAAACTTAAAAGACCTGTACTTGTACATGTTGTCACAACAAAGGGGAAGGGTTACCCATATGCAGAAGCAGATCAGGTTGGATATCATGCACAGTCTGCATTTGATCTTACAACTGGGAAATCTATTCCATCGAAGAAACCTAAACCTGTCAGTTATAGCAAAATATTTGGGCAAACTTTATTAAAAATATGTGAGCAGGATAGCAAAGTAGTTGGTATTACAGCTGCAATGGCTACAGGTACTGGTTTAGATATATTGCAAAAAAATATCCCTGATCAATACATCGATGTAGGAATAGCAGAACAACATGCAGTTACTCTTGCGGCAGGAATGTCTTGCGATGGTCTTAAACCTGTTGTAGCAATTTATAGTACTTTTCTTCAACGTGCTTTCGACCAATTAATTCATGATGTAGGGATACAAAATTTACCTGTATCATTTGTACTTGATAGAGCTGGAATAGTTGGAGCTGACGGTCCTACTCACCAAGGTCAGTACGATATCAGTTATATGAGATCTATACCTAATTTTGTATTGATGGCTCCAAAGGATGAGTCTGAATTACAGAGAATGTTAATAACTTCAATAAACCATAATGGGCCTACAGCTCTAAGAATACCCAGAGGCTCTGGATTAGGAGTGGCTGTAATGGATGAGGGTTGGGAACCTTTGAATATAGGCGAAGCTGAAATACTTGAAGAAGGAGAAGATATTTTAATTATTGCTTATGGTTCAATGGTCGCATCAGCAATCGAAACAGCAATGATTTTAAAAAATATGAATATTAATGCATGCATTGTTAATGCAAGATTTGTTAAACCTCTCGATAAGAATCTTATTATGCCTTTAGCAAGTAGGATTCAAAAAGTCGTAACCATGGAAGAAGGAACATTAATAGGTGGATTTGGTTCCGCAATAGTTGAATTATTTAACGATAATGAAATAAACATTCCTGTATTCAGAATAGGTATACCTGATGTATTAGTTGATCATGCTTCACCTGATCAGAGTAAGGAAAAACTAGAACTTATGCCTGATCAGATGGCTGATAGAATTGTTAAAAAATTTAAGTTAGTTAATTAAAAATTTAATAAATAAATATTTAATAAATAAATATTTAATAAATAAATATTTAATAAATAAATATTTAGAGAACGCCTCGTGAGGCTAATCCTAAGATTGCTCCAATTCCGAAAATATGACCTAGGCAATTAGCACCTACAACTGATGCATGACTTAAACCACCATAGAATTTTGAATTAGGTATTTCAAAACCTTCATTAGGTTTTCTTATTGTTGCTCTAGCAATTGCATAAGCAAAAACATTACATGCAATCATTACGACGGCACACTTTGGAGACCAAGAAAAAGTTGCTGGATCTGCAGCTGCAAATAATGTAGTAAACATAAAAAATCGTTATTTTCATATATTCTCTAATACTTTTACCTAAAAAACACAAAATTGTAAAAGGTCTTAAGAGTTTTTTACTTCTAAGCTACTTAACAACTTTATAAATCCAAACAAAATAACAAAATCACTTAGGGTTAGGAAGGATTCTGCAAAGCCATGCAGGAAGTCAACCTCAACAAGGGTTTTATCATAGTAATTTAGTGTGAAGATAGAAACCAATATAGTTATGAATACGAATAAAACAGTTAAGGAAAATCCTGTTTTTACAAAAATATTAACTGATTTGATTTTATATAAGTAAAACAAAAATATTGCATATGGAATTATTGATACTGCGAATAATAATGTGTTATCAATCGAACCTAATTTTTCTAAAATTTTAATAAATAAATTATTCATAAGTCTCTTTTCCTTTAAAAATTATTATTGCAGCTAAGGCTAATGTTGAATTTCCTATAAATGTAAATATTCCTTGAAGTGATACTAGACCGTAAAGATTTTCTTGGTTGTCATAGATATGCCAAGTAATCGCACACATAGCGCCTATTAAGTTTGGGATCATAGCGAGGCTTAACCAAAAAAATAAATTGTATTCCTTATATGTAGAAATTTTGTATATAACAAGGATGGTAAATATCCATTCAATTACCGAAGAGATGTGAATCAACCAAGTTCCAAATGAAAGTTCGTGCAAAATTTATATTTTTTTCTTTAATACATTAAGTACTTCTCTGGCATGATTTATTGGTAAAACACTTATCCATCTATAAGAAATTTCCCCTTCTGGAGAAATCAAGAAAGTATTTCTATCAGAAAATGGAGGAATCCAAGAACCATATTTATCGCTAATAATTCCTTCAGGATCAGATAATAAAGTGTAGTTTATAGATTTCTCGCTGCAGAAACTTTCATGAGAATTTTGATTATCAGCACTAATTCCAACGATTTCGGCATTATATTTTGAAAAATCTTTTTTTAATTCCGAAAAACCTTTAGCTTCAAGAGTGCAACCTGCAGTAAAGTCCTTTGGATAAAAATACATAACAAGCCACTTACCTCGAAAATCATATAATTCCCAAATATTTTTTGATTTTATGTTTTTATTAAAACCTTCTAATTGAAAGTTTGGAGCAATATCTCCAACTTCAGGAGCAAAGTCAAAAGCGATTGCTGAATTACAATTAAATAAAAAAATAAAAGATATTAATATACTTACAACTAAATTTCTCATCAAATTTAGAATTTTTTTAAATCAACCCCATTTGATTTAGCAAATTTATCTAAACCTACTTTTTGTATAGACTTTAGTGCTTTGGTGCTAATTTTAATATTCACCCATTTTTTGCCTTCTTCCCACCAAAGTCTCCTTTTTTGGAGATTAACTTGTTGTAATTTTTTTGTACGAATATGAGAGTGACTCACTGCCATCCCGTTATTAGCTTTTGCACCGGTCAGTTCGCAAACTCTTGACATATTTATTGAGTTATATCTTTAAAAATTCTAACACATGACTCAATTTGTTGAATTAAGTAATTCTGAAATTAATTCCGCATTATTATTTTGTAAATTGATTATCTGTTCTTGATCTAATCCACCAACGGAAAGCTTAGCCATATCGTAAACATGATTAGCAATTTTAGATGCCAATGGATTCTCAATAGGATCTTTTTCATCAATAATTATTTTGTTTCCCGTAATTTTATTAAGACCAACAATAAGTGGATGTTCTTTGTTAATTAAAAGCACATGATATTCAGGTAAGCCAGGCATCTTTTGTTCCATGTAAGCCCCCATATCATTAATTCTTCTCATTTGTTCTGGAAGCAAGATCATCGCTGGTGGAGCATCTTTACTTGAAATTGACTGCACTTTAACTGTTACTTTCTCATTGTTAAGGGCCTTAACTATCGTATCTCTAAGATTATCTGTATTTGATTTGCCATCCTTATCTACAATTTCTTTAGATTCTTTATCTTCTAGTTCATTTATTTCTGAATCTACTCTTTGAAACTGATAATCCTCATTTTTACTTTCCAACCATGGAAGAAATTGTGCGTCAATTAAGGGATCTGATTTAATAACTTCCTTATTATCAGATAAACAGATATTTAATGCACTAGACTGAGCAATCAAATCTGAACAGTAAATTATTTTTTTAGAATCACTTAATTTATTTCGCTCTTTGTAATTTACGAGAGTTGTGAAATATTTATCATTGGACTTAATGAGGGATTTATTTTCAATATCTTTAGTTACGTCTTTCTCTGAATTTATTATTGTTTCAAAAATTATACTGTTATTGACTAAATCAGCAAATTTTTCATCTTCGATAGCACCAATTTTAATAAAAGCAGAGATTGAATCCCAAATTTCTGAATAAAATTCTGGAGAATTTTTTATCAAATCCTTCAGTTTATTAGCAATTTTTTTTGAGATAAATGATGATATAGACCTTACTTTTCTATCTGTTTGTAATGCACTTCTACTAACATTTAGAGGTATATCTGTAGAGTCAATAACTCCTCTTAAAGGTAAAAGGTATTTTGGTACTATCTCCTTAATTGAATCGCTTACGAATACTTGATTGCAAAATAGTTTTATTTCTCCCTTTTCCCAATCAGCTCTACCTGACAACTTTGGAAAATACAATATCCCTTGTATGTCATATGGATAATCTGTATTTAGATGAATCCATAACAGTGGTTCTCCCTGGAAAGGATAAAGGTATTTATATAACTCAATATAATCTTCATCTTTTAATTCATTAGGTTGTTTTCTCCAAGGAGGATTTTTCTTATTGATTGTCTCTCCTTCTAATAAGACATCTATTGGCATAAAATCACAATATTTTTTTATTAGTGATTTAATCCTTTCAGGCTCTATAAACTCTTTTTCTTCTTCAAGTAGGTGAAGAATAACATCTGTACCAATTGTCTCTCTTTCTGATACCTCTAACGTAAAATTTGGCGATCCATCACAAGACCATTTGAAAGCTTTTGATTCCCCAATTGCCGACTTAGTTAATATATCAACTCTTTCTGCCACCATGAAACTTGAATAAAAACCTAGTCCAAAATGACCTATGAATTCATCATTATCTTTTTTGTATTTTGTTAGGAATTCTTCAGCACTAGAAAATGCAACTTGATTTATGTACTTCTTAATCTCTTCATCATTCATTCCAATTCCATTATCAGAAATTGTTAATGTATTTTTTTCACGGTTAATTGTTATTTTTACTTGAGCTTCCTCAGTATTCTCGCAATCACCTGCCATAGAGGCCATTCTTCTTTTACTAATTGCGTCAACACCATTACTAACAAGTTCTCTTAAAAAGATTTCATGGTCAGAATATACTGCCTTCTTAATAATTGGGAAAATATTTTCGGTATTAATACGAATTTCGCCTTTTTCCATTTAAAAAAAATCAAACATTTAAATATTATTTCGTAAAAACTAGTTAATCAAGTTTAAATAGGAGTATTGTCCGAACAATATATGAATTTAATAGTTAAATAAATTTTTAAAAGGACTTATTTAACCCACAAAATCTCACTACAATTATTTTCTTTCATAATTTGGTTGGCTTTAGCTAAGTCATCACATGGATTTAAATGTAAGACAGCAATATTCCCTTTTTTCTGTTGTACTTTTTGTTCATTCATACTTTTTTCTAACAAATATGAATCTTTAAACATCAATAAAATCTTTTTTTGATCTGTCTTTTCATCCTTAATAAAATTTCTTAAAATGTCCACTGAAATAGTAAATCCAATCCCATTAAATATTTTCTCATTAGGACTAAATGATCTTACTAACTCATCATATCTTCCGCCTTTTGCGATGACGCTTTTATTTTTACCATTATCCCCTATTAGTTGAAAAACTATTCCTTCATATAAATTCAAGTGAGGTTGAAAAGTTGGATCAAGTTGTAATTTCACACCATATTTATTTGAAATTTTTGATAATGTTTCAAATAAAAAATTTAAGTCATCTAATGTTTTACTAGTACCATATATATTTTTTAATTTCTTTAATATTGCACTTGGCTCTCCTCTTGTGAATAATAGATCTTTAAGAATATATTTATCATCTTCATCTATTCCTAATTTAGATAAATTATCTTGATCAAAATCAACCAGACTTTTCTTAATTTCTTCAAAATTATTATACTTATATTTGTTCAGTATCAAGTCCATTATTTTTGTGGTGCTCACTAGTAGAAATAAATTACAACCATCCTTCAAATTAATATTATCGATTGAATCAAACAAAATATTAATAACTTCAATTTCTGGGTATTTTGTATCATAACCTATTAATTCAATTCCACTCTGCAATTTTTCTTGTAACTTAAATGAATTTTTATTATTTTGTTTTTTATCGAAAACCATTCCATTGGTGAATAATCTTATAGGTCTTTTCTTATTTATTAATCTAGTAGATGACAATTTAACAATAGATGTTGTCATTTCTGGCCTAAGACATAATGAATTATTACTTACTATTCCTACAACCTGATTTTCGTCAATAACGCCACGGCCTTTTATGGTCTGTAAAGTATTTATAAATGAGGGTGAAACCTCTTCATATCCCCAAAGTTTATAAATACTATTTAAGTTATTTATAATATTTGAATTATTTTTTACATCGACTAATTTAATTTCCTTTATATCTGACATTTTAATAGTTAACTAATTTTAGGTATAGAGATTTTTTTTAAATGGAGAAACTTTATCTAGTTCATTTTTTAATTCATTCTCAAGGCTGGGAGAACAAGCTAAAATTCTTCCTGAACTTAAATTAAATTCGCCTGATGGATAATCAGAAATAATACCACCAGCCTCTTTTACAATAATAGCACCGGCCGCTAGGTCCCATACCTCCAATCCTCTTTCCCAATATCCATCTACCTTACCTGCCGCAACAAATGCTAGATCAACTGCTGCTGCACCTCCTCTTCTAACGCCTCTAGTTTTATGCGTTAAATAACAAAATTCAGCATAGTTATTATCCTCTGTCTCAAATCTGTCATAAGAGAAACCAGTTACAAGTAAACTATCAGAAAGATTAGAAGGATTCGATACTTTAAGTTCACTATCATTGCAGAATGAGCCTAAACCTATACAGGCTGAATATAGTTCATTTAAATAAGGTACTGATATAGCACCTATTATTGGCTTATTTTTATACACAAGACCAATAGAAGTCCCAAAGAAAGGATATCCATGGGAATAATTTGTTGTACCGTCTAATGGGTCTATACACCACGTTAAATCCGAAGATTTGGTTAATTTACCCGATTCCTCTGCATTTATAGATATGTTTGGTGTCTCTTCTAATAAATATTCTTTTATTTTATTTTCAACTTCCAAATCTACATTTGTAACTAGATCACCCTTCCTACCCTTTGATGATATTTTCTGAATTTTATTGTAATTAACTTTTAAAATTTCATTACCAATTTGGGCGGAATTCTTGGCTATTTCATACAAAATGGATAAGTTTACTTGATTTGCAAGTTCCTCTATTTCACTTAATTCAAACATGATAGTTAATCTTCCTCAAATTCCCAAGGTGGCGCAATTCTTGTATTTCCCCTGCCAAAATATTGTCCAAATTGTAAATCGTAAACTTCATCTTCATACGTAGTTTCTACCTCAAGATCTGAAGTTGCTTTAGCTACACAAAGAAGTGCATAACCTTTGTCTTTTAATGCCTGAGATACACCCATGGCTTCAGGTTGATGCAAAGTACCAGATTTAATTTTAACTGCACAACTTGTACAGCAACCATTTCTACAAGAAAATGCAAGTTTGAAACCTTTCTTTTCAAATTCCTTAAGTATGTAGTCGTCACTATTAACCTGCTCTTGGTATACCTTTCCGGTTTCTTTATTTTTAATGGTGACTGTGAAAGTCTTTTTCAAATAACTTTCCTCTAAATGGGATGATCAAGGGTTAAAATAGTTATCTTGGGAGAGGTGGCCGAGTGGTTGAAGGCGCAGCACTGGAAATGCTGTATAGGGGCAACTTTATCGAGGGTTCGAATCCCTCTCTCTCCGTATCATATTAGTTTATTTTGGTTAACTACATCAACACCTTTGTCATTAAAGAATCTTCTAAAATAGATTGTAATCTTTTTGATAAGTTATAAATAATCTTATTTATTTAAATAAAGTTGAAAATATTTGATTTTTACTATTATATGTAAATATCTAAGATAAAAATTAATTAAATTATTAGTAAATTTTGCTTTAATTTAGCAATCTAAAATCATGGGGCAAATAGTTGGAATTGATTTAGGTACTACTAACTCTGTAGTCGGAGTTATAGAAGCTGGTCGTCCAATTGTTATTGCAAATTCTGAGGGATCTAGAACTACACCTTCAATTGTTGGATTTACAAAAGAAAAGGAAATAGTAATAGGAGACCAAGCGAGAAGACAACTTGTTCTAAATCCTAAGAATACCTTTTATAACCTGAAAAGATTTATTGGTAGTGACTGGGATGAATTAGATGAAAATAGTATTTCTGTTCCTTATAACGTAAAGGCTAATAAAAATGGAAGCGTTAGGGTTCTTAGTCCAAATACAGAAAGAGAGTATGCACCAGAAGAATTAGTGAGCTCTTTGATTAGAAAATTAATTAATGATGCTGAAACATATCTAGGAGATATTGTTGACTCTGCTGTTATTACAGTCCCTGCCTATTTCAATGAATCTCAAAGGCAAGCTACAAAGGATTCTGCAATATTAGCTGGTATTAAAGTAGATAGAATTCTAAATGAACCTACTGCTGCTGCTTTAGCTTATGGTTTTGAAAAAAGTTCTTCTAATAATGTTTTGGTTTTTGATTTAGGAGGAGGAACATTTGATGTTTCATTATTAAAAATTTCTAATGGTGTATTTGATGTCAAAGCCACTTGTGGTGATACACAGCTAGGAGGAAATAATTTTGATTCAAAAATAGTAGATTGGCTAGCAGAAAAATTTCTTGCTAAACATGATATTGACCTAAGAAGGGATAGACAAGCTTTACAGAGATTAACTGAGGCTGCTGAAAAAGCTAAATGTGAATTGTCAGGATTACAAAAAACAAAAATATCTTTGCCATTTATCACAACAAGTAAAGAAGGGCCGTTACATATTGAAGAAACCTTAGATAGAAAAATATTTGAATCATTATCACAAGATCTATTAGATAGATTATTAGAGCCTGTACAAATAGCCTTAGATGATTCTGGGTGGAGCGCTGAAGATATTGATGAGGTAGTTCTTGTTGGAGGCAGCACAAGAATTCCAATGGTTCAACAATTAGTGAAGACCCTTGTTCCAAATGATCCCTGTCAATCAGTTAATCCAGATGAAGTTGTAGCAGTTGGAGCTGCGATACAATCTGGAATTATTAGTGGTGATTTACAAGATTTACTACTAAATGACGTTACTCCCTTATCTTTAGGCTTAGAAACTATTGGTGGTCTTATGAAAGTGCTCATCCCTCGTAATACGCCTATACCAGTAAGACAATCTGATGTTTTTAGTACGTCTGAAGCTAATCAATCATCAGTCGTTGTTCAAGTACGGCAAGGAGAAAGGCCTTTAGCCTCTGAAAATAAATTACTTGGTAAATTTAGATTATCAGGAATACCTCCAGCTCCAAGGGGAATACCTCAAGTCCAGGTGGCATTTGATATAGATGCTAATGGTCTTTTAGAAGTAAGTGCAACTGATAGAACAACTGGAAGAAAGCAAACAGTTACAATTTCTGGAGGTTCAAACTTAAATGAGCAAGAAATAAATTCGTTAATTGAAGAAGCGAAAGCAAAAGCTAATGAAGATAGGAAGAGAAGAGCTGTAATTGATAGAAAAAACAGTGCTTTAACTCTTATTGCGCAAGCTGAGAGAAGACTTAGGGATGCTTCATTAGAATTTGGACCTTATGGGGCTGAGAGGCAACAACGAGCTGTTGAATTAGCCATTCAAGATGTTGAAGATTATATAGATGATGATGATCCTCAAGAATTAGAAATTTCAGTAAGTGCTCTACAAGAAGCATTATTCGGCTTAAACAGAAAATTTGCGTCAGAAAAGAAAACTGATAGTAATCCCTTACAAAGCATTAAAAATACATTTGGATCATTAAAGGATGAACTCTTCTCAGATGATTATTGGGATGATGATCCTTGGGATAATCAAATGAATAGAAATTATAGAAATTCGAGGTATGGTAATTCTAGGGACGATGATCCATGGGACAATGACTACTTCCTCTAAAAAAGACTATTTGTCGATTTTGGGTTTATCCCCTGATTTCGATGATAAAGAACTTAAAAAGGCCTTTCGAAGAGAAGCACGAAAATGGCATCCCGATTTAAATAAAAATGATATTAATGCTGAAGAAAGATTTAAATTAATTAACGAAGCATACGAATATCTACGTGATCCTAATGTAAGAAAAAATAATGGGGATGAAAATGTCCATGGTGATAACGAAAATAATAATTTCAAGACTGGTTTTCCTGATTTTGAAGATTATCTTGATTCATTATTTGGATATGAATACTCACCAACGAATTCCGATGAGTATGAAAACGAATCATATGAGGATGAATCGACAAATACAAATAATGATGAATTTAATCATTATGAATACCCTACAACCTCTGCAGAAGAGCCGCCACCAGTTAAACTCCACCAAGATATTGAAACAGTTATAGAATTAACTCCTGATGAGGCCTTAAATGGAGCTTCAATTTTAATTGAGCTTGAAGATGAAACTGTAGTAGAAGTTGATACACCTCCATTCGCTGGAGATGGATGGCGATTGAGACTTGAAAATATTGCAAGAGGAGGTAAAGATCATTATCTACAGTTAAAAGTTCAAACGGAAAGTGGTCTAAGAATTGATGGTTTAAGAGTTCTATATAAATTAGAGTTATTTCCTCATGATGCACTTCTTGGTTGTGCAGTAGAGGTTCCTACCCTTGATGGAAATGTCACACTCCAAGTACCACCAAAATCATCTACGGGAAGAATGTTACGTTTGAAAGGGAGGGGTTTAATTTTCGAAGATAATGTAGGTGATCAGTATGTTGAAATCCTGGTAGTGATACCCGCAGATATTAATGATGAAGAAATTGCTTTATATACAAGATTACAAGAATTATCACTTTCTGATTCTTAATCAAATATTATATAGATAGAATAATCGATATTTATGAACATATTTGTTCTTTTATATAATTCAGGAACAGATAAGGAAGGAATTCATTCAATCGAACTTAAAGGAAGAACAATCGTCCTTATGTTTGAAGATAAGGACGATGCAACAAGATATTGTGGTCTTCTAGAAGCTCAAGATTTTCCTTTGCCAACGGTTGAGATGATCAATATAGAGGAAATAAAAGATTTCTGTATTAAATTAAATTATGAATTCAAATTAGTAGAAAAAAATTTTGTACCTAAAACCGCAGAAGATCGGTTATTAATTTCACCACCTCAGAAAAACCTAGAAGTTGAAAATTGGGAGGGAGACAAAAAAAGCAATAAAGATAGCATTGATATAAACACTATTAAGGAAAACCTTGAAAAGTTGCTTTAGCTACTAAAATATTCATAAATTACTAAACAAATAAAACATGACAACTGCATTATTTGAAACAGAAGTTGGGAACATTAATATTGAATTTTTCTCTGACGACGCACCTAATACAGTTAAAAACTTCACGAGCCTAATTAGTGATGGTTTTTATGATGGTCTAGCATTTCATAGAGTGATTCCTGGATTTATGGCTCAGGGTGGATGTCCAAATACTCGTGATGGAGCATCAGGTATGCCTGGAACTGGTGGGCCTGGATATAATATAAAATGTGAAATTAATTCCAATAAACATCTAAAAGGTTCACTTTCTATGGCTCATGCAGGAAAGGATACAGGTGGAAGTCAGTTTTTCATAGTTTATGAACCACAGCCTCATCTCGATGGGGTTCATACTGTTTTTGGTAAGACTGATGATATGGATGTAGTACTAAAGCTTACTAATGGTTCCAAAATTTTAAAGGCAACTTTAAAATAGTAATTTAGCCCTCAAAAACAATACTAAATGTCTCTTTATCTAGATTAAATTTTCTTGTAGATGAATATAATAATTCATTATTGATAGTGAATTTAGTATGGATTAATTTGATACTATTTTTTGGGTGTAATGCCTGTTCAATATTTCTAGAAACAATAATTCCAATCTTTGTACTATTTTGATAATTGGATAAAAACTGAATAAATAATTCTATATTTTTTATTTCTTCATCGATAATGTTGGAATTGGTTCTGTTCTGATCATGCAAAATTCGCCAAACTAATTTTGGTCGATTCCAAAAAGCTAATAATCTTGGTGTGCTCTCTAGTTTAATATTGATGTTATTTTCATTACAGAATTTAATAACATTATTTTTTATTGGAACTAGATCAATTGATTTATATTCTCCGTCAAGAAAAATTGAAATAAATGGATCGATATTACTGGAATTAGGATTATCTTCATCAATCATGTGTCCTAATTTCGTTTTTTTTACACTCAAATATTCTGCATTATTATCGTTTGGACAAATTACTAATGGAACTCTCTCAATAACCTCTATTCCATAACCACCTAATCCAGCAATCTTTCTAGGATTGTTTGTAAGTAATTTTAATTTTTTTATCCCTAGATCTGTTAATATCTGTGCTCCAACACCATAATTTCTAAGATCAGCTGGAAAACCTAATTTTTCATTAGCTTCTACAGTGTCTAATCCACCATCCTGTAAACTATATGCTTTTAATTTATTTATTAGACCAATACCTCTACCTTCTTGTCTCAAGTAAACAACAACCCCCTCTTCCTCCTTTTCTATCCTTGATAAAGCTGCCTCTAACTGGGGTCTACAGTCACAACGTAATGATCCAAAAGCATCGCCTGTTAAGCACTCTGAATGCATTCTTACAAGTACAGGTTCGCTTAAAATTGATGATTTTTGTTTAACTAATGCAACGTGCTCTGAACCATCAAGTTCATTAACATATCCATAAGCTTTGAAATTACCAAAAATACTTGGAAGAACTGCATCAGATTTTCTAAATACAAATCTCTCAGTTTGAAACCGATAACTTATTAAATCAGCTATGGATATTAATTTCATTCCCCATTGTTTCGCATACTCTTTAAGTTGTGGAAGTCTTGACATGGAACCGTCAGGATTTTGTATTTCGCAAATTACTCCAGCGGGATAAAGACCTGACATTGCCGCAATATCTACTGCCGCTTCGGTATGCCCAGCCCTTTTTAATACTCCACCTTTCTTTGCTCTTAATGGAAAAATATGTCCTGGCCTTCTTAAATCATCAGGTTTTGTATTTGGGTTTATTGCAACTTGAATTGTCTTTGCCCTGTCTTCGGCTGAAATTCCAGTTGTAACATTATTCTCAGGTCCAGCATCAATTGATATCGTAAAAGCTGTTTGATTTTCATCAGTATTTCTATCTACCATCAATGGTAAATCTAAAGAGTCAAGTTTTTCACCTTGCATGGCTAGGCATATAAGACCACGGCCCTCAGTAGCCATAAAATTAATTTGCTGTGGAGTTGCAAACTGAGCCGCACATATTAAATCTCCTTCATTTTCTCTTCTTTCATCATCTACAACAATTATGCATTCACCATTTCTTATAGCTGCCAACGCATCGCTGATAGGATCAAATTCAATTTTAAAAGATTCATTTATATCCAAAATTGTTCCATTATTTGATTTGGGACTTGTTTCTTTCATTATTCCTATCAATATAGAAAAATAGTGTTTTAGTTACCTTAAATTCAACACTTTATAATCCTATCTCAAAGTCTGCCAATTCAAAGAAATGAATGTTGCAATAGTAGGTGCTACAGGTTACGGCGGTATTCAAGCGGTAAATCTCTTAAAGAAAAATAAAAAGTACAAAATTTCATTTTTAGGAGGTAATAAAACATCTGGATCTAAATGGAATGATAATTTCCCTTTTATTTGTCTAGATAATGATCCTTATATAGAAGAAATTTCAGTTAATAACATTTCAAAAAATTCAGATGTTGCTTTGCTTTGCTTACCAAATGGCTTATCTTCAACATTGACAAGGAAATTATTAGATAGAGGACTTAAAGTTATTGATTTATCTGCTGATTATAGATATAAGTCTTTAGATGAATGGAAAAAAGTATATTCCAAAGAAGCTGCTATTTATAAAAGGAATGATGATGATTTATGTAAAGAGGCAGTTTACGGTCTTCCTGAAATAAATAAAGAAGAAATTTCAAAAGGAAGATTAATTGCCTGTCCAGGATGTTATCCAACATCTGCTCTTATTCCATTAGGTCCTTATCTCTCTCAAGGAATTATTGAAAATGAAGGTATAGTTATTGACTCTAAAAGCGGAACCTCTGGAGGTGGTCGAGAACCAAACCAAAAGCTACTTTTATCAGAATGTGGAGAAGGTTTATCAGCATATGGATTAATAAACCATAGACATACCTCAGAGATCGAGCAAGTGGCATCTTTAATTTCTGGAAATAAAATTGAACTGCTTTTTACACCTCATTTAGTCCCAATCTCAAGGGGTATGCATTCGACTATATATGGGAGATTAAAAGATCCAGGATTAACTTCTGATGACTGCAGAATTCTTCTGGATAATTATTATAGAAATTTTAAAAATATTAAAGTCTTACCTGTAGATACATTCCCATCAACAAAATGGGTTAAAAATACAAACCAAATTTTACTTTCTGTTAAAGTTGATAATCGAAATGGAAGAATAATTATATTATCTGTAATTGATAATTTATTAAAAGGTCAGACTGGGCAAGCAATTCAAAATTTAAATATTATGAGTGGATTTTCAATGGATGAAGGTCTTGATTTAACTAATAATTTTCCATAAAATTACTTCTTATCAATAAACCAGCAAGAGAGATTGAGTGAGGTAAAATTTTATGCTCAAGCATTTGTATTCTTTTGGAAAGTGATTCAATATCATCATCATTTCTAATTGATAATGCCGCTTGCATTATCAATGATCCACTATCTACCTCCTCTTCAACAAAATGTACCGAACAACCAGTTATTTTTGAACCATTTAATATAGAGTCCTTTATCGCAGAACCACCTTTATATGCTGGAAGTAATGAAGGGTGAATATTTATTATCTTATTCTTAAATTTATTAATAAAAAATGGAGTAACAATTTTCATCCAGCCTGCCATAACCACAAGTTCAACATCGTAATGAATTAAAGTATTTACAATTTCTAATTCAAATGTCTCTTTTTTCAGAAAGTCTTTGTCTCTTATTATTTTGAGAGGTATTTTTTTACTTTCAGCTCTCTTTATACAACCTGCATCATCTTTGTTAGTAATTAGAACTTTTATATCTATATCTAATTCTCCTTTTTCTGAGAGATTAATTAATTCCTGAAAGTTTGTTCCTTTACCAGAAGCAAGTACACCAATTTTTAATTTTGGGAAAAATCTTCTAAATTCAGATATCTCAGGCGAAATTATGTAATTAAATGATTTATCCAAAGTTTTTTATTTTTTATAATGATAAATTCATATGAAATAAAAAAAACCCTTAATTTTAATTGTTTATATTCAAAAACATATTTATTTGAAGATAAAAATTTAAACAAATTTAAATGATTCAAATCTATGTACTATTCATATAGATATAATTAAATAATAAATAAAAGAAACAAATATAATATGAATGGAGAATTAAACTCTTGGGATAAATTTTGTAATTATCTTTGGTTTGATAAAAAATTAAATATTTGGTTAGACATAAGCAAAATTAATTTTACTAGTAAAGAGATAAAGAATTTAGAAGAGAAATTTATAGATGTTTTTTCCTCCATAAAAGAATTAGAAAATGGTGCAATCTCAAATATTGATGAAAATAGACAAGTTGGTCATTATTGGCTTAGAAATCCGTCAATTTCGCCATCTTCAAAAATTGGAGAGGAGATTAGCGCTAATATTAATGCTATCTCTGAATTTGGAAAACAAATTTTAAATGGAGATATTAAGAATAAGAATAATAAGAACTATACTGATGTTCTATGGATAGGAATTGGTGGAAGTGGATTAGGACCATTACTTATAACTGAGTCTTTGCAAAAGTGCTCTAATGGCTTAAATTTTTCTTATATCGATAATGTTGATCCATTTTTAATTAGCGAAAAGTTAGAAGAGTTATCTGAAAAATTATCCACAACATTATTTGTAGTAGTAAGCAAATCAGGTGGTACGCCTGAACCCAGAATTGCTATGGAAATTATTAAAAGTCATTGTGAAAATAATGCTCTTGAATGGAATTCTAATGCTATAGCTATAACGATGAAAGATAGTAAATTATTTAAAAAGGCCACTTCTGAAAATTGGTTAAAAATATTTAATTTGCAAGATTGGGTTGGAGGAAGAACAAGTATTACAAGCTCTGTGGGATTACTTCCATTAGCTCTTATTAATGAAAATATATTTGAATTCATTAGAGGTGCATCATTAATGGATGAGGCCACGCGTATAAGTGATTTTAAAAATAATCCCGCAGCATTATTGTCATCTGCTTGGTATTTAACTGGGGATGGGGTTGGGAAGAGAGATATGGTCGTATTACCATATAGAGATAGGTTACAGGTATTTAGTAAATATCTTCAGCAACTAGTAATGGAATCATTAGGAAAGAAATTTAATAGGAATGGTGAAGTAGTTAATCAAGGTATTTCCGTTTTTGGTAATAAAGGATCTACAGATCAGCATGCTTATGTTCAGCAACTGAGAGATGGTATTGATAATTTCTTTTGTATTTTTATTGAATTATTAGATTCTCCATCTACTAATATTTTTGATGAAAAAGAGAATCCTAAAGAATATCTTTCTGGTTTTTTGCAAGGAACCAGATCAGCACTCTCTAGTGAAGACAGACAAAGTATCACTATTACTTTAGAAAAGTTAAATTGTTTTTCACTAGGGGCCTTAATCGCTTTATTTGAGAGGGCTGTCTCCTTCTACGCTGAATTGGTAAATATAAATGCATATGATCAACCTGGAGTTGAAGCTGGAAAGAAAGCAGCTGCAAATATTATTGAGTATCAACAAAAAGTAAGTAAGTTATTAGATGAAGGTGGCGAATATTCTATAAGTGACATAACATCTTTATTTGATAATTCAGTTAGTGAACCCATATTTTTTATACTCCGTGAAATGTGTTTCGGTAATGATAATTATTTAGTTAAAGGCGATTGGTCAAATCCAAATTCATTAGTTATTCAAAAAATAAATTCTTAAACAACAATATTCATAATTTTTCCTTTAACAATAATTATTTTTCTTATTTCCTTATTTTGAGTCCATTTTAAAATGTTAGGTCTTTTAAGAGTCAATTCTTTAATTTGATCTTCACTCATATCATTATTAACATTTAATTTGTCTCTAACTTTTCCATTCACTTGTATTACTAGTTCATATGAATCTTCCTTTAGTGCCTCGGCATTAAATGAAGGCCATTGTTGTAAATGCACAGATTTTTTAAATCCTATAAGATCCCATATTTCTTCTGCAATATGAGGGGCAAATGGAGCCAATAAAATACAAAATGTTTTTAAAGCATCAATCTTTAAATTATTGTTTACGTCATTAATGGAATTTGATAATGAATTATAAAACTTCATTAGTTCTGAAATCGCAGTATTAAATTGGTTATTTAATATGTCATTTGAAATTTCTTTTATAGCGATATTCATTGACTTTATTAAATTTTTTTCTTTATCTGGATAAGAATTAGATTTACTATTTATATCTTTTGCACAATTTATATAAAGCTTCCAAATCCTGCTTAAAAATCTAAATTGTCCTTCAACATCTGTATCTCCCCATTCCAAATCTTTTTCTGGTGGTGCTTTAAATAATATAAACATTCTTGCTGTATCTGCTCCATATTTTTTAATTACTGATTCAGGGTCTATTCCATTGTATTTAGACTTAGACATCTTCTCGAAAAGAACTTCGAGTTTAGAATTGTCAATTGGATCTGTAGGATTTGATAAGTCAGTAATATCGGAAGGAGAAACATATTTACCAGTTTTATTGTTTTTAAAGGCTGCGGCCTGAACCATTCCTTGCGTTAATAGTTTTTTGAAAGGTTCATCAATATCAAATAGTTCATTATCTCGCAAAGCTTTAGTGAAAAATCTAGCATATAACAAATGCAATATTGCATGCTCTACTCCTCCAACATATTGATCTACAGGTAACCACTTATTAATTTCATTCTTTTCAAATGGCTTAGTTGAACATTTAGAAGATGGGTATCTTAAAAAATACCAGGATGAACACATGAAAGTATCCATAGTATCAGTTTCTTTTCTTGCCGCTATTCCACATTTTGGACATGTTGTATTTATCCAATTATTATTATTACCTAAAGCATTGATCTTGTTAGCGGAGATTTCTATATCTTTTGGTAATGAAACAGGCAAATCCGATTGGTTTAAAGGAACAGCTCCACATTTTTTGCAATTAACGATGGGTATCGGACATCCCCAATATCTTTGTCTAGATATTAACCAATCTCTTAAACGATATTGAATTTTATTTTCGGCCCATCCATTATTTACTCCCTCCTCTGCAATTTTTAATTTAGCAATAGTATTTGCTATACCATTGTATTGATTTGAATTAATTAGATATCCATTTTCTAAATAAGCATTATCAAGCTCCTTACTTTGTTCACTTTTATCCTTTAGTATTACCTGTTTAATATCTATATTGTTTTTCTTAGCAAACTCAAAATCCCTTAAATCATGAGCAGGTACACCCATAACAGCGCCTGTACCGTATTCATCAAGAACATAACTAGCCACCCAAATAGGTATAGGTTCAGAATTAACTGGATTTATTGCTATTAAGCTAGTTTTTATTCCAATTTTTTCAAGTTCATTATTTTTATTATTTTTCAAATATTGTTTAAGGTTTTCTATATCTTGTATAGTTTCTTGATCAGTAATTTTTTTAATTAATGAATGATTAACCGAAATTGCTAAATAAGTAACTCCAAATAAAGTATCTGGCCTTGTGGTAAATACAGTTATTTTCTTTTCTGGATTGGTATTGATATTGAAATTAATATTTGCACCAATTGACTTTCCAATCCAATTATCTTGCATTATTTTTACTCTTTCTGGCCAGTTATCTAATTTTTCTAAATCCTTCAATAACTCATCCGCATAATTAGTAATTCTTAAAAACCATTGCTTCAATAATTTTTTTTCAACTACTGCCCCAGATCTCCAAGATTTACCCTCTGAGTCAACTTGTTCATTTGCTAGGACTGTATTATCTATAGGATCCCAATTAACTTCTGATTCCTTTTGATATACAAGGCCTGCATTGTATAACTCTAAAAATAGATATTGAGTCCAAATATAATAATTTTCATCACATGTTGCAAATTCCCTATCCCAATCAACTGATAGTCCCAAAAGCTTTAATTGTGACTTCATATGAGAAATATTTTTTTTAGTCCAGACACTTGGACTAATTCCTCTTTCAATCGCAGCATTTTCAGCAGGCAAACCAAAAGCGTCCCAACCCATTGGATGTAAGACAGATTTACCCTTAAACCTTTGGAATCGAGCTATTAAGTCTGTAATAACATAATTCCTAACATGTCCCATATGAAGATTACCAGAAGGGTAGGGAAACATTGATAAGGCATAAAATTTATCGCTATTCTCAGTTAATTCATCGGTTTTGTATAAATTGTTTTCTGTCCATATTGACTGCCATTTTTTTTCTATTTCAGATGGATTATATAAATTGGTATCAGCCTCATATTGTTTATCTGGAGAAATCACTTAATTTTTATTTGTTAAATTATTATTTTAATATCCATTGTATAAAATAGAAATAGATTGTTAAAAGGAATAATTTATAATTAAAATTTAAGATATATGAATTACAAATGAAAAATATAACTTTTGAAAAATATCAAGGTAACGGAAATGATTTCGTAATAATAGATTCTAGAGGAAATGAATTCTATAAAAATTACAAGACAAATAAAATATTTGATATAAAAAAAATTTGCGACAGGCAATTTGGTGTTGGAGCAGATGGTGTGATTTTTATAGAAGAACCTAATGAAGATAATTATGCAAAAATGATAATTTTTAATTCTGATGGTTCTGAAGCACAAATGTGTGGAAACGGAATTAGGTGTTTAGTTGAGTATCTCCACGTAAATGATTCAATGAAAAATAAAAATATAGAATATAAAATTGAGACTAAAGCAGGTTTAAAAATTGCAAAATATATAAATGATGAAATTACAGTAAAAATGGGAGTTCCAATTTTAGAATGTCAAGATATTCCAACAACAATTGAAAAAAAAATAAATTCAATTCCTTCACACGAATTTATTGAGAAAGATTTTAATAATATGGGTTATGCCGTAGGAATGGGAAATCCTCATTTAATATTCTTTGTAAAAGACATAGAGTCAATTGTTCTTTCCAGACTTGGTCCTATATTTGAAAAAAATGAATTATTTCCTGAAAAAACTAATGTGCATTTTTGTCAAATATTAAATAGAGATAATATCAAAGTAAAAGTATGGGAAAGGGGTGCAGGTCCAACCTTAGCTTGTGGAACAGGTGCCTGTGCTATCCATGTGGCAGCTTATAAATTAGGCCTTTGTAGTTCACAAACCATAGTAACCTTACCAGGAGGTAATCTTAAAATTGATTGGTCAAAAGACGATTGTGAAGTAATGATGACCGGTAATGCTAAAAAGGTTTTCTCAGGATCAATGCTAGTAAATTAATGGAAAATAATTTTATCTATTTAGATAATGCATCCACAACTCCGTTATCTGAGAATGTTTTAAATATAATTAATTCAACTTATAGGAATTATTGGCATAACCCTTCATCTACATATGAGCTAGGGATAAAATGCTCTACTTATCTTGAAAAAATTAGATCTAAAATTGCTTATATATTTGAAGCAGATCCAGAGGATATAATTTTTACATCTGGTTCTTCGGAATCGACAAATATTGTATTTAATAATATCTATGAGAAATTTAAAAATGGTAGGGTTGTTATTTCAAATGTTGAACATCAAGCAACAACTATTTGTGCTAATAAACTAAGAAAACAAAATTGGACTATTTACGAATGGCCGGTAAATAATGATGGAATTTTAAATATTTCTGATATCAAAAAATTTTTAAACAATGATACTAAGCTTGTATCAATTATTTGGGGTCAAAGTGAAATTGGGACAATACAACCTGTCCAATTTATTGGTTCCAAATGTGAAGAATTAAATATAATGTTTCATTTAGATGGAACTCAAATATTAAGTAATGGAATATTCAGTTGGAAAGATCTTAAATGTGATTTTTTAAGTTTATCCGCTCATAAATTTGGAGGTCCAAAAGGGATCGGTATTCTTTTAACAAAAGAAAATTCTAGACAAATTTTAAAAAATGATGACATATCACTTTCTCAGGAATATTCAATTAGACAAGGTACACAAGCTTTGCCATTAATCGCTGGAATGTATGAATCATTAAAGAATATTGAAGGAAAAATAAAATTATATGATTACATAACTGAATTTCCTTCTAATAATATTAATAAACTTAAAAATTATTTTTTTCAAAAAATTAAAGATAATAATCATATAAAGATTACGGGTAGTATTAACCATAGACTTCCTAGTCATATTTCTTTTTTACTATTAAATAAACTATTTGAGCCTATAAAGGCCTATAAGATTGTTAATTTCATGTCAGAAAATAAAATAGCCATAAGTAGTGGCAGTGCTTGTTCAAGCTCATCTGGGAAACCTAGCTCAACACTTAAAAATATTGGTTTAAAAGATGATGAACTATATTCAAATATTCGTGTTACTTTAGGTTCAATAAATAATAAGTCAGAAATAGATAAATTTTTAGAACTTATTCAAATATGTATTGACAAATTTTAATGGAAACGAATTACAGACTACCTAAAGATTTAAATGAATCTCTTAAGAATATGGAGGATGCAATTATTCCAAGTTTATTAGATTCAAATAAAAGATTTACTATAGAATTTAATTTTGAAGGGTTGAAGTTTAACAGAATTGGAATAACTATCTACAAGATATTGTCTAAAAATAATAATGTATTCATAACATTTGCTGATCAAGGTGCTGTGGCTTTGGCTCAAAGAGACTATCCTGATATCAAAGATAAAATCTTTACTTTTAAATCATTTAATGAATCAAATAATATAAATAATATTGATAGTGTAATGATATCGATACTACCTCAGCCATATGATTTCGATTCATTTGAGTCAATGTCTGATAATTATCAAGGTACGCATTATTCATTAAATCCAAAATTTGAAGATTCCAATATTGGTATAGGAAGTGTTATTAGAGAGCGACGTAAAAACTTTGTCAAAACATGGAAAAATATTTATTTTCTGCAGCCTTTAAATAAAGCTGCTCTTATGCATATTTATCCAAATAACTGGTTGCTTTTCAAAGAAGAAAATAAAAGGTATTTTTTTAAAAAAGAATTTGAAATTAAACCCGACAATGAATCTATTTTTGTAAATTTATAAATTGAATGTGATAAAAAAAATATATTCATTTTTCTTTATTGTTCTTATATTAGTAACATCTCCTTTCTTAATAAGATATTTACTAACAAAACAGAAAATAACTATTTTAAATAGTATTTATTTTAATTTCCCGGGAATAATTAATAAAAACAAAATATGTCCTTCTTATGATGCTTTATTGAATCAAACGCTTGATGATTCTTTTAGTGTATCAATTATTAATAATAAAGGGGAAATAATAAGTTCCTACAATGAGGATGTTCCAAGGTTGCCAGCATCTAACCAAAAATTATTCTCATCAGCTTATGTTTTAAGTAAATATAAATTAAATAATAATTTAAAAACTTCCTTATATAAAAATAAAAGCGATTATTATTTACACGGTCAAGGTGATCCAGATCTTAATTATGAACATATAATCGAACTAATTTCAAATGTTAAAGAAAATAAAATTATTAACTTTAATATTGTAGAAATTGATTCAAAATTATATTGGCCTAATGGTTGGACAAATACTGATAAACTTTACGAATATGGATCTCCAATTACATCTCTTGCAATAGAAAGTAATTACAATAAATATTATGATATTTATGCATTAAAAAATTTTATTAAAAATTATTTAAAAAATAAATTTCCAAATTCAAAAATAAATATAGATTTTTTTGATTCAGAAAAAACTTTTTATTTAAAAAATATTAAAGAAATAAATAAAGTATATTCAACTCCAATTCTTTCATTATTAACTCTAGCAAATTCTGAAAGCCATAATTTTACGGCTGAATCTCTTTTTAAAAATGCCTCAAATACATGGAACGATAATAACTATATAAAATTGAAAAGATGGCTTGAAAATAAAGGCCTCCCAGCAACTAATGCATACTTTGCAGATGCTAGTGGTTTGTCTCGAAAAAATAAAATTACAACAAAGTTAGTTGTATTATTTTTAGATAAAATGAGATATTCTAATGATTTTATTGCTTATCAATCTACACTTTCAATTACGGGAGTGAGAGGAACGTTAGCTAAAAGATTTGTAAATAGTGAATTGTCTGGAAAGTTTTTTGGCAAAACTGGGACTCTTTCTAATGTCTTTGCATTATCTGGCTTTTTATATAAAAATGATAAGCCAATAATTATAAGCATTATCCAAAATTCTAATAAAATTGATAAAGAAAAAGCTTTTAATTTATTACGTGATCTTTATTACTTGAGATCCTGTTAAAAAAATATTATTTAAAATAATCTTTTAAATCCTTCTCAACAGAGGGGGGTACCATGTGATTAATTTCACCACCAAATTTTGCAACTTCTTTTACTAAAGAACTACTAAGAAAACTATAATTTGTATTTGTCGATAAAAATATAGTTTCAATATAATTATTAAGTGATTTATTTGTATGAGCAATCTGTAGTTCATACTCAAAATCACTCATTGCTCTTAAGCCTCTGAGAATAAGATTAGCTTTTAGATCATTTGCACAATCAACAGTTAGACCAGAATAAGAAATAACTTCAATATTAGGTAAATGAGAAAGAGAATTTTTAATTTGTATTATTCTTTTTTCAAGATTAAATGTTGGTGTTTTAGAAGTATTTTCTAAAACAGCAACTACTAGATTGCCAAATATTTTTTCAGCCCTTTCTATTAAATCAAGATGCCCATTTGTTAAAGGATCAAATGTACCTGGATAAAGAATTTTCATGAATTTATTATGATCGAATAAGAAATTTAGTTAAAATAATATTATTAGTTAAATCAATTATGACATTAAATCTAGAAGCAAAAAAAATCTTATTAAGAAAAATACCTCACGGATTATTTATTTGTGGCGTTAGAGACGAGGATAAAAATGAAGTGAATGGATTTACTGCAAGTTGGGTGACTCAAGGTTCTTTCACCCCACCATTAGTTGTAATGGCTGTTAGAGCAGAGGGTTCTAGTCATGAAATAATAAAGTCAACCAATAAGTTCTCATTAAATGTGCTCAAAAGTGATCAAAAGGATCTAGCGGCTGTTTTCTTTAAACCTCAAAAAGCATTAGGAGGTAGATTTGAATCTGTTGAATTTAATTTAGGTGAGCTTGGATTGCCTATTTTAGTTGATAGTGTTGGTGGTGTTGAATGTAATGTTGTAGGAAGTGTTATTCATGGAGACCATACCGTATTTGTAGGAGAGGTGCAATCTGCTTATCTGAATAATGATGTTGACTCACTAAATTTATCTTCAACTGGCTGGAATTATGGAGGTTAACCACTATAAATGAGTAATTCCTCTATCGAAAAAATAAATAACAAATATAATTTTAAAATTGAATATAAATTAATTAATAATAAGGAGTTATTAAAATCAAGATTATCCGAAATTCCAAAGTCATCTGGTTGTTATCTTTTTAAAGATATTGATAATAACTTACTTTATATCGGTAAATCTAAAAAACTACGCAGTAGAGTAAGTAGTTATTTCAATAATTATTCAGATTTAACTCCCCGATTAAGTTTGATGGTTCGTCAAATAACTGAAATAGAAATAATAGTCACAGATAGCGAATATGAAGCATTAAATTTAGAGTCAAATTTAATTAAAACAAACAAACCATATTTTAATATTCTTTTAAAGGATGATAAGAAATATCCATATCTTTGTATAACTTGGAGTGAAAAATATCCTCGAATATTTATTACAAGAAGAAGAAGAAATAGGAATAATTTAGATAGATATTATGGACCTTATGTTGATGTCGGATTATTAAGGAGAACTTTATTTACGATAAAAAAAATATTTCCACTTAGACAAAGACCAAGGCCAGTCTATAAAGATAGAACTTGTTTGAATTATTCAATAGGAAGATGTCCAGGTGTTTGCCAAGAAGTTATATCATCTGACGATTATAAAAAAATAATGAAACAAGTATCTATGATATTTCAGGGAAGAAATGATGACTTAGAAATATTTTTACAAAAAAAAATGCTTCAATTTTCAAATGATTTAGATTATGAGAATGCAGCAAAAATAAGAGACCAAATTTCAGGTTTAAAATTATTAACTGAATCACAAAAAATATCAATACCAGATTCTTCAATTAATAGAGATATCTTTGGAATAGTTTCAGAAAAAAATGTAGCTAGTATACAAATTTTCCAAATGAGATCAGGTAAGCTCATTGGGAGAATTGGCTATAGTCAAAAATTAAATAAAGAAGATGAAAATCTTATTTTACAAAAGATATTAGAAGAGCATTATATGAATGTTGAACCTGTAGAAATACCATCAGAAATTCTTATTCAATATAACCTTCCAAAACAAGCAACCATAGAGGATTGGTTAACGGAGCTAAGAAAAAAGAAAGTAAAAATCCTAATCCCAAAAAGAAATAAAAAACATGAAACTGTAGAAATGGTTTTAAAAAATGCGAAATTGGAATTAGATAGAATATTAAATGGGATACAAGATAATGAATCATCAATTGAGGATCTTGCCCAAATACTTGAATTAAGCGAACAACCTAAAAGAATTGAAGGCTATGATATAAGCCATATTCAAGGTAGTGACCCTGTAGCATCACAAGTCGTTTTTATTGATGGGGTTCCTTCTAAACAGCATTATAGGAAATATAAAATTAAAGATCCAAACGTTTTTATAGGACATAGTGATGATTTTGCTTCGATATATGAAGTAATACAAAGAAGGTTTAAAAAATGGTCAAGATTTAAAGAAAGCGGAGGGGATTTTTCAATATTAAATGATAAAACGAACAGTAAATTAGACAATGAACTTCTATCAGATTGGCCTGATTTAATAATGATTGATGGAGGAAAAGGACAGTTAAATGCTGCTATTAAAGCATTAAAAGAATTAAATCTTGAGGAAGAAGTAACTATATGTTCATTGGCAAAAAAAAATGAAGAAATATTTATTCCAGGATTTACTAAGTCTCTTGATACTGATGAAAATCAAAAAGGAGTTCTTCTATTAAGAAGGGTAAGAGATGAAGCACATAGATTTGCATTATCTTTTCATAGAGACAAAAGATCTAAAAGAATGAATAGATCTCAATTGTCCCAAATCAGTGGATTAGGACCATCAAGAATAAGAGAATTGCTTGAGCATTTCAAATCAATAGACGCGATAAGAATAGCTAGTAAGGAGGATTTATCAAAAGTTAAAGGACTTGGAAAAAATTCAGTTAATGATATATATGAATATTTTAACGAGTTATAAATATTAATTAAATTTTGAAAAATAGATTTCTTGATATTGTTAAATATAACTATATTAAAAACATATATTTTTAAATTAATCTAGTAATTTGGCAGCTGAAGCATATCTCTGGTTTAAATCACTTCACATTATTGGTGTAATCGTTTGGTTTGCGGGACTTTTTTATTTAGTAAGACTTTTTATATATCATGAAGAATCTAAAAATATGGATAATGAATTAAAAATTGCCTTTAATAAACAATACACCTTGATGGAAAAAAGGCTGGCGAATATAATCACAACACCCGGGATGATATTAGCTTTAAGTATGGCTATTTGCATGGTTATTATGCAACCAAGTTGGTTAAGTGAGAAGTGGTTGCAAATTAAAATTTCTTTTGTTTTGGGATTAGTAATTTATCATTCTTATTGTTATAAAATAATGTATTCATTACAAAATGGTACTTCAACCATTTCAGCAAAAAACCTTAGATTATTAAATGAATTGCCTACTTTATTATTATTTATAATTGTACTTTTAGTTATTTTTAAAAATAATTTTCCAACTAGTATTGCTACATGGAGCGTAGTTGGACTAATTATTTTCATGTTGGCTTCAATTCAATTATATGCAAAGATTAGAAAGAAAAATGAGAATTCATTAAGTAATGAATAGGGATGACTTAGTAAAATTAACTTCCAATATTAATAAAAATAGTTGTCCTAATAATATTAATTTTCACTGTCATACAAAATTTAGTGATGGAAGTTTAGAACCATATGAACTTTTAGATCAAGCTTATAAAAATAACTTGAAATTTTTATCAATAACCGATCATCATACAATTAAAGCTCATGAATATATAAAAAAAAATAATATACTCAAAAATTATCCTAAAGATTCCTTTACATTAATTTCGGGAATAGAAATTAATTGTTTGATTTTAGGATGTTTAGTACATGTAATTGGATTGGGAATAGATATAAAAAGTAAATACCTAAATCCCTACATCCTTGGAGAGTCTCCAATAGGTAATGATTTAAATATTAAATCAGTTATAAAAGCAATAAATTTAGCTGGTGGTTTATCATTTCTTGCACATCCAGCGAGATACAGGATTCCCTTTTATAAATTAATTCCAGAGGCCAAAATACAAGGTATTGATGGAATAGAGGTTTGGTACGATTATGAACTTAATGAAGTATGGAATCCTAGTTTATTTGTATGTTCAGAAATAGATAAATTAGCAGATAAATATTCAATGCTAAAAACATGCGGAACAGATAGTCATGGACTTTCGCTATTAGGTAGATAATTTAGAATTCATTTTTTTCAATTATTGAATCAGTATTAATAATTATGTTCTTTAAATTTTCAATGACATCTGATGAACAATTATTCCACATTTTTCTATTTACAATTTCAAGAAATCTTTGTGCAATATCTCTTAAAGCCCATGGATTATTCTCTAGAAAGAAATTCCTAAGATCCAGATCACATAACCATGATTTATAAACTTCCTCATAACACCAATCTGAGACTACTTCAGTAGAAGCATCAAAAGCATATAAGTAATCTAGTGTAGCTGAAAATTCAAACGCTCCTTTATAACCATTATCCTTCATTCCATTTATCCATTTAGGGTTAAGTATTCTTGATATAACAACTTTATTAATTTCATCTTGTAATTTTGAAATTTTGGATAATCCAAATTTTGATAAATCACCATGATACATTTCAGGAAATTTACCGCTCAATTTTTTTACTGCTGAAGATAAGCCACCCTGAAACTGATAATAATCATCAGAATCTAAAATATCATGTTCCTTATTATCTTGGTTATGAACAACTAACTGAACATTTTTAAGAGCATTTTCTAATGATTTTTTATCCTCTATAGGTTCAAGATTATCACTGTAAATCCACTTACTCCAATTAAGAAAAGATTCTCCAAAATCATCAATATTTTCCCAATTAGAATTAGAAATTAGTTCTTGTAGTCCAGCTCCATATGAACCTGGCGCTGAACCAAATATACGATTAATTGAATCACCATCCCTTGATGCCCCAGCAAGAGGGTTAAATTTATCATCCTCATTAAGATTAGAAACAAGATTTATTGCTTTAGAAGTTAATTTAACTAACTGTGGAAATGCATCTCTAAACATTCCTGAAATCCTTAAAGTAACATCAACCCTTGGTCTTTCGAGAACAGATAAAGGAATGATTTCTAGATCTACTACTCTTCTTGAGGGCCCATCCCAAATAGGCTGTACTCCTAATAAATATAGTATTTGACAAATGTCTTCACCACCATTTCTCATTGTGGATGTTGCCCATACAGATATTGCTATATTTTTTAAATCTTCTCCATTATCTTGTTTGTATAAATCAAGTATTTGTGAGGCGGATTGACAACCAACACTCCATGCTGATTCAGTTGGCAGTCCTCTCGAATCAACTGAAAAGAAATTTTTACCAGTGGGTAAAGCTTCAGTTTTACCTCTCGTAGGGGCTCCAGATGGACCACTTTTTACATATTGTCCATTTAACGAATTAATAAATGATAATTTCTCATTATATGAAGAATTAATGATTGGATATAGAATCTCTTTTTTTAATAATAAAAAATACTTATTATGTTTTTTTTCATTAAAGAAATAGTCTATTATTTTCTGATTTTTATATTTCTCAAGATTTTTTATATTGGTATTCTTTTTGTAAAAAAACAAATATATTAAATACTTTGCTTGTTGTTCCAAAAAATCAATAGCCATTCTAAAGTTTAAAATGTTTTTGTTGGAAAAAGTCAATAATATTTTTTTATCCTTTTCACTTAACTTTTGATCATATATATTTGTCCAAGGATCCAAATCTAGTTTTAAATGTTTTGCTATATATTGAACAATCCCAATTCTATTGGCATTTGGCACTCTAGCGACACACAAGAATAAATTTATTTCATTAATGTCATTCTGCCTATTACCAAAAATATGCAAACCTGTCCTAATTTGAGATTCTTTAATTTTGCAAAGAAAAGAATCAATCTCTTCAATTTGATTATTTTTATTATTTAAAGTGATTTCGTTAAAATCTTTTTTAATTAATTCAAAAATGGATTTTTCTATAATTTCAATCCGATTAGAATTTAATAATTTTGCTTCAAAATATTCGTCTAAATAATTTTCTAATATTGAATATTTTCCATATAATTCTGACCTATCCAAAGGAGGGGTTAAATGATCAATAATTGTTGCAGCAGTTCTTCTTTTAGCTTGGGATCCTTCCCCAGGATCATTTACGATAAAAGGATATATGTTTGGAATTGCTGGACAAATAATATTTGGAAAACATTTATTACTGAGACCTATAGATTTGCCAGGTAACCATTCAACAGTCCCATGTTTACCAATATGGCAAATAGCATTTGCGTTAAAAACTTTTTCAATCCAAAAATATTGTGCTAAATATCTATGGGGAGGTGGAAGATCGGGAGAATGAATATCTCTATCAGTGAAAGAGTCATAACCTCGTTGAGGTTGAATCAATAATGTTATTTTTCCAAATCTAATACCATTTATTGAGAAGCCTTCATTATCAAGATCGATCGCTTCTGATGGTTTGCCCCAACGGTTAACAATAATATTTTTTGGTTCAAGTTCTAAATAATTCCAATATTTTGAATATTCACTAAGTGGTAAGTAATCTAATGGTTTATTATTTTGAGATTCAATATCATTAGTTCTAGTTTTTATAAGTATTGACATTAATTCCGAAGAATCTTGAGGATAATTACAAGATCCAAGATCATAACCTTCTTCTTTTAACCAGTTAAGAATATTTATTATCGAAGATGGTGTATTAAGACCAACACCATTACCGATTCTTCCATTCTTTACTGGATAATTACTTATTATTAAACAGATTTTTTTTTCAAAATTATTAAGTTGTTGAAGTTTCAGATAATTTGTTGCAAATTTTGAAATCCATTTAATACCTACTTGATCAGCTTTGTAACTGGTTATTTCACTGTAGAGTGTATTTTTTTTAGAAATTATTTCTTTAAATGCTGAAGGACAGGTAGTAATCCTTCCATCAAATTCAGGAATAATTATTTGCATCAATAAATCAGATGAATTCATTCCAATGGATGAATTTAACCAATTTTTTCTTGATCTATTTGAAGAGAGAAGCTGTAAAATTGGAATTTTAAGAGAAGTAAAAATATTTGTAGAATTTTCAATTAATTCGTTATTTTTGATTTGAGATGAAGAAAATGAAGTTGTGGTAATTATTAATTTAATATCTTCCTTTTTAAAAATTTCTATTAATTTCTTTTGAATAATATGATCTTTTAGTGTTGAAATAAATAACGTTTTAGGCGATAGTCCGCATCTTCGTAACTGCAAGTTAAGTTTTTCGTTTACTTCAATTTCATTAGCCAAAAAAAGTGATTTATAGGATATTATTCCAATCTTTTCTCCTTTTTCAATTTTCCAATCATATAAATAAGGATCTGGATAAAAACTAATATTTAAAAACTCATCAGGAATTAATGTTTCATTTACCTTTAGATAATTTAAACAATTAAGAAATTTTCTATAATTCTCCATTCCTCCCGATCTTAGTAATCTAGAAATATTTAATGCAATATTTTTATCTATACTACTTATTTCACTTAAGGACACTTCCTGATCAACGGTACCTGATAGTATTACTAACTTCCTTTTTTTATTGACTGCTTGCCAATTTAAAAGTTGTTCAATTCCATAGTTCCATGTACCTTTATCGCCAAAAATTCTTAGTATGACAATTTTTGCATAATTAATTGTTTTTAATAAATAATTATCTATTTGAGCTGAGGAATTTAAATTAGAAATTTCTAAAGCTCTTATATTATTTTTTAATGAAGCAAATTCTTTTTCTAACAATAATTTTGATATGAGATTTAAATCAGCTTTTACACTTGTTATAAAAATAAAATCTGCCGCTGGTTGCTCAATTAAATCATCATTATTCTTTTCATTTCCTGCTACATTTAATATCCTGTGCATTTTTATATATAAATAAGGTTTAGAATACGTAAGTAGGATAAAACAAGTTTACCTTAATTAAATAAATTGAATATGCATGAATTTCTTCCATACGCCTGGTTCGAAGGTAAATGTATTCCATTTAAAGAAGCAAAAATATCAATAGCTACTCATGCACTACATTATGGTACGGCTGCATTTGGAGGAATGCGAGCGATACCTAACCCTACAAATAAAGAAGAATTCCTTTTATTTAGAACTGATAAACACATAAAAAGATTATCTCAAAGTGCAAAATTACTCTTAACTGATATATCTGAAGAATATATTTTTAAAGCCTTAGAGGAAGTTATAAAAAGAAATAAGCCACAAAAACCTATTTATATTAGACCATTCGTATATACAAGCGATTTAGGTATAGCTCCAAGGTTACACAATATTGAAACAGATTTCTTTATGTATTGTATTGAACTAGGAGATTATCTATCCCCAGATGGGGTTTCATGTAGAATGAGTAGTTGGACTAGACAAGAAGATAGATCTCTCCCATTGAGAGGAAAAATAAGTGGAGCTTATATTACTAGTTCATTAGCTAAAACAGAAGCTAGTTTATCGGGTTTTGATGAAGCCCTGCTATTAAATTCAAGTGGTAAGGTAAGCGAAGCTAGTGGTATGAATTTATTTATTGTAAGGAATGGAGACTTAATCACTCCTGGTGTTGATCAAGATATCCTTGAGGGTATTACTAGAGCTAGTGTAATTGAATTAGCAAATTCATTTGGAATAAATGTAATTGAAAGGCCTGTTGATAAAACAGAATTATTAATAGCAGATGAAGTTTTTCTAACTGGTACAGCAGCAAAAATTACACCAGTTAAAAAAATTGAATCAAGTGAATTAAATGGTGACAGACCAATAATGAATAGATTAAAAAGTAAGCTTATAGAAATAACAGAAGGTCGTTCTCAAGACTATGATAATTGGGTAACAAGAATTTCTCTAAAATAATTTTCACCTAAAAATGGAATCTTTCAGAACCTATCTAAATAGAGATGAAAAGCCATTAATAATTTTTGACGGAGGTACTGGAACATCATTTCAGAACTTAAATCTTACAGCAGACGACTTTGGAGGAAAAGAATTAGAGGGTTGTAATGAAAACCTTGTTTTATCCTCACCAAAGATAGTTGAAAAGGTCCATAATTCATTCTTAGAAGCAGGTTGTCATGTTATAGAAACTAATACTTTTGGTGCCTCATCAATAGTTCTTGATGAATATGATATTAAGAATAAGGCATATGAGATAAATAAAAATGCTGCACTAATAGCAAAAAAAGTTGCTGCAAAATATGCATCAGTTGATAAGCCAAGGTTTGTTGCTGGTTCAATTGGACCAACCACTAAATTACCCACATTAGGACATATAAATTTTGATGAATTAAAGGAATCATATAAAGAACAGATATATGGTCTTACGGATGGAGGAGTTGATCTACTTTTAATTGAAACTTGTCAAGATGTATTGCAAATAAAATCTGCCTTATTAGCTTCTAAAGAAGTACTTGATAGTAAAAATATAGATATACCTATAATGGTATCTATAACAATGGAAACAACAGGTACTATGCTTGTTGGATCTGACATTGCCTCTGCATTAACAATATTAGAGCCGTTTAATATAGATATCCTTGGACTAAATTGTGCTACTGGTCCAGAACAAATGAAAGAACATATTAAATATTTGTCTGAAAATTCTCCCTTCGCTATAAGCTGTATTCCCAACGCAGGACTTCCTGAAAATATTGGCGGTGTTGCTCACTACAGATTAAAGCCAATAGAATTAAAGATGCAGTTAATGAATTTTATATATGACTTTAATGTTCAATTAATAGGTGGATGTTGTGGGACAACACCCGAACATATTAAATATCTTTCTTCAATAATCGATGAAATTATTGATAACGAAATGCCAAATAAAAATGGTAAGAACAATTTAAGTGGCTATATTCCTTCTGCATCATCAATATATAATTCTGTACCGTACAAACAAGACAATTCTATTTTGATTGTAGGCGAAAGATTAAATGCAAGTGGATCTAAAAAGGTAAGGGAGTTGTTAAATAACGATGATTGGGATGGACTAGTATCAATTGCCAAGCAACAACAAAAAGAAAATGCACACGTTCTTGATGTGAATGTTGATTATGTAGGGAGAGACGGAGTGAAAGATATGAAAGAAATAACATCAAGACTTGTTACCAATATAAATTTGCCATTAATGATTGACTCTACAGATGCTGACAAAATGGAAAGTGGATTAAAGTCAGCTGGTGGTAAATGTATTATAAATTCAACCAATTACGAAGACGGTAATGAAAGGTTTGATCAAGTTCTAAATTTAGCCTTGGGGTATGGTTCAGGTCTTGTTGTAGGAACTATTGATGAAGATGGAATGGCAAGGAATGCAAATAAAAAATATGACATTGCTAAACGAGCAATTAATAGAACCAGGGAATGCGGTTTGTCTGATTATGAGCTCTTTTTTGATCCATTAGCTCTTCCAATATCTACTGGGATAGAAGAAGATAGATTAAATGCTAAAGAAACAATTACTGCTATATCAAAAATTCGTGAAAATTTTCCTGAGATTCACATCATACTTGGGATATCAAACATTAGTTTTGGTCTTTCACCATTATCCAGAATTAATCTAAATTCAATATTTTTAGATGAATGCATTAAAGCAGGATTAGATTCTGCTATCATCGCACCAAATAAAATTTTGCCATTATCAAAAATTTCTGAAGAAACCAAAAAGCTTTGCTTAGATTTGATATATGACAAAAGAAAATTTGAAGATGATATTTGTATTTATGATCCATTAGTAGAATTAACAAAAGCTTTTCAAGATTTATCTATTCAAGATTTCAAAAAAGCATCTTCAGAAAATAAAAACCTAACTCTGGAAGAAAGACTAAAAAATCATATTATTGATGGAGAAAAAATAGGTTTAGAGGATCAACTAAATAAAGCTTTAAAAAAATATAAACCTCTAGAAATAATTAATACCTTTCTACTAGATGGGATGAAAGTTGTAGGTGATTTATTTGGCTCAGGTCAAATGCAATTGCCATTTGTACTCCAATCCGCCGAAACAATGAAATTTGCCGTTTCAATTTTAGAACCACATATGGAAACTGTGGAAGAAAACATATCAAATGGAAAACTCTTAATTGCAACAGTCAAAGGCGATGTTCATGATATAGGAAAAAATTTGGTTGACATAATACTTACAAATAATGGTTATGACGTAATAAATCTTGGAATAAAGCAAGATGTTTCAGCAATTATAGATGCACAAAAAAAGCACAATGCAGATTGCATCGCTATGAGCGGATTACTTGTTAAATCAACTGCTTTTATGAAAGATAATTTAGAAGCTTTTAACAATGAAGATATTAGTGTACCAGTAATATTAGGAGGTGCAGCCTTAACCCCAAAATTTGTAAATGAGGACTGCAGCAAAATATATAAAGGGAAAATTTTATACGGAAAAGATGCGTTCACTGATCTTAAATTCATGAATGAATATATGGACAATAAAAAAAAGGGTAATTGGTCAAATACAGAGGGATTCATCAACAATGAGGGAATAGATATTAATTTAGCCTCATCAAAGTCCAACTCTCAAGCTGTTAAAAAATCAATATCTATAGATATAGAGACTTCTAAATTAAATTTAAAAGAAAATTTTATAAGATCTAAATTTATAAATGAAGAAGAACCAATTCAAGCTCCTTTCTTGGGAACGAAAGTCTTGAACGAGATTGATATAGATTTAAATAAGTTAATTTTTTATTTAGATACAAAAGCTCTATTTAGCGGACAATGGCAAATAAAAAAAGGAAAAAACCAAAGCGTAGATGAATACAATAACTATTTGGATTCATATGCTAAACCATTGCTAGATAGATGGTTAGAGACAATTGTAGAAAAAAAACTTATTTCACCCAAAGCAGTTTATGGATATTTCAGATGCGGTAGAAAAGATAATAGTATTTTCTTATTTGATGATAAATCATTAAATAAAATTTCCGAATTTAATTTTCCAAGACAAAAATCTGGGAATAATTTATGCATAGCTGATTTTTATTGTGATTTGAAAAAGGATAAACCGATAGATATATTTCCTATGCAGGCAGTAACGATGGGCGATATTGCCAGTGAATATTCTCAAAAATTATTTAAAGAAGATAAATATAGCGATTATTTATTATTCCATGGACTTACAGTGCAATTAGCAGAAGCTCTAGCTGAGTATGTCCATGCATTAATTCGTATTGAATGTGGTTTTAGGACTGAAGAACCAGACAAAAATAGAGAAATACTAGCTCAAAAATATAGAGGAGCTAGATATTCATTTGGTTATCCTGCATGTCCAAAAGTATCTGATTCAAACATACAATTATCATTGTTGGATGCAAAAAGAATAAGCTTGACCATGGATGAATCTGAACAACTTCATCCAGAACAAAGTACTACAGCTATCATTTCACTGCACTCAAAAGCTAAATATTTCAGCGCTTAATCTAAATCTTTAGTTGTTTTCTAAATATTCAATAATTTCTTCTTGAAGTTCTTCCA
>QCDG01000013.1 GCA_003280995.1 Prochlorococcus sp. AG-355-A09 | reverse complement strand
AAAAGTTACTATCGTTAAATTCAAAAAAGAAAGACGATATTCTTCACAAAGGAACAGTACGATCCGGTGAAAGAATATCTTCAAATGGAAACCTATGCATTATTGGAGACGTTAATCCAGGAGCAATAGTGTCCGCTAAGAAAAATATTTATGTTTGGGGCAAATTACTAGGGATCGCATTCGCAGGTAAAAGTGGAAATAAAAATGCATCTATTGCATCATTTTATCTAAACCCCTTACAGTTGAGAATTGCAGATGTGGTAGCTATAGGACCAAAGGATAAACCCAAAAATTATTATCCAGAAATTGCGGTAATAGATAAACAAACGATAATTATCAAACCACAGATAATCGAAAATAAAAATTAATCAATAATTTGCAATAAATTAATTCAAAATAGATAAATTTAAGAATTACTTAATCTTTAAAATATTTAACTTTCTGTAAGTGGCTCTATTATTTGTAAAATCTTAAAAAACGTGGGGAAGAATACTCGCACAATATTAATTTGTTCAGGTAAAGGAGGAGTTGGCAAAACAACTTTAACTGCAAACCTGGGTATAGCGCTTGCTAATAGCGGAGCAACAACTGCTGTATTAGATGCTGATTTTGGCTTAAGAAATTTAGATCTTCTTTTAGGATTAGAAAATCGCATCATTTATACGGCTCAAGATGTTCTAGACAAAAATTGTCGTCTTGACCAAGCATTGGTTAGACATAAAAAGGAACCTAATCTTGCTCTTCTACCTGCTGGAGATCCAAGGATGTTGGATTGGATGAAACCTGAAGATATGAAAAAAATTAGTGAGCTACTTAGTGAGAAATTTGATTTTGTGCTAGTAGATTGTCCTGCTGGCGTAGAAGATGGCTTTAAAAATGCTCTTGCAGCCTGCAAAGAAGCTATTGTTGTAACGAACCCGGAATTATCGGCAGTACGGGATGCGGATAGAGTAATAGGGATTCTTAATACTTCAGATATTGAGCCTATTCAACTTGTAATCAATAGAGTTCGCCCTACCATGATGGCTAGTCAAGAAATGTTATCCATCGAGGATGTTCAAGGGATCCTTTCTTTGCCCTTGTTAGGTATTGTTTTAGAAGATGAACAGGTAATAATAAGTACAAATAGAGGGGAGCCACTGACACTTTCAGATGGTAGATCTCCTGCAAAAAATGTTATTTGAATGTCTCTCAAAGACTTACAAATAAAGATATTCCAATGATCGATCCAAAAAAAGAAGGCAAAAGTCTCAAAGATAAATTCATGAGATTAATGCAAACAAAGGTTTTTTAAAATGATGACTCTCAGAGATCTTATAAATAAATTACTAGGCAGAGAAACGTCTAGTGCGAATACAGCTAGGGAAAGATTACAACTTGTACTTGCTCATGACAGAGTTGATATGAGTTCCTTAACAACTGATCTTTTAGATAAAATGAGGAAAGAGATCCTTGATGTTGTTGCTAAATATGTTGAAATTGATTTTGAAGAGGTAGCAGTAAGTTTAGAGACTGAGGATAGAATGACTGCATTAGTTGCCAATTTACCAATCAAAAGAACTATTTCAGGAGAAATAAAATTCAAAAAAACTGATAAAACTGATGAAGCTAATAAAGATATCAAAAAGTAATAAATTTAAAAAAAGCTAAAAAAATAATGATAATTGACCCTCCCTAATTGTAAGATTAAGAGATTGCCGGCTTAGCTCAGCGGTAGAGCAGCGCTTTTGTAAAGCGAAGGTCATCAGTTCAAATCTGTTAGCCGGCATTTTGATTTATTTAATTCTGCTCAAAATTCTTTGCTGAAAATAAAAAGACTAAACCTATCAGAGCAACAATAGGAAAAAATCTTATTTCCAGAACATAATCTAAAAAAGATGCAAGGGGTTCAAATATCCAATAAGTAAAAAATTGAATTAATAAAACAAAAAATAATAATAAAAACATTAATACAATTCCCTAACTATTACTTCTCCTTCTCTAATCAGTTTCCAATTTCCACTGTTCTTCCAAAATATAATAGTACTAGCTTTTCCACTACTTTTTCCCCATGGGATAGGACCCAAAATCTTTATAGAAGGGAAGTCTAAAGCAATACCTTCAGCTGTAATTGATCCTTTAAAACCTGAAATATTTGCACTTGAAGTTAACAATGGGCCTGTTTCTCTCAAAAGAGATTGTGCGGTATTTGAATTTGGAATTCTCAACCCAATAGTCAAATCATTACTGGTAAGGTGTGCAGTCTGGTTTGCTGAAGCAGGAATAACAATTGTCAGAGCTCCAGGCCAATATTTTGAGGCTAAATTTTCGTAATCTTCTTTTGCTGATTCGTGAACATAATCAATTAAATGTTTATGTTCTGATCCCATAAGAATTAAGGGTTTGTTTTTATCTCTTTTTTTAAACTCATAAATAATATTTGAGAATTTTGGTAAGCATCCAATTGCAGGTAAAGTGTCTGTTGGGAAAATTATAGGCAAACCACTTTTAAGGGTCCTCCAAGCAGTTTTGCAGTCTACTAAATTCATTTAGATTAAGAACCTACAATAATTTATTTATATCTACCAATGGTAAACCTACCAATACCTGAAAGATCTTTCACAATTTCTATTGATGTAAATTTATTTTTAATAAGTAGTTGTTTTACTTTTTCACTTTGATCAAAATGATTCTCTAAAATTAGCCAACCATTCTCTTTTAAGAAAAATGGTGCTTTTTGTATTATTTCCCTAATATGTTTTAAACCATCTTCGCCACCTAGTAAAGCGACTTTAGGTTCGAAATTCTTAACTTCTTTGGGTAATTTTTCATAAGTATCTCTGGGAATATATGGCGGGTTTGAAATAGCGAGGTCTAATTTTCCTTTAAAACTTTCAAGAGGTGACCACCAATTTCCACAATAAAATTTCAAATTTGATTCTTTAGAAGAATTTATAAAATTTTTATTGGCAATTTCTAATGCGTCTTGATCTATATCAGTTGCCACTCCTTCGCTAAATGGATAAGCCAATGCCAACGCAATACTAATTGCACCTGATCCGGTTCCTAATTCAGCAAAAAATAATTTTTCTGATTTCTTTCGAAATATATTGAAGGCGATATCAACTATGAGCTCTGTTTCTGGTCTGGGAATGAGTACTTTGTTTGTAACTTTTAATTTTAGGTCTCTCCAAAAAGTTATTCCACAAAGATACTGAATTGGGCAAGATTTTAGTAAATGATCATCCCAAACAGATTCTAAAAATTCTAAATTTTTTTTTAAATGTATGTTTTCCTTAGGATTTATACTTTTCAAGCTTAAGTCACTAGGCGAAACACCGCCTATACAATCAAGTAAAACAGCAAAAGATGGTTGATTCCCTCCTTTAGAAAGTTGCTTTTTCTTCCAAAATAAAAATTCTTCGACAGAAATGCAAAGCATTTATTAAAGTATTATCGTTTTGGGCCAAGCCTACCTTTACTAGAGTCAGAGTAGAAGCTTGATTTTTCTCCATCTTGTGTAGAAATAAATAGACCAATCAGGAATATTGTTGGCACCCCTACAAATAAAAGACTAGCTACGAATCCAAAGTTAGTTGTTTCCATTTAATTGGTAGTTCTATAATAGGTATTAAGACTATAGACATATAACTTGGAATAAAGTGGAAAAATAAACAAATTTTATAAACTGATTAACAGTCTTAAACAATTTATCGCGGTAATTTTTTATTTTCACTAATTTTTTTTAGTTCATCCAGATTTGAGGGGGGAGATTGTGGTTTTGTTAAAATTACGGCGGATGATTTTATCAATGTTTGGCATGCAAGGCGCCAATTTTCTGGTCTATTTTTTAGTTTTTCTTCTTCAACAGATGTAAGAGGGCTCAAAGAATTTTTGTTTCCACCTTCAACTGAAATAAAGCAAGTACTGCATTGTCCTGCACCTCCACAATTTCCCAAAATACCTTTTAGTCCATAAAGCTGTAAATTCTCTTTCATTACGAGTTCTCTTAAATTTTCACCAGGATTACATTGAACCTCTAAGTCCTCACGAATAAATCTGATAGTTGCCATTTTTTTTTGTTATTTTTCTTATTTTGGCGTTTTACTTTGAGAATTGTGACCAAAATATTAACAGTTTTTAGCTAAAAATTTCTTGTAAACTATTTTATGCCAATGGATTTACCCAATTTTTGCAAGAAAATAAATTTATTTACAAAAATCCCTCAAAGACTAAAAAACCCTTACTATCGTGATGTTTAGCTGTTTATGCAGCATAGTTACTAGAAATTAACCGATGGGATTGCCTTGGTATCGAGTTCACACAGTAGTTATTAATGACCCAGGTCGACTACTTGCTGTGCATCTTATGCATACTGCATTATTAGCCGGCTGGGCCGGTTCAATGGCTCTTTATGAATTAGCCATTTTTGATCCTTCTGATGCTGTTCTAAATCCAATGTGGAGACAGGGGATGTACGTTATGCCTTTCATGGCAAGACTAGGTATCACAAGTAGTTGGAATGGATGGGATATTACGGGTGCTACTGGAGTTGATCCTGGATTCTGGAGTTTCGAAGGGGTTGCGGCAGCACATATAGTATTTAGTGGCCTATTGATGTTGGCATCTATTTGGCACTGGACATACTGGGACCTTGATTTATGGGAAGATTCAAGAACTGGTGAACCTGCTCTTGATCTACCAAGAATTTTCGGAATCCACCTTCTTTTAGCAGGACTTACATGCTTTGGTTTTGGAGCTTTTCATTGCGCAAACGTCGGGATTTGGGTTTCTGATCCCTATGGTTTAAGTGGTCATGTAGAGCCTGTAGCACCTTCCTGGGGAGTAGAAGGATTTAATCCTTTTAATCCAGGAGGGATTGTAGCTAATCATATTGCTGCTGGACTCATGGGTATTATTGGAGGTATTTTTCACATCACCAATAGGCCTGGGGAAAGACTATACAGAGCATTAAAACTTGGTAGTCTCGAAGGAGTTCTGGCTAGTGCTTTAGCTGCAGTACTTTTTGTTTCTTTCGTTGTTTCAGGAACAATGTGGTACGGTTCAGCAACTACCCCAATAGAGCTTTTTGGTCCTACAAGATATCAATGGGATTCGGGCTATTTCAAAACTGAAATTAATAGAAGAGTACAAGCTGCTATCGACGATGGTGCCACTAAATCAGAGGCATATGCATCGATTCCAGAGAAATTAGCTTTCTATGATTATGTAGGTAATAGTCCAGCTAAAGGGGGACTATTCAGAGTTGGAGCTCTTGTTAATGGTGATGGTTTACCAACTGGTTGGCAAGGTCACATTGCTTTCCAAGATAAGGAAGGTAACGAATTAGAAGTTAGAAGAATTCCTAATTTCTTTGAAAACTTCCCTGTCATTCTTGAAGACAAAGAAGGCAATGTAAGGGCAGATATTCCATTTAGAAGAGCTGAAGCAAAGTACTCATTTGAACAAACTGGCATTACTGCAACTATCTATGGAGGGGACCTAGATGGACAAACATTTACAGATCCTGCAGTAGTGAAAAGATTAGCTAGAAAGGCTCAACTTGGAGAAGCATTCAAGTTTGACAGAGAGACATATAAATCTGACGGTGTATTCCGAAGTTCTCCAAGAGCTTGGTTTACATATGCGCATTTATGTTTCGGATTGCTATTCTTGTTTGGGCACTGGTGGCACGCTTCAAGAACTCTTTACAGAAATTCCTTTGCTGGTATTGATGCTGAGATTGGCGACCAAGTTGAATTTGGTTTATTCAAGAAACTTGGAGACGAAACCACAAGAAGAATCCCTGGCAGGGTTTAAACTAAACTTTATTATTTAATCTTATGGAAGCTTTCGCTTACGTTCTTATTCTAACTCTCGCAGTTGTAACCTTATTCTTTGCTGTCGCCTTTAGAGACCCACCTAAATTCGATAGAAAATGAACTCAGAAAAAAAACCTCTTTAACAAGAGGTTTTTTACTTTTCATAATTAAAATATTATTCTACTATTAGGGTTGAAGTGCAACTTTTTTCACCACATGCAGTGTCCAACCTGTCAAAACACAGATAGCAGAGTTTTGGAATCAAGATCTGCTGATAGTGGTAAAAGTGTTCGCAGAAGAAGAGAGTGCTTAAATTGCAGCTTTAGATTTACAACTTATGAAAGAGTGGAAACAATGCCAGTTTCAGTTATAAAGAAAGACGGTGGCAGAGAATTATTTGATAAACAAAAATTATTTACTGGCATATCAAGAGCATGCGAAAAGACTAACTTCAGTAGTGAAGCAATTATTAATTTCGTAGATGGAATTGAATCACAAATCGTTCAAGACTCTAATAAAGATATTAAAACTTCACAAATCGGAGAATTAATACTCAAAAATCTTAGGAAAGAAAACGAAGTCGCCTATATAAGATACGCCTCAGTTTACAGAAAATTTAATGGAGTAAAAGATTTTATTTCAACTCTTGAATCTCTAAAGGGAAGTTCAAAAAACCAATTAGCTTCAATTTCATAAAATTCAGCATCTTAAAGTGTAGAATACATATCAAAATGTTTTTTGCTATTGGTTTGCAGGCTAGTAGCATCCCTTTCTAACTACCTTAGGTAGTCTGCGATACAACAAATGAACGAAAATTCTTCCCAAACCATTAAAGAACTTGCTGAGGATCAAGAAATTAAAAATTCTTCTGAGTTAGATAATGATTCAGCATCTCAAAATGAGGAAGATTTATCATTCGAGAATAACGATATACCTTCAGCAGATTCTTCCTCTAGCAGAAAAAATACGGATTTTGACAACGCAGGATTCACACAAGAAGAATTTGCATCTCTTTTGGGTAAGTATGATTATAATTTTAAGCCTGGCGATCTAGTTAAAGGTACAGTTTTTGCTCTAGAGCCTAAAGGGGCCATGATAGATATAGGAGCAAAAACAGCTGCATTTATGCCAGTTCAGGAGGTTTCAATAAATAGAGTTGAAGGACTCAATGATGTTTTACAACCTTCAGAAAGTAGAGAATTTTTCATAATGAGTGAGGAAAATGAAGATGGCCAATTAGCCCTCTCCATTAGAAGAATTGAATATCAGAGAGCATGGGAAAGGGTTAGACAACTTCAAAAAGAAGATGCGACTATATATTCTGAAGTTTTTGCAACAAACAGAGGCGGAGCTCTTGTTAGAGTAGAAGGCTTGAGAGGTTTCATCCCTGGCTCTCACATAAGTGCTCGAAAAATTAAAGATGACTTAGAAGGTGAATATTTACCTTTAAAGTTTCTTGAAGTTGATGAAGAGAGAAATAGATTAGTACTAAGTCATAGAAGAGCTTTAGTTGAGAAAAAAATGAACCGACTTGAGGTAGGAGAAGTTGTTGTTGGAAATGTAAAAGGTATTAAACCTTATGGAGCCTTTATTGATATTGGTGGAGTTAGCGGTCTATTGCACATTTCTGAGATTAGTCATGAACATATTGAGACTCCACATAATGTTTTAAATGTGAATGACCAAATGAAAGTTATGATAATTGACCTTGATTCAGAAAGAGGACGAATTTCTTTGTCTACTAAAGCACTTGAACCTGAACCAGGAGACATGTTAACGGATCCTCAAAAAGTTTTTAGTAAAGCTGAAGAAATGGCAGCGAAATACAAACAAATGTTATTTGAACAAACTGACGATAACGAAGAAATTCCCTCATCTTCATCTGAGTCAGCGTAATTTCATTTATTTATCTTTTGGAGGGATATCTGGACTTTAGCCTCATTTATTCTTCTACAAGTATTTTTAATTTACAATAATTGATTTGCAACGATAATCTAATTTAAGATATTTTCTAATTTCAAAATTTTCTATAAATGAGTGATTTCATTTTCACGTCAGAATCGGTAACTGAAGGTCATCCCGACAAAATATGTGACCAAATAAGTGACGCTGTTTTAGATGCACTATTGACAGAAGATCCAGACAGCAGAGTTGCATGCGAAACTGTAGTTAATACTGGTCTTTGTTTACTTACTGGAGAAATAACTTCAAAAGCAAAAGTCGATTATATAAAACTTGTTAGAAATGTAATTAAAGAAATTGGATATGAAGGCTATAGAGCAGGTGGTTTTGACGCAAATAGTTGTGCTGTTTTAGTAGCACTTGACGAGCAATCACCAGATATTTCTCAAGGAGTAAACGAAGCAGATGATGTTAACGATGATTTGGAAGATAATACTGGAGCTGGTGACCAAGGCATAATGTTCGGCTATGCATGCGACGAGACGCCTGAATTAATGCCCTTACCAATTAGCTTGGCTCATAGATTAGCCATTCAACTTGCTAAAGTTAGGCATCAAAAAGTTCTTAATTATCTACTCCCTGATGGGAAAACTCAAGTAAGCATTGATTACGAAAAAGGTTTACCAGTCTCTATTAATACAATTTTAATTTCAACTCAACATAATGCTGAGATAGATGGGATTTCAAATGAAGAAGAAATTCGTCAAAGAATAAAAGAAGATTTATGGAAGCATGTCGTAATTCCTTCTACTGAAGATTTAGAAATCAAACCAAACATTAGCAAAACAAGATTTCTAGTAAATCCCACGGGAAAATTTGTTGTGGGCGGGCCTCAAGGAGATGCGGGGCTCACAGGGAGAAAAATCATTGTAGATACTTATGGTGGATATGCAAGACACGGAGGAGGGGCATTTTCTGGTAAAGATCCCACAAAAGTAGATAGATCAGCCGCTTATGCCGCCCGTTATGTAGCTAAAAGCATTGTTAAGGCGAAATTGGCAAAAAAAGCAGAAGTACAATTAAGTTATGCAATTGGAGTAGCAAAACCAATTTCCATCCTCGTAGAAACTTTTGATACAGGTGTTATTTCCCAAGCAAATTTGACTGAGTTAATTAAAGAGCACTTTGATTTAAGACCCGCAGCAATAATAAAGGAATTTAACTTAAGAAATCTACCCAAAAAAATGGGAGGTAAATTTTTTAGAAATACTGCTTCCTATGGACATTTTGGCAGAAGAGATCTTGAGCTACCTTGGGAAAATGTAGACGAAAAAGCAGCTCAGTTAGCCGAGGCTTCCAAAATCTTTTTATAAAATATTTTTCTATGCCTGATAATTTTTTTGGAGGGTTAGATTTTGGAACTAGTGGTGCAAGAATATCAATAATTAATCTTCATAAGAAATTAGTATATTCAAATTCAGTTCCTTATTCATACAGCTTTAAAAATCCAAATTCATGGATAAATTCTTGTGAAAATCTCTTAGCTAATTTACCTATTGAGATAAAAATTAACCTTAATAAATTGGCTATTTCAGGCACCTCAGGGACGTTAACAGCATCAAATTTGCAAGGAGATCCGATAGGAGAAGCAATCCCTTATGACCAAGCATGTAATGAACATAAGCTCCTTCTTGAATCACTAACTTCAGGAGTAGATTATCTAAGAACTCCATACAGTAGTCTTGCCAAAGCATTAAAACTAATAGATAAATATGGTACAAATATTCTTTTGCGACATCAATCTGATTGGATCACTGGTTGGTTTTTAAAAGATTGGACTCATGGAGAAGAAGGAAATAATCTAAAACTTGGTTGGGATCTGAAAAAAGAATCATGGCCAAAAAGCTATCTCAATACTTCATGGCAAAAATGCCTACCTCAAATAATAAAAAGTGGAAAAATTATTGGACAAGTGAATTTTGATTTAGCAGAGAGATTTAACTTGAATAAGAAATTAATATTAATTTCAGGCACCACTGACTCTAATGCAAGTGTGATAGCTGCAGGTTTAGGTAAAGAAGATGGTCTCACAGTTTTAGGAACAACTATTGTAGTTAAGAAAATTATTGATAACCCTATAAAAAAACAAGGAATTACAAACCATAGAGTAAACGGCGATTGGATATGTGGAGGCGCATCAAACGCAGGATGTGGTATCTTGTCTCGGTTCTTCTCTGATTTAGAGATAAAGGAGCTCAGTCGACAAATTAATCCATCTAAAAACACTTCCATAAATCTTTTGCCTCTTAATAGTAAAGGAGAAAGATTTCCTATACATGACTCTAATCTAAAGCCGATACTTGGTCCAAGGCCGATAAGCGACTCACTTTACTTACATGCATTATTTGAGGGTCTAGCTAAGATCGAATTGAAAGGATGGGAAAAGTTAGGCGAACTAACAGGTTCCCTTCCAAAAAAAATTATTACTATTGGTGGAGGGTCAAAAAACCCACAATGGAGAAAAATAAGAGAAAAAATTATCAATATACCAATAGTTTCCTGTAAAAAAACTACTTCATTTGGCACTGCATTATTAGCGATTAATGCAAAATCATAGTTTTTTGGAATATTTGATGAAGATATAAAATTTTTAATGAAAAGGGTTTCACAAACTACACATAGTAATTTAAAGTATATAGGTTAGAGCCGGGATAGCTCAGTTGGTAGAGCAGGCGACTGAAAATCGCCGTGTCCCCAGTTCAAATCTGGGTCCTGGCACCTTTAAAACCCTGTCCTAGTCAGGGTTTTATACTTTCATACCATTGAGAACTCGTTATTTTTTTCGTATTTTTTACAACTTAAAATGTTTAGTTTTCGACTCTGCAGACTTGACCAATAATACCCAAAATCAGTTTATCTCCATTTGGATCTTGCCAATTAGCTAAATCATTGAAATTACTTTTTGCTTCATCTATTGAGACGTCAACATCTCTAAATGATTTTTCAAAACAATTTATATCCATTGTATAGAGAATATCCTTAGTAATTTCACTTTTTGTTTTGGGAATAAATTTACTCAATACTCTTACAGAACCATCCTCATTCCTTTTTATACTTTTCCTATCCCATAACTGCTCTCCGTATTCACTTTTAGGGACTCCAACCCATTCATGAGGCAAAGCTTCTGATTTTTTTATTGAAATATAAAAGAAAACAATAATCGAAAGGACTAAATTAAATATATTCTTAAAAAATATTGAATTAACTTTATTCTTAGAATTAATCATGAATACTTATGGAATAAAATATTTTTTATTAGTAGGAAATATGAGATTAAAAATTTGTAAAAATTTTTATTGATTAGTATTTCTATTATAGATAGAATCAAATACTAAATTAAGAATTTACTTCCAATAAATTTATTAGAAAAATAATGAATAAAATACAGAAATTTCTCTCAGTAGTTTTTTTTATAGCAATATTTGTAGTATTGATTTATTTAATCCAAAATTATGGGATTGAACCTCTAAGGAACAAAATAGAAAGTATGGGGATTTGGGCTCCTTTTGGAATATTCATACTCAGAGGAGTAAGTATTATTTTACCTGCCCTTCCAAGTTCAGCTTATTCTCTGCTAGCTGGTTCATTACTAGGATTTCAAAAAGGTTACATGACAATAATCTTTTCTGATATCGTTTTTTGCCAAGCTGCTTTCTTTATCGCAAGAAATTATGGTCGGGTTCCAGTACGTAATTTAGTAGGCCCGAAAGCAATGCAAAAGATTGAAAGTTTTAATCAAAACCAGCTAGAAGAAAATTTTTTTCTTATGACAGGTCTATTAATGACTGGCCTTTTTGATTTTCTAAGCTACGCAATTGGTATTGGAGGAACTCGCTGGAAAATATTTACTCCTGCATTATTAATAAGTCTTCTAATCAGTGACTCTATACTAGTGGCAGTAGGAGCTGGAGTTAGTCAGGGAGCAGGATTATTCCTAGGGATTGCTCTATTAGGAATGTTTGCTTTAGCGACTATTTCAGGATTGGCAAAAAATAAAATGCCTAAATAACAAAAAAGTTGATGATTCTGTAATCAAAGATGAAAGATATGACATTTTCGCAAACAATAACTATATAAATAATGATTCATGCAAGAATAGGAATCGATTAATTTTTAAAGTTATTAGATGACTCCATTTAGACCAACTTCATATAATCGCCCTGGAGAACAAATATCAACTACTCCTTCTGGATTAAAAGTAACTTCTGCAAAGAGATTAATGGTGGATTCAATGGTAAGAATGATACAAAAAGCAGAAAATCATTCCGTAGAAGATAAACTTGACGAAGAATCTAACAATAATTAATCAATTTATTAATAAAAGTATAGGAGAGTGGAAATCTATTAGAAGTTCTCACACTTTAGCTTTTCAGGAATTTGAAAACTCAACCAGTAAAATATATATAAAACATATCAACAAAAAAAATAAAAAAGTCGTTGAAATTTTTAAAAATTATAAATTCAGTTTAAACCTAGAGAGCATAGCCATTTCTATAAACTGGCATGCTATTAGTGATTGGGAAGATGATTATATGAGTGAGGGAGATGAAACTATTCTGATTTTTATACCTAAAGATGAAAATTCAGGAATTGTTCTAAAAAATAAAGGTTATACAGAATCCTTTATTTCATCATCCAATTATTTTGTTGATGAACAAAATAATTTACACATTAAAACTATTTATAAATCAACAGTTTCCGAAGAAAGAATTTCCTTTTTATCCACTCATGTAAGATCCAGATTTTCTACTATTAGAAATCTGGGAAATAACTCAGTTATACAAACTTCACATACTTCAGAGATAAGGAATTTAGCTAGTCTAAAAGATTAATTATCCTTTCAAATTGAAACTCTGTTTCAGATATTAATTTAGGAAGAAAGCTTTTGTTTCCACTCATACTATTAACTGTTGAATTCAAATCAGAGATAGTTGCATCCCGCATTAATTGAAAAACCCTTCTTACATTTCTTAAAGGCACCCCAAGAGCAAGATAAGTATTTTTAAGATCCTTCAAACAACTTTTTTCTAAAACTGATTCGTCATTAGAAATTAAAAGATAAGCAACAATCCTTAGGATTATTTCTCCATCTCTCAAACAAACGGACATCTTGCTAGTTGTATTTAAAGATATTTTTGAATTAAGTGAATCTTGATTTTCGCAAATCATTGCTGTTACAGCGTCTGCTGTAATTGCATGTGAATTATTAGTAATTGAGCTTATAGCATCTAATCTTGAGTTTGCACTATTAATAAATTCTTTTATATTGCTTAAATCATTTAATTTCTTATCGGCTAACAATAGTTGATTATTCTTTGAAACTGACATTCTTGAAGTAAAAGTTTAAAGACCGATCTTAAGAATAATACAAAGCTAGTAAAAACAATACAATTTCAAACTTAACGCAACGCTTCTTAATTAATAACTTCATTCCAAAGTGATAGTTGAAATAATTCAAATAAAAAATTTTTATTCGCTAATATGAAAATACATTTTAAAAAAGTTTTGGATCAACAAGATTTAAAATTATCAAAGAAACTTATTTCCTCATATAAAAAGAGATTGGAAAAAGAAATTCTAGACAGAAGTATGAAATTAAAAATGCCTCAAAATAAATTTGAAGAAATAATTAATAACAATAATGAGCTTATAAATTTAAAAAAAGCGTTAGAAGATCTAGAAACGGAATCTGAATCTCATAGTAAAGTCTGATTTTTGAAAAACCATTCCAAAAGTGCCTCAAACAAACAATTTCCTTTTTAAGTCCCTAAACAATCAACAACTTAAAGCAGTAAAACATGTTTATGGACCATTATTAGTTGTAGCAGGTGCAGGTAGCGGGAAAACTAAAGCTCTTACACACAGAATTGCAAATCTTATTGAAAATAACTCTATAGATCCCCATAACATTCTCGCAGTTACTTTCACTAACAAAGCTGCTAAAGAAATGAAAGCAAGATTAGAGGTTCTTCTAGCACAAGAATTAGCTTTTAATCAATTTGGTCAGCCTTGGACAACTCTCACAGAAATTGATCAAAATCAATTAAGAACAAACGTTCACCAAGAAAGGCTTCAGAACCTTTGGATCGGTACTTTCCATTCCTTATTTTCAAGACTTCTGAGATACGATATTGAAAAATATACTGATCCAGAAGGCCTAAAATGGACAAGACAATTTTCAATTTATGATGAAACAGATTCTCAAACATTAGTAAAAGAAATTATCAGTCAAGATATGAATCTTGACCCAAAAAGATATGATCCCAAAAAGATTAAAAGATTAATAAGCAATGCTAAAAATCAATGCTTAACTTCTAATGATCTTTTAGAGAAAGCAGATAATAATTTTGATAAAACAGTTGCAGAAGCCTACAAGAGATATAGGATTTCGCTCTCAAAAAATAATTCTTTAGACTTTGATGATCTTCTACTTTTGCCTGTTTTCTTATTGAGGCAAAATGATATAGTCAGAGACTACTGGCACAAAAGATTTAAACATATTTTAGTTGACGAATATCAAGATACAAATAGGACACAATATGAACTTATAAAATTAATTACGGCTGGAAATACTGAACCAAAAAAATTCTTCAATTGGCAAGATAGGTCGATTTTTGTAGTTGGGGATGCTGATCAAAGTATTTATAGTTTCAGAGCAGCTGACTTCAGAATTTTAATTGGTTTTCAAGAAGATTTTAAACCTTCAATCAAAGACGATACAAAATCATCTTTAATTAAATTAGAAGAAAATTATAGGTCATCTTCCAATATCCTTGATGCTGCAAACTCACTAATTGAAAACAACTCTGAAAGAATTGACAAAGTTTTAAAGGCTACTAAAGAAAAAGGGGAACTTTTAACGTTACTCAGCTGTGATGATGAAATTTCCGAGGCAGAAGCAATTACCAATAAAATAAAATCAATCAATAACTATAATCAAAACCCAATTTGGAAAAATTTTGCAATTTTATATAGAACCAGAGCTCAATCGAGAGTACTAGAAGAATCTCTTGTAAGGTGGCGCATTCCTTATACAATTTTTGGAGGATTGCGTTTTTATGATAGAAGAGAAATTAAAGATGCAATAGCATATTTGAAAGTTCTGGTTAATTCTTCAGATAACGTTAGTCTTTTACGAATCATAAATGTTCCTAGGAGAGGTATTGGTAAGACTACTATTCAAAAACTTAATGAACTATCTAATAGGTTAAATGTCCCATTATGGGAGATTCTTAATGATAAGCAAAGTCTTGAAGAAACAATAGGCAGATCATCAAAAGGAATTAATAAATTTACTGAAATTATGAATGATCTACTGTGTTACCTAGAAAATTCAGGCCCTGCTCAACTACTACAACTTATATTAGAAAAAAGTGGTTATTTAAGTGACTTGCTCTCTAGTGGGACAGAAGAATCTGAAGATAGAAGAAATAATTTACAAGAACTAATTAATGCAGCTACTCAATATGAAGAAGAAACAGAAAGTGGAGATGTAGAGGGATTTCTTTCTACAGCAGCCTTAACAACTGATAATGATACGAAGAAAAATAATCCTAACTCTGTAACTCTCATGACTCTCCATAATAGTAAAGGTTTAGAATTTCAAAATGTTTTTATCACTGGACTAGAACAAGGTCTCTTCCCTAGCCATAGATCAATAGATACTCCCTCACTTCTTGAAGAGGAAAGAAGATTATGCTATGTAGGTATTACTAGAGCTAAAGAAAGAGTTTTCTTAAGTCATGCCAGAGAAAGAAGATTATGGGGTGGCATGCGTGAAGCAACAATTCCTTCAATATTTCTTTCGGAAATACCTGAAGATTTAATGGATGGCGAATTACCACAAACTGGTGGTGCTTCAATTAGAAGGGATTGGCATCTTGATCGTTTAACTAGAGTTGATCGAAACAATACAAATGAATTTGTTAACAAACCAATAAATGCAGTTAGGAAATTATATTCAGGTCCCAGTAAAGGGAAAAGCTGGATAGTTGGAGATATGCTAATTCACACAAAGTTTGGGAAAGGTGAAATCATACATATTTTTGGGAGTGGGGAAAAAATATCTTTAGCAGTAAAATTTGGTGATAAAGGAAGTAAAATTCTAGATCCCAGATTAGCTCCAATTCGTTATGTAAGTTAAAACTCATGAACGATATCTCTGATTACATCCAAGGGGAATTAATCAAAACTCCATTTAATCTATATAACCTAATTACTAAATTCATAGAATCTAATAACAATACTAAAGTAGCTTTTGTTGGAGGTTATTTAAGAGATTTATTAATAAGTAAATTTCACAAAAAATCGTTTTCTAAACCTGTAGATATTGATCTTGTTATTGAAGGATCCTCTATTTCTCTTGCAAAATTTATAAAAAAAAATATTGTAAATGTAGATTTATGTTTAATCAAGGAATTTAATTTATACAACACTGTAGAAATTAATATTAATGACTATAAAATTGATATTGCTTCTGCAAGAAAAGAAATTTATTCTGCTCCAGGCTTCAATCCCGCAGTAAATAAAAGTACTATTGAGGAGGATCTTAAGAGGAGAGATTTCACGATAAATTCAATAGCCTTCGAGGTCTCGACAAGGAAAATATATGATCTTTATGGAGGAATTTCTGATATAAAAAGTAAAAGATTGAACTTACTTCACAGTAATAGCATTTCTGATGATCCAAGTAGATTAATTAGATGTGCAAAATATGCTTCAAGGTTAGATTTCAATATTTCAAATAATTCCCTCAAACAATCTCAAGAAACAGTTAGAAAATGGCCATGGAAAAGTTCAGAAACTCATCAGAAAATGATTTACCCTCCTGCACTAGGCATAAGAATAAGGATGGAACTAGCTGAAATATGCAAACACGATAATTTGACTAATGTGATTTCAATAATTCATAAATGGGATATTATCTCAATCTTAAATGAAAATATTAAAATCGATAAAAGATTTTTAAGAGGACTAAATTGGATTAAGAAGTTAAAGGGAAATCATATGCTTTACTTATTAAAAGATTCAGAAGATTTAGAAAAAGCATGTCAAAGATTTTTGGTAAATAATAGTGAGATAAAAATATTAGAAGATTATATTAATATCAAAAAGATATTTAATACAAACCAAAAAAATTTCAATCATTTTTCTCCATCAAATTGGACACAATTTATTGAGGACAGAAACCTTAATGATGAGACAGTTAAATTATTAATTTGTGATGGAGGACCATACTGGCGTAACTTGTTTAAGTGGTTATTTATTTACAAATTCATAAAATCAAAAAAAGATGGAGCAACATTAAAAAAAGAAGGATGGGATCCAGGAAAAAAGATGGGAAAGGAAATCAAAAGATTAAGATATTTGGAAATTGACAAATTAAACAGCAATTAATTACATTTTTACAACCTCTCCAACCTTGTACCATTTATCCTTTAGAACATTTTCATATTTACGATTGCAACTAATCAACAAGGGTCCACATGTTTGAGGATCTAATAGTAATGATATTCTCTCGTTAAAAGTCTCTTGATCTAATGAATTTTCGTTTAAAAAATTAATTATTCTTTTTTGCTTATTTACTTTATAAATTTTGTCAAAAATTTCTTTATTAGATTCAAAGAAAGTACTTTTAACATCTTTTCTTATTAAATCAAATACTCCAGGATAAGCTTTAAATGCAAATAAATCTAATAAAACTTTTAGTGGCTCAAGATTATTACTTTGCCTATATAAATTAGATGATTCAACCATTTCTTTAAGATGTCCAATAAATCCATATCCAGTAATGTCAGTCGCAGCATTGACTAATGATTCTTTAAATTGATTTTGAAAAAGATAAATTTCATCAAGCAAATATTGCTGACTCTTTACTAAATTATTAATTACTTCAGAAGAAATGCCTAGCATATTAATATTTTGCATTTGACCAGCAAAGTAAATCCCAACGCCAAGAGGTCTAGACATCATGAGAATATCTCCAATATTCATTCCAGATTTAAGCCATGGTTTTGCTCCATTTTTTAAAATACCTTGAACTGTTAAAGAAATATCTATTCCTAATGAATAAGGTTTATTTACTAAACTTCTTGCCTCGAAAGTATGGCCTCCAAGTAATTCACCTCCATGATCCTCAACTGTTGATTTAATACCTTGAAGTGATTGAGAAAAGAGGAAGCTCTGAAATTCCCTTGCAACTTTTGGTAATGAAATTAAAGCCTGCGCAGATGAAAGTTTTGCTCCGCATGCCCACAAATCTGAGCAAGCATGCAAAGTAGTAATTTTTGCATTAAGCCAAGGATCACTTACCAAAGCAGGAAATCCATCTAAACTTTGCAAGATAATATCTTGACCATTTTGATATATCTCAACTGAATCTTCAGGTGATGAGGCAAAAGAATTTAAATTAGAATTTATTAATGATTTATTCAAAACAAACTGAGGAATTTTAGCTGCACATCCTCTGCAATCATTCAATGAAATATTTTTTTCACTACTTTTCATAATTAGCCTTTTTGATCTGAACTTTTTAATAAAGTTGAGATCAATTTTATGCTTTAAAATCCAAAAAATAAAAGAAGGGCCAAAAACAAAATTGCGATAAATAGCAAAAGCCTTTGGATGATGGCTTGTAAATATATTTACTATTTGCAATCCAATCTTTTGAGGAAACCACTTTTTTAATAATCTCCCTTCTATATCTTTTTTTAGATTTTGTACTAATGTATTTACAACTTTTACTGCAAAAACTCCCGATGCTGGTCTTTTTGCTGAACCTACAACTGCGCAATCACCGACAGCAAAGATTCCAGAGAAACTTTTTATCTGTAAATTCTGATTTGTAATTATTCTGCCATAAGAGTCCGAATCTAATAATTTCTTTTGCGCCCATAACGGAGATGTATTTCCAGTACATAAAAGAATCTTGCCATAATCAAAATTAAGTTTTTCAACTAAATCAATATTGGAATTACGTAAACTTTTTAAAATTTTATTATTAATTTTTCTTGAATCACACAATAGTTTTAAAGGTCTATCTCCCCATCTTTTTCTCAAAGCATAAGATACTTCAATTGCAGCAAGGCCACTCCCAACAATTACAAATGGAAGTTCATTAACGGAATCAAAAATGTCCTCTTTTAATATTGAGTCATAAGCCCTTAAAAAAGGTTTAATTGAAAAAGCATTTCGATTTTTAACTAGTGATTCAAATTCTTTTGGAACAATTGTTTGACTTCCATAATTAAGTACCAACTTTGAATAATTAACTGAAGGTCTATTACTTAAAACAATTTTCTTTGAATTGAAATCAATATCCTTTACTTCTTCTTCTATAAAAGATACTTTTGCATTTTTTGCTAAAGATTTTATATCAATTAAACTCTCTTCTAAAGTGATTGATTTTGAAATCACCGATGGGAAAGTAGCCGAATAAACCAAATGAGAATCTCTAGATATAATTGAAACAGGAATTTCTGGCATTAATTTCGGAAACATTAACCATTTCTTCAATAAAGAAACATTTGAGTGTCCTCCTCCAATTAGTACCAGATGATTAAAAGCCATTTACATCACTATGAATAAAGAACATTTATTACCAATTGAAAAATCAAGATTAGGAGTGATTGGTGGAAGTGGATTTTATTCAATGGATCAAATAGAGTACTTAAGAGAACTAGAAATCAATACTCCCTATGGTAAACCTTCTGATTCAATAAAGGTATATAAGCTTGGAAACCTAGAGATAGCATTTATTCCTAGACATGGCAGAAGACATAGTTTAAATCCTTCTGAAATCCCTTACAAAGCTAATATTTGGGCTCTAAGATCAATAGGAGTAAGATGGATTATTGCTCCATCAGCAGTTGGTTCATTACAAGAACAGATAAGGCCACTTGATATAGTAGTTCCAGATCAATTTATAGACCGGACAAAAAATAGACCTGCAACCTTCTTTAACCAGGGAGCTGTTGCTCACGTCACTATGGGAGATCCCTTCTGCACAAATTTATCACGTATATTAAGTGAAATCGGAGAAAAAAATATTCCTGGCGGTAGACAATTGCATAGAGGGGGTACCTATCTAGCAATGGAAGGTCCCGCTTTCTCAACTAGAGCAGAATCTAATTTATATAGGAGTTGGGGATGTTCAATAATTGGAATGACGAACCACACAGAAGCTAGATTAGCTAAAGAAGCTGAAATAGCTTACTCCTCCTTATCTATGGTTACTGATTATGATTGCTGGCATCAAACTCATCAAGAAGTTTCTGTAGAGATGGTTTTGGATAATCTTAGATCAAATACTGAAGTGGCTAATAAAATAATATTTGAAGTAGCAAAATTAATTGACAAAGAAAGACCAAAAAGCAAATCTCATTTTTCATTAAAAGATGGATTGATAACCCAAAAAGAAAATATCCCAAGCTCCACAAAAGAGAAACTAAGGATATTTACTGATTCTTATTAGGTCTTTTTGATATAAGTGATTATCAGGTTAAGGTGAGGATTTGTTAGCCTCCAGCTCCAACCCCTTGGTATGAACCATAGAAAAATATACCTAAAACGAAGATAACTGCAATTCCACCTGCTGTAGCAACAAGCCAAAGAGGAAGAGTTCCTTCAGTCCATCTTCTTTCCCATGCAACTGCTGGTCTACCGTCGGGAAGTCTATCTGGAATTCTTCCATCAGGTCCTTTTAATTTACTCATAGTTTTAATTTAATTGAAAAAGTAACTGGAAAATAAAATTCCCAATACAAAAACTGATAGTAAGCCTAAGTAAAGGCTTGTACGATTAAGTTCAACTGGAACTTTGTTAGGATTTTCGTTTACTTGCATGATAGTTAAATTTATCGGGCTACAAATTGCATAGCAGCAATGGAACCCAAAAAGAATACTGATGGTATAGCTAAAGCGTGAACAGCCAGCCAACGAACAGTAAATATAGGATAAACGCGGACTTCTGCAGCCTGCATTGGAGCTTGAGAATTAGACATAGTTATTTTGTTCTTAAATCAAGTTGGGACTTCGCCTCAAATCTTTGTGTTACAACAGGAGCTTTTGCTTCAGATGCCTGAAAATAACTATCCGGACGAGGAGTACCAAAAGCGTCGTAAGCCAAGCCTGTGTATACGAATAAGAAGCCTGCTATAAAAATAGCTGGTAATGTTACTGCATGAATAATCCAGTACCTAATACTGGTGATTATTTCAAAAAATGGGCGTTCACCCGTTGAACCTGCGGCCATAATCACAAATGTTTACCATATGATCTTACAGTGTAAAATCATAAGTTCGCGAAGAAATTAACAGCTTGGTTACAGACAGTTGTTAAATTCATCCAAAATTAAGATTTTTTTTATTATTTTCTTAAGTTATTACAGATTTAGCCATTCCATTTAAGAATGTAACCACGCTCGCCAAGTATGAATCCTTTTTGATTATCTAAAGACTCCTTATCAAGAAAAACTATTTTTATATAGTTAGTAGGCAATGCAGAAGCAAGAGGATCTGAATTCCAAGTTTCACCTTGATCTTTACTTACTATTAATGTGCCATTACCACCGCCAGCCCATATGTCACCATTTGGATCCCATCCCATATCTAAATAATTGTAACCATTAAGAATAGGAATTATAGGCTTTGACCAACTTTCTAGATTGTTGGAATCTTCATTAAATCTAATTTCCGCACCTCTTGAAAGCATCCATAAACTTCCCTCGGGATTGAAACCAATGCTTTGCACTCTCTTACTACTTGCTCTTTGGTGAGCAATCCAAGTATTGCTATCACTATCAAGAGTAGAAAAGAAATTTCCAAGACTGCTTACACTCACATAATCACCGTTAGATGTTCTTCTTAAATCTCTTATACCTCCCTGTTCCGATGGGTCTGATACTTTTGCCTCCCATGTTTCACCGCTATTGGAAGTTTCATAAATAGCTGCTGAGGTTGTCGCCAATTGAGCAACTCCTTCATCGATAGTAGTAACTAAGAAAGGCTGACCTGGTAACTTCCCAAGTGAAAGCCTAGTCCAATTTTTACCTTCATCGAGAGTATGCATTACGAGTGAGGGTTGCCCAATTAACCAACCTTCAGAACCCTTGAAATCAATATCGAGAAGGCGAAAGTTCTCTTCAGCAGAAATATCTAATGATCTTTTTTCCCATGTTTCACCACCATCAGTAGATTCCATAATTAATCTGTTTGAGCCTACTAAAAACCCATGATTATCATCTATAAAATCAACATCTAAAGCATTAGCCTGGTCCTCAAACTGAATTGTTTTCCAAGGGCTGCTTTCATTCATCTTGACACCTGTAGATGAACAACTGCTTAAAACAAAACAGAGAACTACAGATAAAAGAAGATTAGGAATACTGGTAAAAAAATTTTTCATTTAATTATATTAATGCAAAGAGTACAAAGAAAGGAACATAGCAGCAGCAAACGCCAACCCTCCAAAAATCAAAATATTTTTTTGTCCAGGAGGTAAACTATTAAATCCAAATCCATAAACTAAATTCTCTTCAAATCCACTAGGTTTTGCTCTAGATCCAATATCCTTATAAAAATTTTTACCAGCTCGACAAACAGGGCAAGCAAAAGTATTCCCATCCAAGTCTGAAAAAGGCGTATTTTTAGGTATGTTTAATTTCTTATTTCCTTCAGACGGATCATAAATGTATCCACAACTTCTACATTCGAATCTATTTTGTTCTAAATTAGGGACAAGCTGTTCAACTTTTGCTCCTGAGGGATTTTCAGAAGTTTTTTCTTTCTCAAAGTCTTCAACTATTTTGTTTTCCTCAGAGGCTGGTTGAATGTTTTCACTCACGGTTTATTATTGTTCTTTAAGAACTTTAAAAGATTTTGCTTAATTAAGCGACTTTTATTCAAAATTAATTTTTTAAGATGTTTTTATTAACTGGCTATGAATACTTTTTAGGTTTCCTTCTAATTGCCGCAGCTGTTCCAGTATTAGCTTTAGTTACTAATCTCATCGTTTCGCCTAAAGGCAGAACAGGTGAAAGAAAACTTACATATGAATCAGGAATGGAGCCTATTGGAGGAGCATGGATTCAATTTAATATTCGTTATTACATGTTTGCCTTGGTTTTCGTTATATTTGATGTAGAGACAGTATTCCTTTATCCTTGGGCTGTTGCTTTTAATAGATTGGGCTTATTAGCGTTTATTGAAGCTTTAATCTTCATCGCAATACTTGTTATCGCCCTGGCATACGCATGGAGAAAAGGTGCTTTAGAATGGAGTTAAAAAATTGAATCCACAATTATCCCCAAAAGCAATAAGAGAAATTCGAGAAGGGACTTGTAATCCTCTTGGTGCACCCCAAGTTACTACAGATTTAAGCGAAAATATTATATTAACAAGCTTAGACGATCTTCATAATTGGGCTAGACTAAGCAGTCTTTGGCCTCTCTTGTACGGAACAGCTTGTTGTTTTATAGAATTTGCTGCCTTAATCGGATCTAGATTTGATTTTGATAGATTTGGATTAGTACCTAGAAGCTCGCCAAGGCAAGCAGATTTGCTAATAGTTGCAGGAACAGTAACTATGAAGATGGCTCCAGCCCTAGTAAGACTTTATGAACAAATGCCTGAACCAAAATATGTTATTGCGATGGGTGCTTGCACAATTACAGGGGGAATGTTCAGTGCAGATTCTACAACTGCTGTAAGAGGAGTTGACAAATTGATTCCCGTTGATTTATATCTTCCAGGATGTCCACCAAGACCAGAAGCAATTTTTGATGCAGTTATTAAATTAAGAAAAAAAGTTGGTAATGAATCAATTTTAGAGCGCACAAAAACAGAGCAAACTCACAGATACATAACATCTGATCACGAGATGAATCTTGTTTTCTCAGAAAATAAAGGTAAATATCTAAACAAATCTTCAGCTAACGTAATTCCCTCCTCCAAAAAAGAAAAAATAACTGAATTACCTGAAAACACCGAAAAAGCTGAAATTATTGATACTGTAGAAGACTAATGGAAAAAGACGGTTTAGCTAAATCCTCAGATGTTTCAATAGAAAAAGAAGGTGTTATAAGCCAATCTTTGTCTAAAGATGGAATTCCAAATCAATCTTTACCTAATGATCACATAGGAATTGAAAATATTTCTGTGGAACCTGACAAATTATTTGAAACAGTATCTGCCTTGAGAAATTACGGTTTCAACTATCTCCAATGTCAAGGAGGATATGATGAGGGACCAGGTAAAAATCTTGTTAGTTTCTACCATTTTATAACCGTTGATGATTTACAAAAAATTAAAAAAATTAAAGAAGTTAGATTAAAAGTTTTCTTAAAGAGAGATTCTGATTTATCAATCCCTAGTTTGTATAAAATTTTTAAAGGAAGTGATTGGCAAGAAAGAGAAACTTTTGATATGTATGGAATAAATTTTATTGATCATCCCAATCCCAAAAGACTATTAATGCCTGAAGATTGGAGAGGATGGCCATTACGAAAAGATTATATTCAGCCAGATTTCTATGAACTTCAAGATGCTTATTAGTTTAGTTTTTTTAATTTGCGGTAAAGAAACATAACTGCTCTTGCAAGTCTTCTTGGATCATGTCTAAGAGTAGGAGTTATTCTTTTTGAATACAATGGTGCTTGCAAAACATAATAACCCTCAGATAATAATTTTTCTTTATTGCATTTGACAGGCTCTGCACCTCTACTTTCGTAATAGTCTACTAATGGAGACTTTTCAAATTGAATCTGAGATAATATTGAGTTAAAAATTCGAGCATTAACTCCAAAATTTGATAATTGTTTTTCTATTGCTTTGATATGTTGATAGACATCAAGTCCATCTGTTTCTCCAGGTTGAGTCATCAAATTACTTATATAAATTTTAGGAGCATTACTTTGCAATAAGGCATCCACTATCTCTGGGACTAAAAGATTAGGCAATAAAGAAGTGTATAGACTACCTGGGCCAAGAACAATTAAATCAGCTTCTTTTATTGATGCAAGAGCACTCGGAAGAGCTGAAGGATTTTCTGGTAGGTAACCAATCCTCGAAATTAATTTTTTAGATTTACTGATCTTGCTTTCACCAAAAATCTTTTCACCATCTTCTAATTCAGCCCATAACATAACATCAATATTTGTTGCAGGTAACACTTGACCTTGTACCGCCAAAACCTTACTAGAGGCTTGAACTGCTTTTTCTAAACTGCCTGTGATCGTTGTTAAAGCTGATAAGAATAGATTTCCAAAACTATGTCCCTCAAGACCACTTCCCTCTGAAAATCTATACTGAAATAATCTAGTTAAAATTGGTTCTTCATTTGATAAGGCTGCCAAACAATTTCTAATATCTCCTGGAGGTTGCACACCTAATTGTTTTCTAAGAATTCCACTGCTTCCACCATCATCAGATACAGTTACGATTGCAGTTATATTACTACTGTAATTTTTTAAGCCTTTTAATAAAGTAGATAAACCTGTACCTCCCCCAATCGCAACAATATTAGGACCTCTGTTTAATTTACTTTTAACTCTTAATGCATCAACTAAAAATGTATTTTTTTCTGGAACAAGCGCTTTTTGAATAGAATTAATACTTCTATTTTGTCCAATCCCTATCAATATAATTCCAATAACAAATATTAATGGACCTAATACTGAAACAGGTAAGATTTTAGTTAAACCTGTCAATAAACCAAAAAATATTTCAGTAAACCAATAAAGAGGGCTTAAATTAGTCCAAATTGACAAGCCCAATAATGAAGTAAGAAATCCTATTGCTGAAGTAAGCATCCATCTTTTTATTACCAGTCCTGGCAAAAGCCAACTCAAAATTCTTGAAATTTTGTTTAATAGATGAAAGTTATACTTTTTATGGTATTTGTACAAACTTCTAACTCTTTTTTTTCTCTTATTCATTAAAAACCTCGTTCATTATTATCTTCAAATAAAAAAATCAATTAGATTGATTATAAATCAAATTCATACATACTTTTTTTATTTCTAAAAATAGGCAAAATGAAATATATAGATGTTTTTAAATAAGTTTTGAAGAAATCAAAGTATGCTGTGGAGACAAAGAACCTCTCAATAAGCTGGGGGGAGGTTAATGTGCTTAATCAAATAAATTTTGAACTTAATGATGGAGAGAAATTAGCTATTGTTGGCCCCTCAGGCTCTGGTAAATCAACCATATTAAAAATATTAGCAGGACTAATTTTACCCACTAAAGGAGAATTAAAGATATTTGGTGAGAAGCAAACATACTTGAGATTAGATCAAAATAATCCTCCTGATGTCAGACTAGTTTTTCAGAACCCTGCTTTATTAGGATCTCTAACTATTGAAGAAAATGTAGGTTTTCTCCTCAAGAGAAATAAAAAACTATCGAAAAACTCTATTCATGACATAGTACGTGAATGCTTAGCTGAGGTAGGATTATTTAATGTTGAGAATAAACTTCCAAATGAACTAAGTGGAGGCATGCAAAAAAGAGTAAGTTTTGCGAGGGCATTAATTACTGATCAAACTCTTAATGCAAATTCTAAACCTTTATTACTTTTTGACGAGCCAACTGCCGGCCTTGATCCCATTGCCTCATCAAGAATTGAAGACTTAATTAATAAGACAAATCATAAAGCTAGCGGATCATCTATTGTGGTTAGCCATGTTCTTAGTACTATAGAAAGAACTTCAGATAAAGTTTTAATGCTTTATGGAGGCAAATTCAGATGGGCAGGCTCGATTGATGAATTTAAAAAGAGTAAAGATCCCTATGTATTTCAATTTAGGAATGGAAAACTTGATGGTCCAATGCAACCCAAAGACATTTAGAAATTATGCGTAGAAGCTTACGAGATTCAATAGTTGGGTTTTCCTTATTAGGGGGAATTTTAATTTTCACATTTTTTTCTTTTTGGCTCAGAGGAGTAAGATTATCTTCAAAAAATTGGCACCTTTTTGCAGAATTCAATAACGCGAGCGGTTTATCAAAAAAATCTCCAGTTACTTACAGAGGAATTTTAGTAGGATCAATAGAAGATATCTTGTTTACGAACGAATCAATTAAAGCAAAAATAGTTTTAAATAATCCTGAAATTATTCTTCCAAGGCCAGCATTTGCAAGGGTAGTTACAAATTCATTCCTTGGAGGAGATGTTCAAGTCGCTTTAGAAACTAGTGATAAGACAATTCCTAAAAACATTGCAAAACCTATATCTGGAGAATGCGATACTAAGTTAATTATTTGTGAGGGAGATACTATTACAGGTAAACAACTATCAAGTCTGTCAAATATAACTAATAGAATTAGCCAACTTTTAAAAGAAACAAATCAAGAAAACTTAATTGAAAACGTCGTCAACTCAATTGACCAATTTGACAGAACACAAGAAAATCTTGATGAATTAATTTTTTTATCAAAACAAGAACTACAAAGAGTTGAACCTCTAATAAAAGAAATGACAATTGCTGCAAATCATTTGAATAACATTTTGTCTACTATCGATGACAAAGATACCCTTAATGACATTAAGTTGACAATTAATGCTGCTAAATCTATCTCAACCAAAATAGATGATATGAGTGATGATTTTGAAAAATTAACGCAAGATAAAGAATTAACTAAATCTATAAGAGATTTAACTATTGGACTTTCAAAATTCCTTAACGAAATTTATCCCTGAGAAATATTTAGAATTCATTTATAGCATTTAAAGCCATAGCTGCGATTGCTTTATCTGTAGCTTTTGGAAGTTGGACATATTTCCCTTGAGCTGCCTCTGCTAATTCTTTACCAAATCCGCTTGCTATAAATTTTCTCTCTGTATCAATTACTAATAGTTTTATACCAAGCATGGGATATTTTGCAGCGATATCTAGAACCTCTTGTTTTAAATTGACATTTTCATTTTCATTATCTTTTTCCTCAATGTCATTTTGTCCTAGAGATACTCCTAAAGGAACATTTCCTCGGCCATCGGTAATCCCAACAACAATCACTTGACCTATATCTCCAGTAGAGAGCGCATTTTTTGCTACTTTGGCCGATTGTGTTAGTCCATGTGCCAAAGGCGATCCACCTCCACATGGCATCGTTTCTAGCCTTCTTTTCGCAGCAGTTATAGATCTTGTTGGAGGTAAAAGAACTTCTGCTTGGTTACCTCTAAAAGGAATAAGAGCTACTTCATCTCTATTCTCATATGCCTCAGTCAAAAGCCTGATAACTGCGCCTTTAGCACTTTGCATTCTATTTAGAGCCATAGAACCACTTGCATCAACAAGAAAAATAACTAAAGCACCCGCCTTTTTTTGCAGAAGCTTTGCCCTAAAATCATTTTCTTCTATAACTATTGATTTATTAGGATTCCTTAATCTTCTCGATTTTTGATAAGGCGCTGCAGCTCGTAAAGTGGCATCTACCGCAATTCTTTTTACTTTACCTCTTGGAATTATAGGTTTTACATATCTTCCTCTACTATCACTAAATATCACTGATCTACTTCCACTATTTCCTGCTTTTGCTTTAGCTGATGAAAAAAGTAATAAATCAGGATCGACCATACATGCCTCAGGATCTAGTATAAATTCTTCGGGTATTTCAGGAGTAGATTCTTCTTCTCCATCAGAATTATCTTCTTCTTGTTCTTGGTCCTGCTCATTATCATTTTCATTCGTATCAGGTTCAGACTCTTCATTGTTTGATTGAGGAGGAGGTGGAGGACTCTGATCCTCTGGAGGGGGGGGTTGAATATCATCATCTTCTGGAGGTATTTGCATTGCTCTTGGAAGAATAACTAACCTTACTGCGACTTTTAGGTCTTCAGAATTTACATTCTCATCGCCTCGAAGAGCTGCATTAGCCTTTGCTACTTTTACTGCAAATAGTTCTGACCTATGCCCTTCTACTCCTCCCCTAAGAGCTTCATTCACTAAATAGGTTATTTGCTCTTTTGTTATCTTGACATCACTTAACCATTGTCTTGCCAAAATTAATTGAGTAGATAAATTATCGGATTCTTCGGACCATTTTTCTGAAAATTTAATATTATTTTCTGCGTGTGATAAAACAGATTTTGTAATCTCAACTCTTTGAGCATTATCAATAGATTGATCTGCGGACAGCACAATAGCAAAACGATCTAAAACATGATCTCGTAAAGCACCTTCTTCAGGATTATAAGTTGCTATTAAAAGAGACTTACAAGGATGAGAGAGGCTCAAACCATCTCTTTCAATATTATTTTGCTCTCTTCCTATAGCTTCAAGAATTAAATTTACAATTCCGTCATCTAATAAATTTATATCGTCTACATACAGAACACCTCTATGAGCTTCTGCTAGAATTCCGGGCTGAAACACTTGTTCTCCCAAACTTAATGAGGCAGCGACATCAATTGATCCAACAAGTCTATCTTCAGTTATACCAATAGGAACTTGAACAAATGGTGCCTCTATTACTTTTTTTGGAATTTCATCAATTTGATTCAAATAATCACTTCCAATGGTCTCCTCTAACAATTTATTAGTACTAATATCCCATTCCTCTGGTTTATCTGGATCTAGGTTCCTACCAATAGGTCTTAATGAAGTATTACTATTTCTCTTAGATAGTGTTTCCAGTATTAATTCATTATCTAACACTTCTACAGGAGGGAGTAAAGTATGCAAACCCCTTGCTAATACTGACTTACCAGTACCTCTTCCGCCAGCGATAATCACTCCTCCTAAACTCGGATCAACTGCTGCCAAAAGCAATGATAATTTCAATAAGCTATGACCCGTAATTGCTGCTAAAGGAAAAGCTCTAAAAGAATCCTTTGAGTTCATTAAATCTTTTATTTCTCCTTTTTCTTTTAACTCGGGGTTCAAAATCACTTTAAAAATGCCTGATATAGAATTTATCCAATAACTTTGTTTTTTGTAGTGGAATTATCAAATCTTAATATCAAAAATGGACTATGTATATCCCTCGGAGCAAATATTGATAGTAAATTCGGAAGCCCTCTTGAGTCACTATTAATTTGCAAACCAAAAATAGAGGAAAATATAAATGAGTGGGGAGATAGTTTCAACAAAAAAAAAGGAGAGAAAAACAAATTTCAGGCAAACTTTTTTTGGTCTTCAATTTATGAGACATTACCCCATGGTGTTGAAAATGAGCAGCCAAATTATTTAAATACTCTCTTACTTATAAAAAGTAATTCTTTTCCTAAACCATCAATTAAAAACGCGAAATTACTTTTAAAAAAGTTAAAAAAGTTAGAGAGTTTTTTCGGACGAGAAAAGACGCCAAAGGGTAAGAAATGGCTATCAAGATGTCTCGATTTAGATATTCTTTGGTGGGAAGATTTTCATACGGTTGACGAGGAATTAACATTACCTCACCCTAGATTCATGAATCGGAATTTCGTTATTACACCACTTTCTGAAATCTTAAGTAGAAGCCAAAAAATCACAAAGTGTGATGTCCCAAAATGGTCTATATAAATGATTTACAAAACCAAAAAATAACTGTTAGGCTATTTTTATTTAAAAATTATGGGCAACAAAAACCTTATAAAAAGATCCATTTTTAAAGAAAAAATATCTGAGTTAAAGTCAAAAAAATTTAGTTTCGAAATAAATAGAATTGAGCTTCCAAATGGACATGAAGGTGAATATGGATACATTAAGCATCCTGGGGCAGCATTAGCTGTGCCTATTACAACAGACAATAAAGTTATCATTCTTCGGCAATATAGATTTGCTGTTTCAAGGTATTTATTAGAATTTCCTGCAGGTACATTAGAAATAGGTGAAACACCTATTAATTCAATTCAAAGGGAAATACAAGAAGAGACTGGATTCAGTGCAAACAAATGGGATGAACTAGGAACTCTTGTCCCTGCTCCAGGTTATGCAGATGAAGAAATTTATTTATTTTTAGCTCGTGACTTAGACAAACTCAATTCCGAGGTTAAAGGAGATTTAGATGAAGATATAGAAGTATTAATTTTAGATCCCGAAGAACTAGATAATCTTATTTCTAGTGGGGATGAAATTCTTGACGCAAAAACCGTGACGGCTTGGTTTAGAGCTAAACAATTTTTAGATAAATTATGAATAAACCCAGAATACTTTTTTGGCATAGAAAGGATTTAAGAATATTTGATAATCAAGCTTTAATCAAAGCATTTTCATTATCAAATGCTATTACTTCAACTTATATATTTGATACAAATTACTCACACGATTTCAATGCGAGTTCAAGAGCTTGGTTTCTAGGAAATTCGCTTCAAGAATTAGGAAATAATTGGAAAAAAATGGGTAGTAGATTAGTGATGGAAGAAGGAGATCCGTTATTAATAATTCCTCAATTAGCAAAGAAAATAGATGCTAAATTTGTTTTTTGGAATAGATCAATTGAACCTTATGAGATTAATCGCGATTTACAAATAAAAAAAAATTTAAAAGAACAAAATATACAAGTTATTGAAACTTGGGATCACATATTAGTAGAACCTTTAAAAATATTTTCAGGGAATAAAAATCCTTATTCAGTTTATGGACCTTTTTATAAAAACCTTAAATCAAAAATGAATTTATTAGGTTCATATGACCAAGATAAAATCGTTTTCCAGTTTAAAGATATAGATAATAAATTTAAGGAAAATAAGACAATAAATTCATCTGATTCTGTTCTAGATAAATTTCTCAAAAATATCAAATTTCCTGGTTCGAATATTTGTCCATGTAGACCTGGAGAGAATGCTGCAGAAACATTATTAGAAAACTTCATTAACGAAAAAAAAATATATTCTTATAATTCTGCAAGAGATTTTCCTTCCCATGATGGGACATCATTTCTAAGTGCATCTCTCAGATTCGGCACCATCAGCATTAGAAAAGTATGGAACGCAACATTAAATTTAAATTCAAGTTTTGCAAATCAAGAAAATTACCTATCAATTGAAACTTGGCAAAAAGAACTTGTTTGGCGTGAATTTTATCAACATTGCTTATTCCATTTCCCAGAGCTAGAGAAAGGTCCATATAGAAAAAAATGGGATCACTTTCCATGGCAAAACAATAATGAATGGTTTCAACATTGGAGCAATGGAGAGACCGGAGTACCTATAGTTGATGCTGCGATGCGTCAACTAAATAGTACTGGCTGGATGCATAACAGATGTAGGATGATAGTCGCTTCATTTCTAGTAAAAGATCTTATATGCAATTGGCAAATGGGCGAGAAAAAATTTATGGAGACATTGGTTGATGGAGACTTAGCTGCAAATAATGGGGGATGGCAGTGGAGCGCCAGTAGCGGTATGGATCCAAAACCACTTAGAATTTTTAATCCATATACCCAAGCAAAAAAATTTGATCCTATTTGCGAATATATAAAATATTGGATTCCTGAATTATCTAAAGTTTCAAATTCAGAATTATTAAATGGTGAGATATCTAATTTAGAAAAAAATAATTATTCAAGTCCTATTGTCAATCACAACATACAACAAAGATTATTTAAATCACTTTATGCTGAAATTTGAATTTCCTCTATACAATTCTTTAAAACTTTATTTAAATTTTCTGCTACATAAACTTGCTCTTCATAAGAAATTTCAGGAAACATTGGAAGACTAAGAACTTCTGTACAAATTCTCTCTGTATTTATGAGTTTTGTTCTAGAAAAATTTTTATTTTTATATGCTATTTGTGCGTGTATTGGAATTGGATAATAAATAATTGAATTAATACCGTTTTCAAAAAGTTGTTGTTTTACCAAATTCCTTAATGAATAGTATTTTTTGCAATCAGTATCAAATAAATTTGAATAATCTTCATTTAAAAAATATTTATCGTTTCTTAATTTGATGACAAATTGATTCCAAGAATGGGAAATTGAATCAGAGCTAATTTTTGGAAAACTAATAAATGGATTTTTTTCTAATAGATTAATATAATTGTTGGCGATTTTTTGACGATTACTAATCCACTTAGAAATATATTTAATTTTGATATTTAATATGGCGGCTTGAATGGTATCAAGTCTGCTGTTATATCCAATTTGAGTATGGTGATATCTTAATGGGCTCCCATGAACAGCTAATTCTCTAATTTTTTTTGCAATCTTTTGATCTGAAGTTGTTACTGCTCCACCATCTCCAGCAGCTCCTAAATTTTTAGTAGGGAAAAAGCTGAAACAACCTATATCACCGATACTACCAACTTTGGAATTTCCCCACATTGTGCATGTTGCCTGAGCACAATCTTCGATTACTTTTAAGTCATATTTGTTGGCCAATGATTTTATAAAGGTCATATTCACTGCGTTCCCAAATAGATGAACTGGCATAATTGCCTTGGTATTAGAATTTATTTCTTGTTCTATTAGTTCAGTATTAATGAGATAAGTTTCAGGATCTATATCTACCAAAATAGGATTAGCACCAACTGCACTAATAGCCTCTGCAGTGGCAAAAAAGCTAAAAGATGAGGTAATAACTTCGTCACCCACGCCAATATCTAATGCTCGCAAAGCCAAAACTAAAGCATCAGTTCCACTATTACATCCAATGGTATTTTTAACACCAATCAGATTAGAAAAACTCTCCTCAAATTTAGCAATCTCTTGTCCTCCAATATACTGGCCCCCTTTTAAAACTTTAAATACCTCACTCTCAATTTGAGTGCCAATTTCTTGGAACTGCCTATCTAAAGTAAATGGAGGTATTTGCATAGTGAATATATTAACCCTAAACCAGATTTGTATGGGTAAAAAAACATTTTAATTCACTTAAACCAACTCGGTTCTTTGCCAGGAGTCCATTTTATATTGCAACCTAAAGAAGGAATCTGATTTGAAGGATAAGAATAATCTTGATTCAAATCTTTTACAGCAGAGCGCAAATCTTTTCCAGATAGAGGGATGTCATTACCTGGCCTACTATCGTCTAATTGGCCATGATAAAACAATAAAAAATCACCATTTCCTTCATTTGAAAAAAGATAAAAATCTGGGGTGCAAGCCGCTTTTAATTCCTTAGCAAAATTTTGATTTTCATCATATAAATATGGAAAACTCCATCTCTGAGATTGTGCTTGTAATCTCAAATTTTTAGGAGAATCTGAAGGGTGAGTGACAATATCATTACTAGAGATTGCAACTGTTTGAACTGTATTTTCAATTTCTTTACTTAAGGTGAAAATTTGATTCTCAATATATTTAACAAATGGACAATGGGCGCAAATAAACATTAAAAGTAAATGCCGATTATCTAGATTATGAGAATTAAAATATTCATTTTTTGAAGAATTAGCATTTAACATTTGGAAATTGGGTAATCGAAAACCTAATTCCAAAACCATAGAATTTGTCCTGACCATGTTTAAATTAAAAATTCTTTGATATTTGAAAATTATTGTATATTTTGCAGTAATCCGTAAAGATAGGTACTTTTATATAGGAGAATAATAGAAATAATAAACAAAATGCTTCTAAATCTAACTGGCAAAAAAATTCTTGTTACAGGAATTGCCAACAATCGTTCAATAGCATGGGGTATCGCTCAACAACTTTCAAAAGCTGGCGCAGAACTTGGAATCACATATTTACCTGATGATAAGGGAAGATTCGAATCTAAAGTTAGAGAACTAACTGAACCTTTAAATCCATCTTTATTTTTGCCTCTAGATGTTCAAAATCCAGCTCAAATTGAAGAAATCTTTAAAAATATAAAAGATAATTGGGGGCAAATTGACGGATTAGTTCACTGCCTAGCATTTGCAGGACGCGATGAATTGATTGGAGATTATAGTGCTACCACTTCAGAGGGTTTTGATAGGGCTCTTAATATAAGTGCATACTCATTAGCACCTTTATGTAAAGCAGCAAAACCACTTTTTAGTGATGGTGCTGGTGTTGTCTCATTAACTTATTTGGGATCAGAGAGGGCGATTCCTAACTACAACGTGATGGGAGTTGCAAAAGCAGCTTTAGAAGCTTCAGTAAGATATCTTTCTGCAGAACTTGGACCCGAAAAACAAGTCAGAGTTAATGCAATAAGTGCTGGGCCTATAAGAACACTTGCTAGTTCGGCTATAGGTGGCATTTTAGATATGATTCACAATGTTGAAGAAAAGGCTCCTTTACGCAGAACAGTCACTCAAACAGAAGTAGGCAATACTGCTGCTTTTTTATTAAGTGATCTTTCTAGCGGCATTTCAGGCCAAACAATTTATGTTGATGCGGGTTACTGCATTAATGGAATGTAAACTAAATTTTTTGCATAAAAATGTCATCTCTAAGGCAATCTGAAATAAAAAGAAAAACGAATGAAACAGATATTGCTGTATTTATAAACTTGGATGGGAATGGGATTTCCGAGATTGAAACCGGGATACCATTCTTAGATCATATGCTCCATCAAATATCCAGTCATGGTTTATTCGATTTAAAAATAAAAGCAATTGGAGATACCCATATTGATGATCACCATACGAATGAAGATGTAGGAATTGCATTAGGCAAAGCATTTTCAAAAGCCTTGGGAGAAAGAAAAGGAATCAGTAGATTTGGACATTTTTTTGCCCCATTAGATGAAGCATTAGTTCAAGTGACTTTAGACTGTTCCGGTAGACCACATCTATCTTATGATCTTCAATTAAACGCTCCTAGAATAGGAAATTATGATACTGAACTAGTGAAAGAATTTTTTATAGCATTTGTAAATAACAGTGGGATTACTTTGCATATTAACCAAATAAGAGGCAGTAACTCTCATCATATAGTTGAGGCTTGCTTTAAAGCTTTTTCACGAGCGATGAGAATGGCTACCGAAATAGATCTAAGAAGATCTGATTCAATACCAAGCAGTAAAGGCATGCTAGAAAATCAATAAAATAGGAATTTTTCGAATCAGCCACAATTCAGTTTATTTTTGGCGAAAATATACAAAGTGACTATTTTAGTGTGACTAATTTACAAGATAAAAAAATTGATAAATTTAAAAGTTTTAATAAAGAAAATTGGTCAAGTGCGTATCAAAATGTAGAAAAGGAGTTAACAAAGGAACTTCTAAAAATTAGCAAAGGTAATAATATTAAAAATTTGAATGGAACATTATTAAGAAATGGACCAGGAATATTAGAGAGAGGCGGACAATGGGTTCATCATCCATTTGACGGTGATGGAATGATCACGTGCATAAAGTTCGAAAATGGTCAGCCGTTCTTAACAAATAGATTTGTTAAGACTAAAGGCTTCTTGGAAGAAGAAAAAATAAATAAATTTATTTATAGAGGTGTTTTTGGGACACAAAAAAATGGAGGAATTTTAAATAATGCATTAGATCTAAAATTTAAGAATATCGCTAATACTCATGTCATTAAATTAGGAGATGAAATTCTCGCATTATGGGAAGCAGCCGGTCCTCATGCAATGGATCCGGATAGTCTTGAAACTATTGGTTTAACAACATTAAAAGGGGTACTCAAGCCTAACGAAGCATTCAGTGCCCATCCAAAAACAGACCTAAACTCAAATGCATCTTCAGAACTTTTAGTCACTTTTGGAGTGCAAACCGGGCCGAAAAGTACCATTAGATTAATGGAATTTAATAATGCTGGTACAAATTCTGGAGAGCTCATTTTCGATAGAAAAGATACTTTTAATGGCTTTGCATTCCTGCATGATTTTGCAATTACAACTAATTGGGCAATATTTTTACAGAATGCTATTGATTTCAATCCTCTTCCATTTGTAATGGGTCAAAGAGGAGCAGCACAATGTCTAAAGTCAAACCTAAATAAAAAGGCAAAGTTTTTTATCATCCCCAGAGAAAGTGGATTATTTAGAGGTCAGCCACCGTTAACAATTGATGCCCCAGAAGGATTCGTTTTTCATCATGTAAATGCATTTGAAAAAGATTCCAAAATCGTATTGGATAGTATTTTCTATGATGATTTCCCATCAGTTGGTCCAGACGAGAATTTTAGGGATATTGACTTTGATAAATATCCAGAAGGAAAACTGAAAAGATCAGTTATCGATCTTAAGAAAAAAACTAGTGAACTTGAAACTTTAAGTGAACAATGTTGTGAATTTGCTGTTGTTAATCCTAAAAATTTAGGATTAAAAGCAACTTTTAGTTGGATGGCAAGCACATCTCAAAAGCTGGGGAACGCTCCACTTCAAGCAATAAAAAAAATAAACTTAACTTCTAAGGAAGAGATTTATTGGTCAGCAGGTCCAAGTGGATTCGTAAGTGAACCAATTATGGTTCCATTAGAAAAATCTTCAAAAGAAGATGAGGGATTTTTATTTATACTTCTATGGAACGGAGAAAGAAGAGGAAGCGATTTAGTTATATTAGACGCAAAAGACTTAAAAGAATTAGCTGTTTATGAATTACCCATTGCAATTCCTCATGGCCTTCATGGATCTTGGGTTAATTGAATTTAAGAAAAAATTTCAATTAAATCTGGAATAATTTTTTTAAAAGCTTTACCTCTATGACTACAAGAGTCTTTAATATCATTACTCATTTCTGCAAAAGTTAATCTGGTATAACTCTCCTCAAAAATTGGATCATACCCAAAACCACCTTTTCCTCTCGGTTTTAAAGTAATATTGCCATGACATTTGGCCTCAGATTCAATAATCACTTCACTATTTGGGGAACAAACACAAATATTAGCAATAAAGAAAGCACTTCTATTTTGAACTCCATCAAGTTCTTTTAAAACTCGTTCAATTCTCTTTTGATCATTTTCTTCATATCTAGATGAGTAAATGCCAGGCTTACCATTTAGAGCTTCAATACAAATTCCTGAATCATCTGCTATTGAGAAATTATTTGTTTTTCTCGAAACTTCACTTGCTTTTTTAATTGCATTATCTCTAAATGTCAGTCCATCCTCTTCAATTTCTATTGAATCTGGCTGGAGTAATAATTTACAATTAACACCAGAAAGCAATTTCTTATATTCTTCGATTTTACCTTTATTCTTACTAGCTAAATATAAATTTTTCATCCTTATTTTCCTTCCAAATTTATAAATACTTGACCCCATTGTAATAACTCATCTAAATAAGATTCTTTTGGTGCTTCACAATATAACCTTAAAAGAGGTTCCGTTCCTGAAAACCTAAAAAGAAGCCAAAAATTTTTATCAATTCTCAACTTTATTCCATCAATCTTTGAGATACTTTCTAACTTGTGACTATTAATATTCTCAGGAATATTATCTATGATAAATTCTTCTACATTATTTTTTTCTGACTGATTTGGAAATTTAATATCAATTCTTTTATAAAAACTTGGCCCAAAATCTTCTTGAATTTCATCTAAGGTTTCATATAAATATTGAGATTTTTCAGCAATTCCATTTAATAAAACCATCGCTGCATATAGAGCGTCTCTTTCAGGCATAAAGTCACCAAAACCAACTCCCCCAGATTCCTCTCCTCCAATAAATATTTTCTCTTTAATCATTTTTTCAGCAATATATTTAAAACCAACTGGAAGTTCAAAAACTTCTCTATTTTGACTCTCTGATATATTTTTAATAATATCTGAACCACTAACAGTCTTTAAAACTGGATAAGAATTATTTTTAATTTCTCCCAAATAGTTTATAAAGTATGGGAGTAAATCTTGGGTGCTAGAGTATCTTCCTTTTTCATCAATTGCCGCAATTCTATCACCATCACCATCAAATATAATTCCTAGAGTTTTCACATCATTTGTTGAATTTTTCATTAGTATTTGATTCAGATCATCTGCATAATTTAAAAGAGGTTCAGGAGGTTTTCCTCCAAAAAAAGGATCAGCATCTTTCCTTATTTCTGAAATAACTTCTAAATCATTAGAAGCAAAAACCTCAGCCATACAATTTGCAGCTGAACCATGCATAGAATCTATAAAAATTCTCAATTTCATTTTTTTCAATCTGTTGGAAATAAAGTCAATATCAAAAAGGGATTTAATTCTATCTAAATGAAATTTCTTAATATCTACCAATTGATTAACACCATCTATTTTTTCAATTGAATTTCCGAGCATTAATCTTTTTTCGACTTCACTTGTAAAAGATTCGTCAACAGAACATCCATTAAAGCTCTTTATTTTCAGACCCAGCCAATTATATGGATTATGACTTGCTGTAATTACTAACGCTCCAAGACAACCGACTTCTTTTGCATAGAAACTACAAGAGGGTGTTGTAACAAAACTATTTGATAAGATCGGTTCGAACCCACACCCTCTTACAAAAGGCACTATTTGCTTAGCAAATTCACAAGCCATAAATCTACGATCATATCCAATAATAATTTTCTTTGAATTAACTTCTTTAAAGTATTGATAATGCAACTCCTGACATGCAGCAACTACAACTCTT
>QCDG01000012.1 GCA_003280995.1 Prochlorococcus sp. AG-355-A09 | reverse complement strand
TTGTAAGTAATGAGTTCTTATTGATGATTGAGGTAATTTACTCAACAATTTTACCAATGAAGAAATAACACTCTGGAAATTTTCAGACTTAGTTAAATCTTTATCTTTAAAAATCTGATCAATCTCCCAATCAATCCAGTAGGATGAATTATCAATTAAATTAAAATAGTCTTCTCGAGTATGATTATTCAAAAATTCGTCAGGATCTTTAAAATCGTTAAGCTGAAGAACCTTAAGATTAATTTGATCATGGAGAGATAAGCTTTCGACTTCTTTTATTACCCTCTTTGTAGCTAATATCCCTGCATTATCTGAATCAAAATTCAAGATTATATTTTTATTATCTGTACATCTACATAGTTGAGAAATTTGATACTTGTTTAATGCTGTACCGAGGGAAGCTACAGAATTAGCAATACCTTTTGAATGAAGAGCAATTACATCAAAGTATCCTTCAACAATAATAGCTTTATCTCTTTTTCTTATATTGCTAGATGCTTTTTCAAATGCAAACAACATTTTCCCTTTTTCAAATATCTCTGATTCGGGAGAATTAAGGTATTTGGGGTCCTGTCCATCAAGAGATCTTCCACCAAAGGCAACTACTCGTCCCTGCATATCATTTATTGGAACGATTAATCTATTTCTAAAACGGTCATATATCTTATCAGAATTATCTTTAGAAATAGCAAGACCTGAAGCCAATATTTGATTAATAGGAAATTTTTCTACCTTGGATAGATAATTAAATAAATCATTCCATGAATTTGGAGCAAAACCTAATTCAAAATCATCAATAATTTTATTACTCAAGCCTCTTTTGGATGTTAAATATCTCATGGCTTCAACACCTAGAGAATTATTTAATTGAGACTTAAACCAATTTTTAGTTACTCTTAAAATTTTATAAAGCTCCTCCTTTCTAGATAATTGTTTTTTATAAGCTTCTTTTTGGGGGCCCTCAAGATTTTCAACATTAATATTATTTTTCTTAGCAAGAGAAAGCACAACATCAGAAAAATTTGCACGAGTAAATTCCATTAAAAATTTAATAGAGTTACCACCAGCTCCACAGGAAAAACAATAATAGAATTGTTTACTTGGTGATACTGTCATAGATGGCTTAGTATCATCATGAAAAGGACAAATCCCAACAAATTCCTTGCCTTTCTTCTTAAGAACAATATGTTCAGATATAACGTCAACAATATCTGCTTTTTCCTTAACCTCTTGAATAGTTCTTGGATGTATAGAATGAACCATTGAGATTTTAATCAAAAAACTAATAATGATTTATTTGTTATAGGTCAAAATCAAATAAGAATCTACTTAATTTCACAATAAAACTATTTTTAAATGATAAACATCGCAGAATTAAAGAAAAAATTTAATTCATTGAATAAGTTGAATTTGGTATATGCCTCATTCTTCTTTAGCTTGATGACATTGTGCGTAAAAAATATTGATAAAAGGATCCCTATTTATGAATTAGTTTTATTCAGATCATTATTAAGTTTGATAATTACATTATTCATAATTAATCAAAAAAATATAAATCCTTGGGGCAAAAATAAACCGTTACTTATATTAAGAGGTATTTTAGGAACCTTAGCTTTAGTTTGTATTTTTTATGCGATAAGAAATATGCCTCTTAGTATATCTACTGTCATTCAGTACACATATCCTATTTTTATATCGATATTTGCTGGCATATTTATAAAAGAAAAGATAACTCGGAAAATAATTTTTGCTTTAATTATTGGCTGGATTGGAATATTAGTAATATTGAACCCAAGTCAATTATCAAGTATAAACGTTGAAATTGAAATGGTTTCTATTTCGGTAGCATTTCTTGGGGCAATGTGCACTGCATTGGCTTACGTTACAGTTAAGAAACTTTCATTTACTGAAGATGTTTATGTAATTATTGAATATTTTCCACTTGTTTCTTTTATAACTTTATTGCCAATTGTATTAATCAATTGGGTAACACCAAGTTGGAATGAATTAGTTTGGATAATTGGCATTGGCATATTTACGCAATTAGGTCAAACTTTCTTAACTATAGGATTAAAAAATTTACCTGCTTCTGAGGCTTCGACTATAAACTATTTACAAGTTTTATTCGGATCTATTTGGGGGGTTTTGTTTTTTAGCGAAATAATAAACATAAAATTTTTTTTAGGCGCTCTACTAGTTTTATTAGGAACTATTATATCTTCAACCAAAATACGTAAAAGGATATAAAATAAAAAAAAAACTTGTTTAGTAATGAAATTACTTTTGTTTGCAATATTTTTCTTTTCTCCATTTCTCCAAGCAAATGCATCAACCCCAAAGGCTGCTACATGTACCAGAAAAGAATACAGAGAAGAATATATTCCCGGAACACAATCAAGTCCAGGCTACGTAAAAAATTATGTAGTTGATATAGAAATCCCTTGTGGAGGTGAGCAAGCACAAAAAGTAGATGATAATGATTGTAGTGAAGGATCAGTTATCGGAGGTCTTCTTGGAGCAGGATTAGCTCTTTCCTCCACCAGAGGAAAAGATAGATTTTGGGCAGTACCAGCAGGAGGAACCGCAGGGGCACTAATTGGTTGTCAAGTGGATGGTGGTTAATTGATTAGTTGGATTAGTGGAGATCTAGTTGATTTATGGCAAAATAATCAAAAGTTTTTTGTTCTAATAAATTGCCAAGGACTAGGTTACGAAATACAAATACTAGAATCCTTATTTCTCAAATTAAAAACAAATCAGATATCAAATAAAAACATAACTCTTTGGATAAAACATATTAAGAAAGAAGATTCAGATTTATTATTTGGCTTTACATCAAAGGAACAAAAGAATTTCTTTATTGAAATTTTAAGCATCCGAGGTGTTGGATCTCAAATCGGTATAGGGATATTAAATAAATTCTCTATTGGTGAAGTTATCAATGCAATAAAGACACAAAACAAAAAATTAATTTGTTCCGTACCTGGTATAGGACAAAAAATGAGTGATCGGTTAATTTTAGAGCTTAAAAATAAATTTAAAAGTGAAATACAATTTGAAGAAGAAAAAGCCAAAGATGAATTTGAGATTAAGGATCCTGAAACTAATAAGATGATCGAGGACCTTCAGTTAACCCTTCAATCATTAAATTACAAAAATAAAGAAATCAAGACTATTTTGCCAATTATAAATAAAGAAGTAGATCTACTTGCTAAAAAAGATAATAATTTATCATTTGAAAATTTGTTGAAATTAGCAATGAATTATCTAGATAAGGAAAGTAGTAATATAGCTAGCTGACGTAGTATCATAGAGTAAAAGAAATAAAATTTATGTCATTAGATACAGCTGAAAAACAGAAGCTGATTGAGACTCATCAAGTACATCCAACTGATACAGGTTCAGCAGAAGTTCAAGTAGCACTGCTTTCAAAAAGAATATCGAAATTAAGTGACCACCTCCAAGGAAACATTCATGATTTCGCTTCAAGGCAAGGATTATTAAAAATGATTGGTAAAAGGAAAAGATTACTTTCTTTCATAAAAGACAAAAATGTTCAGAGATATCAAGAGCTAGTAAAGAAAATTGGAATCAGAGGATGATTTCAATTAATGAAAAAAAAGCCATCTAAAAAAAAGACACCATTTAAAAAGAAAAAAAATTATTCTGAGAAAACTGCGTTTGCTAATCTAGAAAAAGCATCGAGTACTGCAACTACCCCAAAAAGATCATCAACTGGGATACCAAAATATGTTGCTGATAGAATGGCAAGAAGAATATTTTTTACCGCAGGAATTCCCACAATATTAGGGATGTCGGTTTTCGTAGTTAGCTACATTATAGTAACGAGAAATATTGCTGAAATACCTCCTTCATCAACAATTGCAATTTCAGCATTGTTTTTTTTGTTGGGTCTAGCAGGATTGAGTTTTGGAATATTATCAGCTAGTTGGGATAAAGAACCTGGATCTTTTTTTGGTATAGAAAATATTCCAATGAACATACAACGCGCAAAAGCAGCCTTCAAACCTGCAACACAAAATTTCGAGGATAAAAGTTAATCTAGGAAACTAAAGATTTCAAGTTAACTTGGAATGAATTTTCTTCTAATAATTTGCATGCTCCTTGTACATCTCCAATACAGAATTGATTGCCAAATTTAACGTAAGTAACAGTATGCTCATTTCTTACTGCAGCTAAAACTGGAATCTTGATTCCACATCTATCTTTATCTGGTTTAAATTTAGTTAAACAGTTTCTTAAAGTATTTTGTACTCTTACATCTGATGCTTGAGAACTTTCAAGATTAATAATAAGCAATTTAAGGTTATCTATTTCTCTGCAATCATCAATTATTAATTGAGTCTTATCACTTTTTTTATCTATTGTGCCCCAAAACAATAATCTAGTATCAGTCAAAAGAAATTCGGATAATCTGACATAGGTTTTTGGAAAAACTATTGCTTCGCAACTTCCAGAAAGATCTTCAAGCTGAACTATAGCCATCCTATCTCCTTTTCTCGTTGTAATTTGCTTTAAATCAGGGATCATTCCAACTAAAGAGACTTTGGTTCTATCTTTTGTTTCTTCTAAATGCGAAATACTTATAGGAGATACAAGTTTTGCTGGTTTAGTTAAGTGCTTTAGAGGATGGTCAGATAAGTAAAAGCCTAATAGCTGCTTTTCTAACTTTAATTTCTCAATAAGTGAATAATCATCAACCTTAGCTAATTGTGAATCTGAAAAAGCAACATTAGAAAATTCTTCTTTAGAGTCAAATAGATTTCCTTGCCCTGATAATTTATCACGATTTCTTGAAGAGGCCCACTCAATAACATGTTCAAGATCTGACAATAACTGAGCTCTATTATTATCATTTGAAAACTCATCTAATGCTCCACAATGAATTAGAGATTCAAGACTTCTCTTGTTAAGAACATTAGAAGGCAAACGGTCGCACAAATCTGATAATGATTTAAAGATTCCAAAACTATTTCGGTTTTCAATTATATTTCTTATTGCAGAATCTCCTAAATTCTTAATTGCAGATAACCCGAATAAAATCTGATTATTCTTAATAGTGAAATCAACACCAGAAAAATTAATGCTCGGTGAAATAACATCTATTCCCATGGAATAACAATTAGAAATATATCTTTGCATCTTGTCGCTAGAGCCAGAATTAACGCTTAAAAGGGCTGCCATATATGCAACAGGAAAATGGGCTTTCAAAAATGCAGTTTGATAAGTTACGGCTCCATAAGCAGTTGAGTGGCTTTTGTTAAAACAATATTCTGCGAATAAAACCATTTGATCAAAAAGATCATTAGCTAATTTTTCATTTACACCTTTCTTCATGGAACCTTCTACAAAAATATTTCTATGCTTTACCATTTCAGAAACTTTCTTTTTCCCCATTGCTCTTCGAAGTAAATCAGCATCACCCAGAGAATAGCCGGCTAGGTCTTGAGCAATTTTCATGATTTGTTCTTGGTAAACCATAATCCCATAGGTTTCAGTGAGGATTGACTTAATAAAAGGATGAGGGAAATCAACCTTTTCATTCCCATTTTTTCTATTTATGAATTTAGGTATCAGGCCTGCATCAAGAGGACCAGGTCTATAAAGAGCCAATATGGACGAAATATCCTCTAGAGAGCTAGGTTTAAAATCCCTAACGACCTGTTTCATACCGGAAGATTCAAGTTGAAAAATACCTTCAAGATCTCCTCTCCCGATAAGATCAAAGGTTTTACAATCATTTTGTGGTAACTCATCAATGTTTATTTTCCTTCCAGTAGATTGATTAATTAGAGAAACTGTTTTTTCAATCATTGTCAGATTCTTAAGACCCAAGAAATCCATTTTCAATAATCCAAGTGATTCGATATCGTCCATAGAATATTGGGTTATTATTTGCCCTTCATTATTTCTTTGAAGAGGTACAAGTTCGTCAAGAGGATCTGATGCGATAACAACTCCAGCAGCATGAACTCCATATGTTTTATTAGTCCCTTCAATTCTCAAAGCCAAATCAACCCATTTTTTCACCCTATTATCATTAATGTATTTTTCTCTAAACTCTTGGCAAGGAGAATTCTTGTCAATCATTTCATTTAATTTATAAGGTTTCCCTCTTACAACCGGTATTAACTTAGCCAATTTGTCCGCTTCTCCATATGGTATATCTAAAACCCTTGCAACATCTTTTAAAACCGCCTTAGAGGTCATCTTATTGAAAGTAATTATTTGCGCAACTTTATCCTCTCCATAACGATTAGTAACATAATCTATAACTTCATTTCTCCTATCAATACAAAAGTCGGTATCAATATCTGGCATTGACTTTCTTGCTGGATTTAAAAATCTCTCAAACAACAATCCATGCTCTACAGGATCTATATTTGTAATTTGAAGAGCATAAGCTACTAATGAGCCTGCTGCAGAGCCTCTACCAGGTCCTACAGGGATAGAGTTGTCTCTAGCAAATTTGATGTAGTCCCAAACAACCAAAAAATAATCTGGGAAGCCCATATCTTTAATAATTTCTAATTCAGAAGATAGTCTTTTTTTATAGTTCTCATCAACTTCTGTAAGATCATTTTTTTTAAGTCTTTTTAAAAGGCCTTTATTAGATAATTGTGTAAGGAAAGAGAATGAATCTGTATCTTCGTTAAGAGGGAATTTTGGCATTCTATAGTTACCAAACAAATCAAATTGTTCAACTTTCTGAGAAATTTCAACTGTATTGTTAACTGCCTCAATAATTGATTCATCATCAATATGATCTTTAAAAAGTTCAAGCATTTCACTTTCACTTTTAATATATTCTGTACCGGTATATCTCAATCTTTTTTCATCACTTATTAGTTTTCCTGTTAATACACAAAGCAAAGCGTCATGTGCTTCAACATCCATACTTGATAGGTAGTGTGCATCGTTGGTCGCGATAACTTTTATTTGATGCTTCTTCCCAATTTTAATTAATTCAACGTTAACAATTCTATCCTCAATAGAGCCGTGATCTTGTATTTCTAGATAAAAGTCATCTGCAAATAATTTTTTATACCAAATAGCTATATCTTCTGCTACGTCTAATCTACCTTTTAAAATAGCCTGAGGTATCTCTCCACCAAGACAAGCTGTAGAAACTATCAAACCATCACTATATTTGCTTAAAAGAGATTTATCAATACATGGTCTAGAAAAAATGCCTCGACCTCTCATCCCATTTAGGTGACTAATTGTTGTTAACTTCACTAGATTCTTATATCCAGTATAGTTTTTTGCTAACACCACTAAATGATATCTTTTTTCTTTTTTTGGTTGAGGATCATCAATAGAACCATTAATCACATACATTTCATTACCAATAATTGGTTTTATGCCTTTATCTTTACACTTCTTGACCAAATCAAGAACACCATACATAACTCCATGATCAGTAAGAGCTATCGATTCCATTCCAAGATTACAAGCTCTATCAACAATTTTTGAAATTTGACTGGCACCATCAAGCAAGCTGTAGTCACTATGATTATGAAGCGGAACGAAAGCCATATTCAAATTATTTATATATATAAGATAGAGAAAATTTCTAAAAGATCTATAGTTTGTGATTACAAATTAATTATTAATACAAATTTAAAATAAAGGTCTGTTCTTAATTACCTGAGCATCAATTTCAAAGATATTTGCGGCATTTAATATTCTATCTTCTTCTAATACATTGCCTATTAATTGCATTCCAATAGGTAATCCTTTAGTATCAAAACCACAAGGAATACTAATTGCTGGGAGGCCTGCTAAATTAGCAGGAACAGTTAATAGGTCAGACAAATACATCGAGAGTGGATCATTTACAAAATCTCCTTTCAAGAAAGCAGTGGTTGGGCAAGTTGGTGTTAATAAAAGATCTACCTTCGTAAAGGCATTATCAAAATCTTTTCTTATAAGTGACCTAACTTTTTGTGCCTTCTTGTAATAGGCATCACTGTATCCAGCTGACAAAGCATAAGTACCTATCAAAATTCTTCGTTGTACCTCATCTCCAAAACCTTCAGCTCTACTTTTTGAAGTCATATCTATAAGATTTGTACCTTCATTCGATCTGTAGCCATATTTAACTCCATCATATCTAGCTAAATTTGCGGAGGCTTCAGATGGTGCAATGACATAATATGTCGCAATTCCATCATTAAATCTAGGACATTCAACTTCGATAATTTCAGCCCCTAAAGCTTGGAATCTATCAACTCCAGAAAGAACAGATTCCTTAACTTCTGGATTAAGCCCTTGGTGATCAAAACATTCTTTAATGATTCCAATTTTTAAACCCTTTATAGATTTATTTAAGTCAGTCGAATAATTTGGTACCGGCTTATCAAGACACGTTGAGTCAAAGGGGTCTTTACCAGATATTGAATAAAGAATTTCAGCAGCATCTGAGACAGTATTTGTAATTGGGCCAATTTGATCAAGAGAGCTAGCAAATGCTACAAGCCCCCATCTACTAACTCTGCCATAAGTAGGTTTAAGACCTACGACGCCACAAAAAGAAGCTGGTTGTCTTATTGATCCTCCTGTATCAGAACCTATAGCGGCTGCACAAAATCCAGCGGCAACTGAAGCAGCACTACCGCCTGAACTGCCTCCAGGCACTCTATTAATATCCCAAGGATTTGAAGTAACACCAAATACAGAGGTTTCTGTGGAACTACCCATTGCAAATTCGTCTAAATTTGTTTTTCCTAAACAAATTCCCCCTGAAGACCATAATTTGCTCGAAGCGGTGGATTCATAAGGCGCAACAAAGCTTTTGAGCATTTTACTTGCACAAGTTGTTGCAACTCCTTTGGTGCAAATATTATCCTTTATTGCTATTGGGATCCCCGCGAGAGGAGGCAGTTTTACTTTATTTTGAATTAATTTATCAATTTTATCTGCTTGCTCAATAGCTTTATCTTTTGTAAAACAAATATATGAGTTAATTTCAGGATCTTTTTGATCGATTTTAGCAAAGATATCATTAACTAATTCCTTAACAGAAACATTATTACTGGTAATTTCTTTTCTTAAAGAATTAAAATTCATATCTTATTCATTTCTTAAAATCAATGTTATCAAACAGTTAATGGTTCTTCTTTTTTGCAACGTACTAAACTGTGTTTAATATTTTTAGAACCTTCATCAGAAAGATCTTTAATGAAAGAAGACATATTTTCTTTTAAACTACGTTTAGTAATAAATGGGCCAAACCAGTAGGTATTACTAGGTTGATCTGTCTCAATTTTAGCCCACCAGGCTAAACCCAGTTTGTTTCCAAAGTTTCTAATCAATTTTTTTGGCCTGTTCGACCATAATTCTTGTTAAATTCTATACAATTTTGTAGTGAAAATTCAATAAATTTTTATTAATCATAAAAATGTATTGAAACTACAACATTTTAGTGGCCTTTAAAAAAGTGACGATTAACTATAAAATTATTTCCCTGTCAAGTGAAATAGAGATATGGCGGCCGCCACAGAGGCATTTAAACTTGAGGTCTTACCTTTAAGAGAAATACTTAATATAAAATCGCATTTTTTTTGAGAAAGCAAAGAGATACCTTTATCTTCAGAGCCAACTACAACTACCAAAGGTGCTTTTTCTTGAAAATTTGAAATAGATATTTGACTATCTCCAGATAAGCCAATAACAAGAAAACCATTTTTCTTAAGTTCCTCAAGTGCTCTATTTAAGTTAACAACTCTACTTACATGAAGGTGTTCTAAGGCTCCTGCAGCTACCTTGGCGACTGTTCCAGTCAATCCTGCAGACCTTCTCTGAGGAATAATTACACCCTTGCAGTCAAATGCTTCCGCTGATCTTATAATCGCACCAACATTATGAGGATCAGTAATACCGTCTAATGCGATTAATATAGGATTTGGACAGTTTTGTTTAGAAAAAACGATTAATTGTTCTAGAGATATTGTTTTAGAGCATGCTAACTGCAATGCGACCCCTTGATGTGAAGCACCATATGTCAATTGCGAAAGCCTGTTCCAAGAAACTTCTTCAATAAGAACTCCTTTTGATTTAAGGTCCTTAAGCAAAATATAGAATTTATCTGAAGAAAAAATTTCCGTAGTGCACCAAATCCTATTAATCGCTCTATCACTACTAAGAGCCTCATAAACCGAATGTTTACCCCATATCCAATCATCAAAATTTCTTTTATTAGTTAACTCATGATGCGTATCAGAATTTTTCTTAGAAAATTGATTATTAGATTTAAATCTTGAATTTCTTCTTTTTAAAGATGAAAAAGTATTATTTTCATAATCTTTTTCTAAATTTTCAACTTTCTTATTTTTAGAAGATTTGTTCAAAAAACTATCATTTTTTTCTGAACGATTTGTATTTTTTGAGTAATGACCAAAATCTGAATTCTTTTTGTATTCTTTATTATTTTTTCCGCGAAATTTATTTGAGGTGTTTTTCATAGATTCAATTCATTTTCAATTCTAAATATTCAAAAATTGATGCTAATCTTTGAGGATCTTTTAAAAATAGCCAGCCAATAAGAGTTTCAAAACCAGTTGCTCTAGAGTAAATTGTGGGGTCTGAAGATTTTGGATATCTCTTTGTTTTATTTCTAGCACGCCTAATTAAATCTATTTCATTTGAACTTAATAAATGTTCAATTTCACTTAATGATCTTGACTGAGATTTTGCTTTTACTTCGTTTACTACAGATAAATGGAGGTCTTTAGATTTTAAAGGGAAATGAACATGTCTTAGTCTTTGATGGAGCTCCCATACGGAATCTCCAAGCCAAGCAAGTTGAATAACACCTATATCCTCGGGAGATCCATATGGATCCAAGTTTTGAATCCAATAATTCAATTTTTTAAATAATTTAATGCATCTTCAAGGCATGACCTCAAATTAAGAAAATCCCCTAAACGAACAAGTTTAATTGTTTGGGCAACTCTCGAATTACCAACGACAGAGAACCCAAGTTTTGACTTTTTGCATTCTTTTGCAGTTTGAACAAGTGCTCCAAGACCTGAGGAATCTAAAAAATCTATTTTTGTAAGATCAATAACGAATGGCAGCTCATTTTTCAAATTTTTAGAAACAAAATTCTTAAATTGTTTTTCTGAAAAAGCGTCAAGTTGGCCTTTAAAAGTAAAAACAATAATGTTTGTTTGAATCTCAAGGTTTCCTCTTAAAGAAACCGTTAACTTCTGGAAATCCTCTATGATCTATACCTCCAAAAAATTAATTTATCAAATGTAATTATCAAATCAAAAGAAAACAATATGTCAACATCTTTCTAACATTAGAGAAACAAATTTTTTAAATAAATAATCTGAATCATGTGGGCCAGGGCCTGCTTCTGGATGATATTGAACACTAAATATTGGCTTATTATGAACTTCTAGGCCAGCCACAGTATTATCGTTAAGGTTGTAGTGAGTTATCCTAACTATGTCCTTTGAGAGAGAATTAGGATCAATAGCAAAACCATGATTCTGACTTGTTATCTCAATTTTATTATTTTTACCACAAGGATGATTTAAGCCACGATGTCCAAAGGGTAATTTGTATGTTGAACCTCCTAATGCCAATCCAAATATTTGGTGGCCAAGGCAAATACCAAACATAGGTATTTCACCATATTCAATGAGTGATTTTGCTAAATCTATACCTTCAGAAACAGAAGAAGGATCGCCTGGACCATTTGAGAAAAATATACCATCTGGCTTTTGAGAAAGAACATCATTTAGAGAAGTTCGAGAAGGTAAAACCAAAACTTCACAACCATGGGATACTAGTCTATTTAGAATTGAATTTTTAATTCCAAAATCAATTGCTACTATTTTTAACTTTTTAGAAAATTTATCATATCTTTTTCTTAAATCAAAAATTGTTTGCGTATGACTATTCCATAAATATTGTTGCTTTGTTGAAACAACTTTTGATAGATTTAATCCCTCCATTTTTGGCGTATCACAAATTATCTTTAAACAACTTTCATCCGTTTTATCTAGAGGGGTAATAACTCCATTCATCGCACCACTTGATCTTAAAATTTTAACAAGTGCCCTTGTATCGATTCCATATAGACCAATGATATTTTTCTCAACTAACCATTGATTAAAACTCTTTTTTGATCTCCAATTGCTGTTATTTGCTGAAAAATTTCTGACAATTATACCTTTAACATTAATGTTAGATTCTGAATCTTCAAAATTAACACCAGTATTTCCAATCTCTGGATAAGTGAATGTTAATATTTGTCCGTAATAACTTGGATCAGTGATAACTTCCTGATATCCAGTCATTCCCGTATTAAAAACTATTTCACCAATAGCTGTACCAGAAGCACCAAAAAAGAATCCTGGGAATACAATTCCATTACTTAAAACCAATTTCGCGTTTTTCTTATATGGATTAATCATCAATTTGAAATTAATTAATTTGTACGTAAATAATTTTTTAAAAGTAAAAACTTTTTCCAAGGATCACCTTGATTTATCGAAAAAAAAGCTTTATTAAATCCTGCATTTAAATCATCCTCAATACCTGCAGCCCAAAGCACTAAAGCAGAGTTCAAAGCGACTACATCAATATGAGATTTTTGTCCAGAACCATTTAAGACAGACTTTAATATTTCCTCATTAGAATCAAGATCAGAAACCACAAGCTTTTCGTTAGATATATTTTCATGGTTAAAGTCTGAAATATTTATTTTTGAAAATCGTAATTCACCATTATCAACAAATACTAATTTATTTTCACCTTGAAGCGAAGCTTCATCAAGGCCACCAGACCCATGAACGACTATTGCTCTATTCATACCCATTTTTAAAAGCGCACTTCCCATAGGTTTTAGAAGATCCTCAGAAGCAACACCCAAAACTTGTGCATTGGGTCTTAGAGGATTTACCAATGGTCCAAGTTGATTAAATACTGTCCTTATTCCAAGGGTCTTTCTTAATGGAGCAAGTTTTATTAAAGATTTATGCCAAACAGGTGCGAACAAAAAAGTTATTCCAATTTCACTTACAGCTTTGATTACTTTTTCTAATGAACAATTTAAATTCAAACCAAGATTCAACAAAACATCAGCAGAGCCAACTTTTCCACTAGCACTTTTATTTCCGTGTTTTGCAATTTTTACTCCACAAGATGCGGCTACAAAAGCGACCGCAGTTGAAATATTGAACGTATTAGCTCCATCACCCCCTGTTCCGCAAGTATCCACCAAATACAAATTTGGTCTTGCTACTGGTAATTCGCAAACATTTAAGAGTTCCTCAGCCATAGAACTTAGTTCGACACCTGTAGAACTTTTAGCTCTCAAAGCACTCAAAAAAGCGCCCGTTTCAACATCTGAAATTTCATCATTAAGCCATCTTTGCATTAAAGATCTAGAAGTTAATTCATCAAGGTCTCTTCCCTCCAACAAATTATTTAGGATTTCAGCGTTTGAAAGATTAGAGGACATTTATTTATAGAAGAAAATAATACAGATAAAATTCAATTTGAAGTATCAAAACCTGAGCCAACTAAATCTTTATTTGTATTAGAAGGCCTGAAGCTTTTTGACCAAATATTTTTTGTTTTTGAAAAAAGTTCATTTTTAGTGATCTTCCAAAAATTTAAAATTTTTTCAATATCATTTTTAATTTCAATTTCTCCCGGGAAATTATTATAACGATTTATTAATCTAGCTAAATTTATATAGTCAAGATCTTCTGGAGTTTTTTGAGTAAAAAGGGAATCTATAATGTTCTTGTCTGTTTCATGTAATGGATGAGTTTGCTCGTTACCCATAAATAAATACTGAATCATTTATAAAATTAGCTCACATATTCAAAAATGAAACATTATCTTAATCATATCGGCAAAATAAAATGAAAAATCTAAAGATAAAAGTTATATCTAAATACCTAAGACCCTACAAAAAAGAATTCTTATATGGAGCGTTTGCTCTCCTATTAGTAAATATACTAAGTGTTGTAATACCCTTAGAAGTAAAAAATATAATTGACCAATTACAAAATGGGTTTTCATCAGATTTTGTTATTTCTAAATCTTTATGGTTAATATTTTTAGCAACTTGCATGGGTTTAATAAGATTATTTTCAAGACAGATTGTCTTTGGTATAGGTAGAAAAGTAGAAGTTAATCTTCGGCAAAAACTTTTTGATCACTTACTTATTCAAGATCCAGAATGGATTCAAAAAAAAGGTAGTGGAGACATTATTAGTAGAGCTACAAGCGATGTTGAGAACATAAGAAGACTTTTAGGTTTTACAGTTTTAAGCTTGTGCAACATTGTCTTAGCTTATTCATTCACTATTCCATCAATGTTTTCGATTAATAAAACATTAACAATATCAGCTTTAATGATATTCCCATTAATCCTCGGAATTGTAAGTCTATTTGGCGGCAGAATGGTTAAACAGAGAAAAGCTCAACAAGAATCATTATCAAAACTTAGTGATCTAATACAAGAAGATTTATCTGGTATAAGCGCCATTAAAATTTATGCCCAAGAGAATGCTGAGAAAAAAGAATTTAGCATATATAATAATGACTATCGAAATTCAGCGATAAAGCTTGCAAGAACAGCGAGTACTTTATTCCCTTTGTTACAAGGGATTTCCTCAATTTCATTATTAATTTTATTATCGTTAGGAACTTTTCAATTAGAGAGTGGGTTTATTTCGATAGGTGGGTTGGTAGCTTTAATTCTATACGTAGAAAGACTTGTATTCCCAACAGCTTTATTAGGTTTTACCTTAAATACTTTTCAACTTGGTCAAGTAAGTTTAGATCGTGTGGAGGAAATTTTTCAGAACAACCCGAAGATTATAGATAAAGCAGAAACTAAATTTTTAAAAAGAAAGGCAAAAGGATTCTTAGAAGCAAAAAATTTAACAATAAGGTATCCAGGATCAAAATTTAATTCATTAAATAGTCTCAATTTTAAAATCCATCCTGGAGAACTTATTGCCATAGTTGGCCCAGTTGGTTGTGGCAAGACAACACTAGCAAAGTCTTTAGGACGGACTATTGAAATTCCAGACAATCAATTATTTTTAGATGAAATTGATGTAAAAACCTTAAAATTAAGCGATCTTAGAAAAAATATTTCAATCGTTCCTCAAGAAGCATTCTTATTTACTTCTACAATCTCAGAAAACCTAAGCTTTGGAGAACCTAAAGCTTCAAAATATTTAGTTAAAGAAAGTGCTACAAAAGCTGGATTAATTGATGATATCAATAGTTTTCCACAAAGGTTTAAAACTATTGTTGGTGAAAGAGGTATTACATTAAGTGGTGGACAAAGGCAAAGAACTGCACTAGGAAGAGCACTCCTTGTTAATTCTCCTATTGTTGTTCTTGATGATGCTTTAGCAAGCGTAGATAATAAAACAGCCGCAAAAATAATAAATGAAATGATTGATAGAAGTAATAAAACAATCATAATGATAAGTCACCAACTTTCTGTTGCTGCTACCTGTGATAGGGTTTTAGTAATGGATAAAGGAGAAATAGTACAAGAAGGGGCTCATAAAGATTTAGTAAAAGTTAATGGGCTGTATAAACAACTTTGGGAAAGAGAACTAGCTACAAGAATTGTTAAGAGCTAAAATTAATTTTTTAGTTATAATACAAAAATTTGAATATGTTTAAATTCCTGAAAAATATTATGAGTAATGATGAGATTAATTTAACTAATGATGCTTATTCATTACATAGAATATTAAAAACAGATATCAAAAAAGATCCTAATTTAGAGGAAGATGAAATTATTTTTGGATGTGGTTGTTTCTGGGGAGCTGAAAAATGCTTTTGGAAACTTCCTGGAGTTGTCACAACTTCTGTAGGTTACGCTGGAGGTGAAAAAAACAACCCAACTTATTATGAAGTATGTTCTGGCTTAACTGGTCATTCAGAAGTTGTAAGAGTTGTATGGGACAAAAGGGAAATAGATGTAAGTGATTTGTTAAAAATGTTTTGGGAATGTCACGACCCTACTCAAAAAAACAGACAAGGTAATGATTTTGGAACACAATATAGATCAGCAATATATTACAAAAATGAAAATAATATTAAAACCATATTAGCCAGTAAAGAACAATATCAAACGGAACTAAGCAAAAAAAATCTTGGTATGATTGAAACGGAAATAAAAATGATTAATTCATATTTTTATGCGGAACAATACCATCAACAATATCTTGCATCAGCTGGGAGCAGGCAGTATTGTTCTGCTTCACCTACAAAAATTAAGTTAGGAGTCTTTCCTGGAAGCAATTATAAATTAGAAGACCATATATGGGAAAACTTTAATTGGGAAGTTGACAAGTGTGTATTGATATCTGATAACAATCCTATAAAGAATAACATTTAAATCAATCTAATCTTTATAGTAAAGAGACGGGGCGTAGCGCAGTTTGGTAGCGCACCACTTTGGGGTAGTGGGGGTCGTGGGTTCAAATCCCGCCGTTCCGATTATTTATCGTCTTCATTTATAAGCGATTTATATAGTTTATATGAACTTATGCCTACTGCTATAAATGTAAAAGAAGAAAAAAAAGCTAAAACCAATATAGTTAAATTTGAAACTTCCACTTCACCTAATTGGAAAGATATAAAAATGTTCATTAGAAAGAATTTTTTAAAACCTTAACATAATTGCAAAAATTTTTTTTTAAAGTCAATTATAAATTCAAAAGAATTACTATACCAAAAAATACTCGATAGATAATAAATATTTTCAATCCATTTGAAGAAAAAAACTTTAATAAGAAATCTATTGCTAATAAAGAGGATAAAAATGTAGTAATAAGACCAACGAAAAGTGGTAAAAAACTTAGTAAAAAAACATCATTAAAAGAAGAAATAAACTCAACAATCGCAGCAAGAGAAATAGCTGGTATCCCTAAAAGAAAAGAAAATTTCGCAGCATCACCTCTTTCCCATCCTGATATTAAAGCACTAGAAATAGTGACCCCCGATCTTGAAACGCCAGGAAAAATTGCAAATGCTTGAAAGAAACCTATCAATAAACTATTTGAATAATTATGGTTTTTAATATTAATAGAACCTCTTTTAGAACTATCTGCCAAGTACATAAAAAAAGCCATTAGAAAAGAGACCAATGCTATTGATAAATTTGAACGAAGAACATTTTCAAAAAAAGAAGGGATAAATATTTTTATACTCCCACCAAGCAAAACAATTGGTATGGTGCCAATCAAAATTGACCTTATTAATCTTTCATGCAAGAGATATTTAAGAAATTTTTGGGAAGAATGACTTCTGAAATTAAAAATATCATTCCTAAAATACCAAGCTATTGCTAAAACACTGCCAAGTTGAATAGTAGCGGACAAAGATGCTCCAGGATCATCAATACCTAAGAAAAGAGATATAATTTTCAAATGGGCTGTACTGCTTACAGGGATAAATTCCGTCAAACCTTGAATTAATCCATATAAAACAAATTTTAAATATTCCAAAAATTATTAAATTACATAATCAATTAATAGCAATTTACATTTAAAAATTAAAACTAGTATAAAAAAATGAACAAAAAGTTTATCTTAATATTATTTATTCTTTTTCCTTAATCTTTTCTGGTTCTGCGAAAGCTAACTATTTGTTAATAATTTGAACTTATAGACAAGGGTCTGGAGGAAGGCCAGAGGTTAGTGGTATAAGAAGTCTTACCTTACATCTATTCCCATAAAAAATTTATATACTTATAATAAGGCAGATGAAAAATCGCTAATCAAATATACAAACCTTTTTGGCAATTTAATAGTAAATGGACCTGTGTGTTTAGTGGTAATTAGTAATAAAGTTATCTTTTAACATCGTGAGCACAACCATCTCCTTTATAGTTTTCACTCTCGTAAAAATCATTTTTTGTTCCAAAATAAACCGTTAATAAAACGAAAGGTAAGCTTAATATAAATAAAATAGTTGTTAAATCCATAATGTTAAATAATTCAAGAAGGTTATAAAAATTTAAAATTACAATTTTTAATTAACCCATGTTTAATAATCTGTAGGTCCTTTAATACCAAGATAAAAAAAGGCTCCTAAACCAACTAGAAGTAAAACACCAGCGATAGCTGCAGAAGGAACGAAACCACCTATTGCAAAGGAAGAAAAATAATACATCTATAAAACTAAAACTAGTTTGATAATATCAATAAAAAATAGGTATTTGTAAAAAATTTTGACTCGAAGACAATTAGATAATATCTATTTTATGCTACTAAAGTCGAATCTTCGTTATCAGCAGAAATTCTTATTCTCTCTTCCAACTTAGGACCATATAATTCATTTCCCCAGATTTCAACTCTTGAATCATTTGGGGCCATAAAAGTAAGAATGTCAGTTGGAAATAAAACTCTTTCTAAGAAAAAATTTGATGGACCAATACATCTCAAGACAACCATCCTACAGCCTTCATTTTTGTAAGAAAACTCAACCATTCCTAAGAAGCAAAATATAAATAATTAAACACTATTAAGAACTAAAAAAAATGTATAAAAAATTACTGAAAAAAAAGAAATTTAAAAAATACTATAAATTCAATCCAGCCTCAACTAACTTTCTTTCTTGATCAATTAATAAAAGCGCATAGGATTTTATAACATCAAAACTTTTATGAGGAATTGAGACATTGAGCATTCTCAAGAAATTACATAAATTTTCATCTTTAAGGGCGTTACCTTTCTGTAAAAACATTTCTTTTTCCTGATTTGTTTTCCATATATTCATATATTCAATCTTCAATGGCTTTAAGTGCCAAATATTGTCTATTAAACTCCAAATATCTAAATATTCTTGTAGGTTATTTTGAATTTTTAATACATAAGATGATTCATGAAGACTCAAATTTGTTGTATTTTTGGGTCGATCATTTATGTCAGTAGAATAAGGTTTTATTCCCAAAAACCATCCCTCAAGAATTAATAAATCAGGATTATCTAATCTCCAATGAGATCTATCTCCTAAACCATTTCTTAAAGATTTGTCGAAAACTGGTACATTTAATTTTCCATTTATCTTCCAATTTAATAATTTTTCATGCATTAATTTTACTGAGTGACTTCCAGGGAAACCTCTTGAAACATTCCAAGGATTATTCTGAATTGCTAATTTCATTTCATTTGACGGGAGATAAAAGTCGTCAATTGAAATAACCGCAATTTTGAAGTTTAATTTTAAAGATATAGCTTCGAGCCATTTACCTAGTGTTGTTTTACCTGTGCCAGGCAGAGCTGAGATTCCAATAATTTTTCTATCAGAATTATTTTGCAATTTATAAGCCTGAGATAAAAGAGGTAAAGCCAAACCCCAAATCCAATCATCATTTACCTTATTGTTCCAATATTGATCAATTGAAAGAATATTTCTTTTATTATTCCAAAAATCGAACCAATCATCCAAGGATTCCCAACCAATATCAATAATTAATTTTTCAAATTTTTCAAGAGGAAAATTAATATCTAAATCTTTCATCTTTCTAACTTAGTTCTCGCTTATTTATAAATTTATTGATTTCATTTTTCCAACCATATCCATTTGGTTCAGAAGCCAGAGTAAATTCGAAATCTTTTAATTGATCTAGTAAATTTAAGTTAGGTCCATCTATTCCAGGAATAATTATTCTAATATCTGAGTTTAAAAGTAGAGGCAAATCATTTGGAGAATCGCCTAAACCTATAATTTCAATATTATGAACATTTGAATATTCTTTAAGAGCATTTATTGCTTTCCCTTTATTGGATTTTGTAGATAATAAGTGACTCATTCTATTGCCCTTAAAAATATCAACATTGAATTTTTTACAACAGATATTAATTTTCTCTTCTAAATAACTTGGCGGATTTAAAAAAGGCATGCTCCAGTGTCTATCACGCATTAAGTTCAATGAGTTGCCTACTAAACCTGTAAGCTGAGTGGCTTCTTGATCAGTGAGATTATTAAGAGGAGTAAGTTTGTAATCAATTTCTTTAGAAATAAAATTTAAGATTTCTTCAAGAGATTCGTATTTTATTCCAAGAATAATTTCTCCATTTACTCTTTTAAGAGATTCACCATATATTGCCGCACCATTCTCAACAATATAAGGATCCGTCAAGTTAAGTTCTTTTCTAATAACTTTTACTTCAGAAGCGGTTTTGCTTGTACAAAGAATTACTGGTATAGATAATTTTTGTAGTTTTTTTATAGTTTCTTTAGCAGGTGATAAATCATATGAGTGATCCATTAAAGTACCATCTACATCACTTACTACCCAAATAGAAGAATTTTCTATCATTTTTATAGAGCACTAAGCCAAATTACTTGAAAAGGATCAAGACTAATATTTTTGCAATTATATTTAGTTGATGTTAAAAAATCACGGGTATTGAAATCATTATCAATTATTTTTGGTAGATCATTATCATTCAATTGATAATTAATTTTATTTTCAGTCATATTATGGATTGCAAAAACAGACTCAGGGCCTATACCTCTTTTTATTACAACAATATCACTTCTACCTTTAGACAAACATTTCATTTGTGAACAAGGGTGAAATTGCTTCAATTCTGATCGGACATCCATAGCGCTACGAAGATATTTTAGGTTTTTATTAGCATTAGATTCAGGATTATTTAAAACAGCTAAAAGATTTTCTGATTTAAACTTTTCTCTATTTAAATCTCTTCTTTGACCTGTCATAGAAAAACTTTTAATATCATTTTCTGAAGCTAGTAATGCTGGCAAATAAAATGCAGGGACTCCTTTCAGAGCCATTACTAATAGTTGACTCAAAATAAATCTCTCATATTGAAATCTTTTAGCATCTCTACTAGAATCTTCCATTGCACTCCACCAACTAATATTCAATTCATAAGGTTTATCATCACCATTTGATAAACGTCTATGACTTACTAATCCTCCTCTTTTCTCGCAATTAATTAATAAATCCTTAATTCTCTGCTCATTCATTAAACCCTCAAGAGCTCTTAGACCAACACCATCGTGCGATGCAGTGAAATTAAATAAAGTGGTGTCTTCAGGTAATATGGGCCAATCAAAAATCCATGAGTTTAGAATATCAGCTCTTGAAGTAATAATTGCTTCTAGTAGGAGAGGAGGCAATGGGAAATTATATGCCATGTGGGCTTCATCATCAGAAATGAGATAAGATAGATTTTCTTTCTGAGGAACATTGGTTTCTGTTATTAAAACTCCATCATCAAGAAGATTATTTAAAAGAACTCTTAAGAGTTTCACAATTGAATGTGCTTTAGGTAAATGTAAGCATGTAGTCCCTGATTCCTTCCATATAAAACCTACAGCATCAAGCCTTAACCACTTAATTCCATTAGATAAATAAGTAGTAATTAAATTTAAGAACTCAAGAGTCATTTTAGGATTATGCCAATTCAAATCAATTTGATCTGGCCCAAAAGTTGTCCAAACTTGTTTAGGACCGTCATCAGTATTAATTTGAGAAAACAAAGAGGAACTTCTAGGTCTTACTACATTTGACCAGTCAAGATTTTGTTTCGGTGAAAAAACATTTGATATGCCTGGTTCTTGGGATTTAATAAATTGTTGAACCCATGGGTGAGATGATGAGACATGGTTTAGTACTAAATCAGCCATCAAATGATGATTTTTAGAAATACTTTTGAGGTCATCCCAACCACCAAATTTTTCTTCTAAGGAATCATAACTTGAGACTGCGAAACCTCCATCACTTGTAGATTTCAAAAAAGGAAGAATATGTACAACTTTAGAAAGACTGCCAAAATGTTTACTTAATAACTTCCTAAGAGTTATTAACGTTGCCTCGCCATTTTTATAAATACTATCTGCATAAGTTATCAAAACTGAGTGAGATTCATTCCACCTATGATTATCTCTTATTTCTTCATAAGCAGATTTCTCTGAGAAATCATCTAAAATCTGTAATAATTGGTTTGAAATAAAATTAATTTCTTCTGTAGTATGATTTGAATAAATTGTTTTTAACAATTTATTAATTTTTAATCTATCTAATTTTTTCTCTGAATCAATTTGCTTCACTTTGAAAAAATCATCGAAGTATTAATACCATTCTGCACATCAATTAGAAAATGGACTTTCAACAAGGTTTAATCACAACAATACATGAATATGGAGTTACAGGAAATTTACTTAAAGAATTAAACAAAAGTCTTAAAAGAAGACCAACTAGCATTTTAATACCTTGCTTATATGAAGAGTTTGAACGTCCAGCATTAAAAGATATAAGAGAAGTTTTAAAAAACCTTACAGGTTTAAATGAATTAGTAATTGCTCTCTCTGCAAAAACTGTTGAGCAAGTTAAGTCAGCAAAATCATTTTTTGACTCAATGCCATTCCCTGTTCACGTTCAATGGACTAATTCTCCCTCTGTAATTGAGCTATTAAAAAGCCAAGAAAAAAATGGATTAGAACTTTTAGGAACTCCAGGTAAAGGATGGGCTGTATGGCAAGGCATTGGAGTTGCGACTAGGAAATCAGAAGTTGTTGCTCTTTTTGATGCTGATATAAGAACTTTTAGTCCTTTATATCCTTCAAGAATGATACTTCCACTTCTGGATGAATCATACGGAATATCATATGTAAAAGCTTTTTACAGTAGATTGTCTCTAGAAACAAATCAATTACAAGGTAGAGCAACAAGATTATTCGTGGGTCCTTTATTAGCAAGCCTTGAGCAGTTAGTTGGTAAGGGTCCGTTTTTACAATATCTTCAATCATTTAGATATCCACTAGCAGGTGAGTTTGCTTTTACTAAAGACCTTGCTATGAATTTAAGAATTCCTTGTGACTGGGGTTTAGAGATAGGTTTATTATCAGAGGTTTATAGAAACGTAAGGACCTCCAAAATAGCCCAGGTTGACCTAGGTTTATTTGATCATAAACATAAGAATATTGGTGATTCTTCTAAGGAAGGATTGCAAAAAATGTGTACAGAAATACTTTCAAGTGTTTTAAGAGGTCTCATGGAGCATCAAGCCGAGACCTTAACTAGCACTCAACTAGCAACTTTAGAAGTTCTCTATAAAAGAGTTGGAGAAGATCGGGTAAAACAATTTGGATTAGATTCAGCAGTTAATCAACTTCCATACGATAGGCACGAAGAAGAATTATCAGTACAAAAGTTTGCGAAACTATTAAGACCTGCTACAGAAGATTATCTGGCTTGTCCTACTACACTTCAATTACCAAGTTGGTCAAGAGTTCTTTCTTGTGAGAACAAACTGCAAGAAGATTTAGCTATTGCAGGGTCAAAAGACATAAAGATAAGTGAAAAAGAATTAATTAAAAACTTCTAAAGCAAAAAATACCTCTGAGCCATTGGGACTTCATCAAGGGGTTCACAAGTAAGAAGTTCTCCATCAGAAAAAACTTCATAAGTTTGAGGATCAACTGAAATATTTGGTAGTTTACTATTAAGTTTTAAGTTTGATTTATTGATATTTCTGGTATTTTCTACGGCAATACATTTCTTTTGTAAGCCTAATTTATGTGGAATATTTTGTTCAATTGAATTTTTACTTAAAAAGGTAAAAGAACTCTTAATTAGAGATTGGCCGAAACTTGCAAACATAGGTCGACCATGTACGGGACCTGGAGTAGGAATTGAAGCATTTGCGTCACCCATTTGGGACCAAACTATGGATCCTCCTTTAACAACTAATTCAGGCTTAACCGCAAAAAAAGAAGGTTTCCACAATACCAAATCCGCAATTTTACCCTTTTCTATAGACCCAACATGTTTATCAATACCATGAGCTATTGCAGGATTAATTGTGACTTTAGAAATATATCTCTTTACTCGATAATTATCATTTCTATCAGAATCCTGTGATAGCGGTCCCCTTTGGACTTTCATTTTATGTGCGGTTTGAAAAGTTCTTGTAATCACTTCACCAACTCTTCCCATAGCTTGAGAATCACTAGCAATAATTGAAAAGGCACCTAAATCATGCAAGATATCCTCAGCTGCAATAGTCTCTCTTCTGATCCTTGATTCAGCAAATGCAATGTCTTCTGGGATTTTAGAATCTAAATGATGACAAACCATTAACATGTCAAGATGTTCTTCTAATGTGTTCCTTGTATAAGGTCTTGTTGGATTTGTACTACTAGGAAGAACATTTCTTTCTCCACAGATTTTTATAATATCTGGAGCATGACCTCCACCTGCTCCTTCGGTATGAAAAGTATGAATAGTTCTTCCTGCAATAGCATTAATGGTATCTTCAACAAAGCCTGCCTCATTCAAAGTATCAGTATGAATACATACTTGTACGTCAAACTTATCTGCAACATTTAGACAAGAATTTATTGTAGAAGGAGTGGTTCCCCAATCCTCATGAAGCTTCAATCCACATGCACCAGCCTCAACCTGATCAATAAGATTGCCCTCATTTGTTGAGTTTCCTTTTCCAAAAAAACCTAAATTCATAGGAAATGCTTCTGCAGATTGAAGCATTCTTGAAATGTGGAATGAACCCGGAGTACAAGTAGTAGCATTTGTTCCAGTTGCAGGTCCAGTTCCTCCTCCCAACATGGTTGTAATTCCAGAAGCTAGTGCCGTCTCAATTTGTTGGGGACAGATAAAGTGAATATGGGTATCTATTGAACCTGCAGTAAGAATATGCCCCTCTCCAGCAATTACTTCTGTTGATGCACCAATAACAATATCAACATTATCCTGGATATCAGGATTGCCAGCCTTACCAATTTCAAAAATCATTCCATCTTTTATACCCACATCAGCCTTAATTATTCCCCACCAATCTACGATCAAAGCATTAGTTATTACGGTATCTACAGCTCCATCAGCTCTTCTTACTTGAGACTGTCCCATCCCATCTCGAATAACTTTACCACCACCAAATTTAACTTCATCTCCGTATGTAGTTAAATCCTTTTCTACTTCTATAAAAAGTTCGGTATCAGCTAGCCTTACTCTATCTCCGGTAGTGGGTCCGTAAGTTTGAGCATAAGTTTTTCTATCAATTTTATAAGACATAATTTTAACTATTTAAAGGACCATTAACTAATGAATTAAAACCATATACATTTCTTAAACCTGAAAATGGCACTAATTTGACATCTGTTGTATCACCCGGTTCAAATCTAATTGCTGTTCCTGCAGGAATGTCAAGACGCATACCATTTGTTATTTCTCGATCAAAAATTAAAGCCTTGTTTGCTTCATAAAAATGATAATGAGATCCAACTTGCACAGGTCTATCTCCAGAATTAGAAACTGTTACTGTTTTAACTTGCTTACTAAGATTTAGTTCGATTTCACCTTCTTCAGGAATTATTTCGCCTGGAATTAAATTACTCATAACTAATTAATCGGATTGTGAATAGTAACTAATTTAGTCCCATCGGGGAAAACTGCTTCTATTTGAACTTCATCAACCATTTCAGGAATGCCCTCCATAACTTGTGATTTTGAAAGCCAGGTAGTTCCCTCTGACATTAATTGACTTACACTTTTACCATCTCGAGCTCCTTCGAGAACTTGAAAACTTAAAAAAGCTATTGTTTCAGGATAATTAAGCTTAAGACCTCGACTGAGCCTTCTTTCAGCTAAGAGCGCAGCAGAAAAAATCAATAATTTATCCTTTTCTTGAGGCGAAAGATGCATAATAAAAAATTAATCTATAAATTCTTAAAAAAGGTTCTTTCTGAACATAATTAATAATTCATAGAATCTTGTAAAGGCCATACACCTTGATATTTTGGCTCACAAAATCCACAAACAGACCTAATTTGTTTCCAAATACAAAAAAAACATTTTCTAGCATCTTGAGAAGAACTTCCTAGAAATCTTACAGAGATTCCATTTTCAAGGATTCCAATAGATAAATTATTATTAGTTTTATTGAGAATCATTTTTATATTTCCTACAAGATTATTTATTTTTGACTTGGAGAAATCTTTTTCGCAAATCCAAATTAAGGATCCAAAAACGGGCATGTAATCCATGCCTGACTTGGCAAGAAAACTTGCTTTTGATAATTCAATTTGATCAACATATTCCCAATCATCAAGTAAATCATTATTTCTCATAATTTCTAATTTAGACCTAAAAACTCCACTCTCAATAGATTCTCCAGATGAAGATCTTCCAAGTCTTATTAAATCAGTAAATAAAAAACTTGAAGTTTCTGAGATGGATACTTTAAACGTCTGCTCATATAAACCATTTGCAAAAATAATTGTTTCTTGGGGAAGATATTCTAAATGAGAATTTTCAAGAATGTTTATAAGATTCTTTTGCTTTGAAAAACTTCCTTTTGGATTGATTTTAGATCTTCCAACTGATCCATATACTTTTTGAGCTGAAGAAGTAGTCAACAAAACCTTAGAGTTTTTTTCAAGATTTACTTCAAAGTCAAGTAAATCTCCTCCCACTAATCCCCCTGCAGTATGTAGAACAGGCAAAATGCATCTGCCCTCTTGATCATGAGTAGACTTCAATAATTTATAAGGAGAAGTTGATTTAGATTTAAAGATTGTTTTATCAACATTTCCTAAACTTGCTTTATTATTAAAAAAATTTAAGAAACAATTACCTTCCCATGAAGTTTTAATCATAAATTGTTTTCTTTAATTACTAAATTAAAGTAACCAAAAATTTTGATTATGAGAATGAATAAACAAATTGTTGTAACTGATTGGATTAAGGAAAAACCAAAATTAGGTTTAATTCTAAAACTTACCTTAAGTTCAGATGAAAGAAGAATCTTACGAGGTAAAAGATTAACTGATTGTGATCAAGAATTAATCTTACAATTACCTAGAGAGGGCAAATTAAATGATGGAGATATTCTTGCAACTAATGAATCCAATATTTATGTAGAAATAATTGCCAAAAAAGAAGATTTAATTGAAATAAGTTCAAATTCACAAATTGAGCTTATTAAAACTGCTTATCATCTAGGTAATAGGCACGTGGAAGTAGAAATCGAAGAAGGCATTCTTTTATCAAAAAGTGATTATGTTATTAAAAACATGCTTCTTAATTTTAAAGTTAATGTAAAAAATACCAAGAAAAAGTTTTTTCCAGAAAGAGGGGCACATAGTCATGAGTAAAAGTCACTTATTAAAATATCTATTAATAAGTCCCAACTTACCAGTAGGAGGATTTTGTTATTCGGAAGGAATGGAAAGTTACCTAAATACTAAAGATTTAAAAGACTCAAATTCGGTAAAAGAATTAATCATAAGTGAACTAAAAATTGGCCAGATCAGACTAGATGCAAGACTTTTACTAGATTTTTATGATATTTTCAATGAAATAAACGACAGCAAAAATTTAAAAAATAATTTGCAAAAGCTATTGAGTTTGGATAAATGGATCCTCTCATCTAAGGACTCTCTCGAAATAAGAGAACAACAAATTCAAATGGCAAAATCTCTCTTTGATTTAACTAAAGAATTTGGATTTGAATATATATATGAAAATAATAAAAAAAGCTCCTGGTCATTAGCCTGGAGTTGGGCTTGTTATTGTTTTGAAATTACTAAGTTAGAAATGGTTGAGAATTTTTTTTACGCTTGGAGTGCAAACCAACTTAGTGCAGCAATAAGAATTATTCCTATTGGCTCAACAAAAGCACAATTAATTCAGAGAGACCTATTAGCAATAATTTCAAAAGTTTCTAAAGAAATTATGGACAAAGAAATTGATGACATCTATTTTGGCAATGTAGGTTTAGCTATGGCACAACAAAATCATAATGACCTTTATACAAAACTTTTTAGAAATTAATTTATGAGCAGCAAATTGAGAGTAGGGGTTGCTGGGCCTGTAGGTTCAGGGAAAACTGCATTAGTAGAGACTCTATGCTTAAGCCTGAAAAAAAATTATGAGATAGCAGTTGTCACCAATGATATCTACACTAAAGAAGATGCTAACTTTCTAATAAATAAAAAAGTTTTAGAGGAAGGTAGGATTATTGGCGTAGAAACAGGAGGTTGTCCTCATACAGCGATAAGAGAGGATTGTTCCTTAAATAAAAATGCAGTTTTAGATTTAGAAAATAAATATAATCCTTTAGATTTTGTTTTTGTAGAAAGTGGAGGTGATAATTTAGCATCTAGTTTTAGTCCAGAACTTGTAGATTTATCAATATACGTGATTGATGTATCTGCTGGTGACAAAATTCCTAGAAAAGGGGGCCCAGGCATAACAAGATCAGATTTATTATTAATAAACAAAATTGACTTAGCAGATATGGTTGGTGCAGATTTAAATATTATGAAAAGTGATACTGAATTAATGAGAAAAGGGAAACCTTGGTTTTTTACTAACCTAAGTAAAGGCACTGGAGTTGAAGAAATAACTCAATTTTTAGAGTCGCATATACCCACCAATCGAAACTAAAAAAATGTTCATTACTAATGTATTGGATTCAACAAAAAGTTACGACTGATACAAAACGAATTCTCACTCGTTAATAACTTTTACTTTATCCCCCTAATGAGGGTCAATTACCTAATTTATCCTAATTCATGAGAATTTCAAGGCGTATTTTGGCAGGATTAGCTACTGCCTCACTTGCTGTCACAGCAACTTCATGTGGTGGAGGTGGAACCTCCGGAAGTTTCGACGACACAGTAACCGTTGGTATTTTGCATTCGTTGTCTGGAACAATGGCAATTTCTGAATCAACCCTTGTTGATACTGAAAAAATGGCTATTGAAGAGATAAACGCTGCTGGTGGTGTAAAAGTTGGCGGTAAAAGCTACAAAATAGAATACATAGTTGAAGATGGTGCATCTGACTGGCCTACTTTTGCCGAAAAATCTAAGAAACTTATAGATCAAGACGGAGTACCTGTCGTATTTGGTGGTTGGACATCTGCTAGTAGAAAGGCAATGTTACCAGTCTACGAATCTAAGGATGCTTTCCTTTACTACCCAATTCAATATGAAGCTCAAGAATGTTCTAATAACATTTTCTATACAGGAGCCACACCAAACCAACAGTCAGAACCCGCTACAGATTTCATGTATAAGCGTTCTCCCGCAGCTGGTGGAGACTTCTTCCTTGTAGGTTCTGATTATGTTTTCCCAAGAACTTCAAACACAATCACAAAAGCTCAGGTAAAACAGTTAGGAGGTAAAGTTGTTGGAGAAGATTACCTTCCATTAGGAAATACTGAAGTTGCTCCAATTATCTCAAAAATCAAAAAGGCGCTTCCTGAAGGCGGAATAATCATTAATACACTTAATGGTGACCAAAACGTTGCATTCTTCAAACAGATTCAAGACGCAGGTATCACACCTTCAAGTGGGTACTATGTAATGAACTATTCAATTGCTGAAGAAGAGATTAGTACAATTGGTCCAGAGTTCCTTGAAGGTCACTACGGCGCTTGGAACTACATGATGTCAATTGATACTCCTGCATCTAAGAAATTTGCTGCAAGTTTCAAGAAAAGATGGGGAGCAGATCGTGTTGTAGCTGATCCTCAAGAATCTGCTTATAACATGGTTTACTTATGGAAACAGGCAGTAGAAGATGCTGGAACATTCGATGACAACGCAGTAAGGGAAGCCCTTGTTGGTCAAAAGTTTGATGCTCCACAAGGTCCAGTAGAAGTTATGCCTAATCACCACTTATCTCAAACAGTGAGAATTGGAGAGATAAATGCAGAGGGTGGATTTACAATCCTTGAAGAGACAGGAGTTGTTCTTCCTCAAGCATGGAACCAAAAACATCCAAGTTCAAAAGGATTTGCATGCGATTGGACAGATCCTTCAAAAGGAGAAAAGTATAAGCTTTAATCTAATTAAAACCTATACTTCAAAATAAAGGGAGGTTAACGCCTCCTTTTATTTTATATAATCAAATATTTTTTTTTCTAAATTGGAGTTACTTCTCGATAGTCTTTTTAATGGTGTTGCAATCGGATCTGTACTACTTGTTGCGGCTTTAGGTCTAGCAATTGTTTTTGGTCTTATGGGTGTAATAAATCTTGCCCATGGAGAACTTATGATGCTTGGGGCTTACACAACATATGTAACACAATTAATCTTCAAATTACCTATATTAAAACCTTTTTACAATTCGTACATAATAGTTTCTATTTTCCTTGCTTTTATTGTTAGTGGAGTAGTAGGCATTCTCCTGGAAAAAACTATAATAAGAAAACTTTATGGAAGTCCACTAGAAACACTTCTCGCAACTTGGGGCGTAAGCCTAATTCTTCAACAATTTGTAAGAAGTGTACCTTTAGCTTATGGGACCGGTCTTGTTATAAGCCTGATAATTGGTTTATTCTTACCAACCACATTCCCTTCAAAAATAAAAGAATCAATAAATTTCAAATATTTTAAATTTAGTTCTTGGATATTTGCTGCTTTAACTGGGGTCCTGACAGGTAGCTTAATCTCTTCCTCTGTTAGCAAACTTAGTAGAGCAAGCGCTCGAAATGTTGATGTAACAGCACCCTCATGGATGAGAGGTCAAGTTGAAATTATTGGCACTGCTTTTCCTAAAACAAGATTAATGATAATCGTCATCACTCTAATCTCTGTAATAGCAATAACATTATTTCTTAATCAAAGTGCTTGGGGGATGCGTATAAGAGCAGTTACTCAGAACCGACAAATGAGTGATTGTCTTGGTATATCTACTGAAAAAGTGGATATAATTACTTTTGGAATTGGATCTGGCTTAGCAGGAGTTGCTGGGGTAGCAGTATCTCTTTTAGGTTCTGTAGGACCAAATGTTGGCGGAAACTATATAGTTGGTTGTTTTATGGTTGTAGTGCTGGGAGGAGTAGGAAATCTATTAGGAACGGTACTTGCGTCATTTGGAATAGGAATAATGACTGATTTAATTGGAGCTGGAAGGCTCTTATCAATATGGCCAGATATGCCTTTACCTTTATCAAACACAATTAACTTTTTTGCGACCACAAGTATGGCAAGAGTAATGATATTTGCACTAATTGTTATATTCTTACAATTTAAACCTACAGGTTTATTTCCTCAAAAAGGAAGGATGGTTGAAAACTAATGTCCTTAAGTAAAATTAAATTTGATAAAAAAATAGTATTATCATTTTGGATAATATTAATAGCATTAATTATTGCAGCACCAACTCTACTCCCTGTATTTAGACTAAACCTTCTAGGTAGATACTTATCCTTATCCATAGTTGCACTTGGTGTTGATCTTATCTGGGGATATACAGGTTTACTAAGTCTTGGACAAGGCATATTTTTTGCACTAGGTGGATATTGTGCAGCAATGTATTTGCAAATAACCAGCTCCTCTGAATTTCCAAATAATATTCCTGAATTTTTTGCTTTATATGGTGTTGAAAAATTACCTTTTTTCTGGGAACCCTTTAGATCGCCTGTTTTTACCTTCTTCGCTATCTGGATAATTCCAGCATTGGTTGCTGGTTTAATTGGATTTCTTGTTTTCAGGAATAGAATCAAAGGGGTTTATTTTTCTATACTTACACAAGCTTCTCTTCTTGTATTCTTTAACTTCTTTAATGGACAACAAAAGCTTATAAATGGAACAAATGGATTAAAAACAGATGTAACACAACTTTTTGGTCAGATGGTAGGCTCAGAGTCCATGCAAAGAATATTCTTTTGGATAACCGCCATACTAGTAATAGCAGCATGGTTTTTTGCAAAGTGGGTAGTCAAAGGAAGATTTGGGAATATCCTTATAGGAATACGAGATGATGAACCAAGAGTTAGGTTTACAGGATACAACCCAGTTATTTTCAAGACGATAATATTTTCTATTGCTGGAGGTCTCGCCGGAATTTCGGGAGCTTTATATACCGTTCAGTCTGGAATAGTATCTCCTCAATTTATGACGGTTCCCTTTTCTATAGAAATGGTTATATGGGTGGCTGTTGGAGGAAGAGGAACTTTATTGGGAGCGATACTAGGAGCAGTTTTCATCAATTATGCAAAAAGTCTAGTAAGTGAAGCTTTACCTGCTAGCTGGATGTTTATTCAAGGAGGCTTATTTATCTTAGTTGTAACAGCTCTGCCAGAAGGAGTTTTAGGTTGGATTCAAGGAGATGGTCCTAGGAATCTTCTTCAAAGATTTGGTTTGAAAAGAAAGATTGAAACCTATCCAAGCTTAGAAGTTAACAATAAGGAGGGAAATAATGAATAATAAAGATCTTTTAAATTTAATTGATATTACTGTTAGTTTCGAGGGTTTTTTAGCTCTCAACAAACTTAATTTAAATTTAAAGAAAGGAGAATTGAGAGCTGTAATAGGACCCAATGGCGCAGGTAAAACAACATTTCTTGATGTAATAACTGGAAAGGTTAAGCCAACAAACGGTGAAGTAATTTTTAAAGGGAAATCCTTAGTAGGTAGAAAGGAGCATAAAATAGCCAGACTTGGAGTTGGAAGAAAGTTCCAAAGTCCAAGAATCTTTGAAAATCTAACAGTTAAAGAAAATCTTGAAATATCGGTGACAACTCCTAAAAGTCCCTTAAACCTTATAAACAAAAGTATTAAGGATGAGCAGCTTAATGAGATTGATCGTCTTATGAAGATTGTTAATTTAGCTCAAAAAGTCGATTCTAAAGCTGGATCTTTATCACATGGCCAAAAACAATGGCTCGAGATAGCCATGTTAGTAGGACAGAAGCCAGATTTAATGTTAGTAGATGAACCTGTTGCGGGTTTAACTGATGAAGAAACTGATCTTACAGCTGATTTATTAAAATCATTTTCAGGCGAAAATACAGTAGTGGTAATAGATCACGATATGGAATTCATAAGAAGACTTGATAGTAATGTTTCAGTATTAAATCAGGGCACAGTATTATGTGAGGGAACGATGGAAACCATACAAAAGGACAAAAAAGTTATTGATGTTTATTTAGGAAGACCTGAGGACTAGTTATGGAAAATTTACTCGAAATAAAATCGTTAAATACTTATTATGGCGAAAGTCATATTCTTAGAGATGTAGATTTAAACGTTAAATCAGGAGAAATGGTTTGTTTGATTGGAAGAAATGGAGTTGGCAAAACAACTTTATTGAAATCACTTATTGGTTTGTTAAAACAAAAAAAAGGCGATATTTATTTATGTGGTGATAACATCAATAGAAAAGCACCTCATCAAAGGGCGAGGAAAGGAATGGCTTACGTCCCTCAGGGGAGAGAAGTTATACCATATCTATCAGTTGAAGAGAATCTTATGTTAGGGATGGAGTCTCTACCTGGTGGATTATCTAAGAACAAGAAAATAGATCCATTTATTTACGATCTCTTCCCAATCCTAAAAGATTTTCTTCAAAGGAAAGGAGGAGATCTTAGTGGAGGACAACAACAGCAATTAGCGATTGCAAGAGCATTACTAGGCAAACCTCAACTTCTATTACTTGACGAACCAACGGAGGGTATTCAGCCAAATATAGTTTTAGACATAGAAAATGCAATCAATCAGATAATTAAAGATACAGGAATTGGTGTTTTATTAGTAGAACAACACTTGCATTTTGTAAGACAAGCTAATAGATATTATGCGATGCAACGAGGAGGTATTGTTGCTAGCGGAAATACTAGTGAGTTGAGTCAAGCAGTCATAGATAAGTTCTTAAGTGTTTAAATAAATTATTCCAGATTTCTAAAAACTTTTATTCATTTTTCGCATCTTATTAGGTCAATACTATTTGGATGTTCATTTATATACTTATTAAATTCCATTGCTAATGTTCTAGCCTCGTAAGCGTCAGAAGCATAAAAACAATTTTCTAATCTTATATTTTGAAAATCACGGTAATGCACTGTATATGGCTTCAACATATTGTTTTTGTTTATTTTAATTTGCTAAAACGCAAACATCCTACATCTCAACCATGCATATGTTCGTAAAATTAAAGTACTACTTTTGTTGTTATCAAAATATATTCACATTGATTATGTATTTAAAAATACTTAATGAAGAAAAAAAGTAATTAATCTATTTTTTTAGAGTCCTGCTTTTTACCTTCTATTAAAAAAACAAATTTAGATAAAATATAACCAAAAACTGGAACCCAAAACTTTTCATATAAAAATTTCATAAAAATTAAGCAGCTAATGATTCTTCATCTATAGTTTCATTTTTATTTATAAGCTCCAAATCTATAGAATTAAATAAGTGTTGCATAAGAAGAAAATCAAGTTCTCCTTTTAACAAATTAACCTCAGATGACAGTAGATCATCAACAAAATCATCAAAAGTATCTGAAAGAAGATTCACAATAAAAATTTATTTTTGACATTATCAACGCATTAACCATAAAAGTCAACCAAATTTGAATATTAATTTTTGAATTTTTTGTAAACAAATTAATAAAGACTAAAAAATTAAATAATAAATACAAACAAGCAAAATAACAGGTTTAATATCAAGCTTAAGGTTTTTGAATTAAGTTTCATTTATCTCGCTTTTCTTAATTTAATATCACTCCTGATTTTCATTATCAAAACGATAATACGCATATTTGCTAAAAAGAAATTTAAAGAATGCACCATCAAACCTTTTAATATATTTATAGCAAGACTATTGATGTGCCAATTAGGAAAGAATCACTAAAAAATTTTTAAATGTAATAAATTTTATAGCAATCAAATTTGATATTAATAGCTAATTTATAATATTATTTTTTAATTAGCTCGAAGTAACCATTTTTATTTAATAAGTACTTATCAAACCAAAGGCTTAATAAATTGTCTAATCCTATTCCATTCATTTTATTTATTTGCGAAGTCTTATAGTCTGAGAGTGCAAGCAATAAATACGGAAAAATCATATCAGAAACACCTTTTGGCAGTTTTTCTAAAGGTACTCCATGCGCTCTATCCCATAAAATTTGCATATCCTGAGAGAACAAAGAGCTCCAATAACTAAAATTACAATATAACTTGTCTGGAGGGAGGAGATTTACAGATAAACCTGGGAGAGATGAATTCATAGTGATAAATATTTAATAGATTAATAGGATTTAGGTTTTTGAAATGATGAAAAATATTATTAATACGCGAATCTCCTATATATACAAATTAATCTTAACGAACAGTGTATCACTTAGCAACACCTAATTACGTATTATATTTATCCATCATTTCCTGAAATTTTAGGAATGATAAAAACTTTTTATAAGTTTGCAAGTCAAAAGCCTCCTGAGTCTCTTCATTTAGATGGGTTGATTTACTATTAATAAAATGATTTCCTAAGTTAGTATCAATTGAGAGTTTTGCATTATCTATAAAGTCATCAGAATTATCATCATTTGATTGATATGATTGGGTTACTTTACCAGTTTTTTTATTAAAAATACCTCTTATAGAAAGTGCTTCTTCTACTAAAATACTTATTATTTTTGAATTACTTAAATTGTTCTCTGTGCTCAACTTTTCAATTATTCTCATAACATCTGCTCTAGGTATAAACCCAACTCTTTTTTTCTTGGTAGGCATTTAAAAATTAATTAAAGTTCAGCACTTGACTCTAATAAGTGTTGCACTATATTCATTATAAGTCAATTTAATGCTAATGATTTTACCAACAACATTACTCTTAGGAGCCCTTGGATATCTTTTCTATACTTCAAAAAAAGAACTTTCACTAGATCACTATGAACTTATAGAAAACCAAAAAGAGAATGATGATTTGTACAAAGATTTGGAAGATCTATTTATTTAAAATTACCCTATATGTATTAAAGAACTTTGTTTCTTGACTAAAGATATACAAAACCTTAAACATAATTAGAATTAAAATAAGAAAGCTATTAATTCAATGACTGTCCATCAAGATTACGAGATAAAAATCAATCTAAATGAATTGATCGAAAAGAGAATCCCATGTTGTGATTTACTTCATCCAGATCATTGTCTAACTGAAAAACAAGTATCTGAAATTGCACATGACATTCGTATGGATTTAAATTTGCATGATCTTTACAAGCAAGTAGATCAACATATTATGAATTATGTAAATGCAGCAGGAATTGATAACAAAGATCATTGGGTTGAACCTCATCTTCCAGATTTGGAAAGAAATTTAAAAGAAGAAGTTGGAATAGAATTTGATTAATTTTTTTACAGAGGAATCAATATATGTATTTTTTCTCTAAATCATCTATTAATTTATAAATACTTTTAGCTGATCTCTTTCTTTTTTTTAATATTCTCAATACTATAAATCCAATCATTAATGCAAAAATAGGTGTAAAAATAATAATTTCATGATTCATAACCATCAATCAGAAGCCTATTATTTAAATTATTAAAATTTCTGCATCAATAAAATAGGTACTTTATACAAATATCCTTCGCAATAAATAATTAAGATATTTTATATAAAAGTGAATGGATACCAATTTTTTCATAAATTATGTAGAAATAAATTTTAATTCAATAAATATAATGATTAATTATTTTGCTTTAACATTTACTGAGATGGGAATCGGTAAAATAGAGTTAGCAGTTATTGGCGCAGTTGTTTTAATATTTCCAATTTTATTTGTTTATGCTTCTAAAAACCTTGATGCCAAAGGGGTTTTCGAATGGATGATGGAGAAACCAAATGATTGGATAGGTAAAAAATAAGACTCATAAAATTTACATTTTCTAGTTAAATCTCAAATTTTCTAAATTACTAATATCGAAATCATAAACCTGGCAATTATTTTCTAAATCATTAACTATTGAATTTTTTAGTAGAGAATAATCTATTAACTTATTGAGTTTATTATTTTTAAATTCCTTATTAGTTTCTCCAATTGCAAATGCCAAAGCTCCTTCATAAGAAATACCGAAGTTGGTAGTGTTGCAGTAAGTTCTAGTGAACTTGCTAGAAATCTTTTGAGTATATTTTTCAAGAGTTTTTGAAGAAGTATCTAATGAGTAAACTGGACTACTAAATAGAAAAAGCAATGTTAATGTGAATATCGCAAAAACCCTTTTGACCATAATATTTCAAAAATTGCAAATTTAATATAGTTTAAAATTTAACTCTGCCGATTATGTTTTATTAAAAATTTATTAACCAGAACAGCTATTTCATATTTTGGATGATTAAAACTCTCTAAATGAGTATTTTATAGTTTGAATTTTTTTGGTAATTTTTTTAAAAAACGCCTAAATGCTTTTGGCATAATAAAAAATCCATATCAATAATTAATAGATAACAAATAATACATGGGTATTCAATAAATAATTATTTAAAAATAAGTAAATTAATTATTAAATATATGGATTGAGCTATGGAAATGTATTTAAACATGAATTATTGTTTTAATTAAGTATTAAATACAAAATTAATATGGCACTACCAGAACTTATTTATGCTCCTATAGATGGCGGGACAATACATAGATATGAAATTAGTGGTGGCAAGAGAAAATTTTTAAGATTTATAGGTTGTTACTTGGGTCAATGTAATTTCCACAAAAATATTGATGATGCTATTGATTACATAAAAAATTTGAAAGAATCACAAAAGATACAAAAAACATGAAATAAAGATACATAGATACGATAGAGACTCAATATTTTTCGATAACTACACAATTATTGCTACAAATAATAGAGAATTTTCTTTTTATAAGAAATTGATTATTTACTTGAGTTATAGTTCCCAAAGATAAACAGTCATTTAAAAAAAGAAATTAATTTATGGAAAACAGACAAATTAATTTTTTTAAATCAAAAGACTTTAGTACCGTTCTTAAGCCATTTAAAAAAGGAACGGTAGTAAAAATTGACTCGTTTGATATTAGAGAAACTCAGAAAGATTTAAATATAGGTTTATTTGGTTGGTATGCAATTTGTCCCTCTAAAGAACTAAAAAAAAATAAACTATATTATTTTTCACTCTATGATGAGCCTCTTGTTCTTTATAGAGATGAGAATAATAACGTTAGGTGCATTAAAAATATTTGTCCACATAGAGGGGCCTCCTTTTTTGGAGGGACATTATCAGATGGAGTAATAACCTGCCCATATCATGGAGCTAAGTTTTCATCTGGAGGAAGTTGCCAAAATCTCGACAGAATAACATGTCGCCATATAGTTGATCATAACTACGATAACTACGCCAAAAGGATTCATTTATCTCAATACAAAACTTCAGAAAAAAATGGATATATTTTTGTACATTTTTCTAAAAAATCTGAGACTGATTTAAATAATATAAATGAAGAGACACCTATAAGTAACTACGAATTATATGAAAATGGTTTTTCACATAAGGATTATGTCTTTGAGGAGGTATTAGTCGACTTCAAATGTGATTGGTCAAGGATTATTGAAAATCACCTAGATATCCTTCACATCTTTTGGGTTCATGGCGATACAATCCCAGATAAAGATGTGAATAAAAACGTATTAGTTAGTTTTAACCAAAAAATTAATATTAATCCCTCATACATTGAAAGTATTTATTATTACAAGAATGACCCTACAAAAGAATTTATTCGGATAAAGTACATACCTCCAGGAAGGATATTAATTTACAAAGGCGATCCTTCCTCATCAAGATATTTACAAGTTTTAGATCATATCCCTCTAGGAAATAACAAAGCAAGAGTGATAGTAAGACACTACAGGAAATTTCTACAAAATAAACTGCTTAATAATCTCTTATTATTTAAAGAGACTCAAAGAAAGATTTTTTATAAGATATTCGATGAGGATTACATGATTTTAAAAACACAAACATATAATCACGATATGGGATTTATAAGTAAGGATGAAATAAAATTACTGGGAGAAGATAGGATAATAAATTATTTTTGGAAGTGGTACAAGAATTCTGAAGATAAAGATGAACCATGGAAAAATATTAACAAAACCCAAAATCTTGATGTATATGACAAAGTTATATTGAAATATCCTCCTGAGATAAAGAAGTTAGAAATTGCAAATAATATTAATATTATTAGAAAAACATTTGTAAGATTTGCTGCTCCGCTTATATTTTTTATGTTAATAATATAATCCATGAAGAAAGTAGATAGACCTTCATGGTTGAATTGGCTTTATCTCTTTATATTTATTTTAAGCTCGATTCAATTGATTATATTTTGGAGTAATAAGTTTTAGTGTTTAATAAATTTTGGTTTGATGCAAAAAATATAAATTGTTTTAAAAATGGCTTTAGAGTAATTAAAGATTTAAATTTAAAGATATCGTATTCAGAAAATGTTATATTAATTGGACCAAATGGATCGGGTAAATCATCTCTTATTGAAATAATTAATAGAAACTTATACCCAGTAGTAGCTGATGAATCGAAACTAAAGATATTTGACAAAGAACTTGTAAATTTATGGGAACTAAGAAATAAAATAAGTACCGTAAATAATGATATAAAAAATAGAATAAATCCAAATTTACAAGTTTTTGATTTAATTTTAAGTGGGCTATATGGAAGATATTGTTACGTACAAAAAAAATCTGAAAGAGATTCTTATAAGGTGGAAAAAATTATGAAGAAAATGAATATTTCTAATTTATCTAAAAAGAATTTTTCCTATTTATCAGATGGAGAAAAACAAATTTCTCTCATTGCAAGGGCATTAATCAAAAAACCGGATATTTTAATCCTAGATGAACCAATTGCAAATTTAGATTATAAATCAAAGTTTTTTGTAATTGATAAGGTTAATGAATTATCAAAATTAAATACGAAAATTTTATGCGTCACTCATGATATTTCAACGATTACCAAAATTTATGACCGGGTCATAATGCTAAAAGATGGCAAAATAATCGCTGATGGAGATCAAAATAAGGTTATGAATAGTGAAAATTTTAATAAGTTATTTGGTATTCAAGTAGAGGTAACTAATAATAATGGACTTTGGAATATAAATAGATTATCTAAATAACAATTATGAAAATAGCTATCGCAATAGCAAGAAATACTAATTTTTTACTTTTTAAAAATGAAGAGGATTTATTTTTAAATGCTGAAGATCCACATTTAGAGCAGACCATCTTACCTCCTAAAGATCGGTCTGAGACGAATGAAGAACTTCCACAATTAAAGCAAACTCTATTTGCGCTCATTTAAGGAAAATTATTTAGAACTTCTACCTAAATTATATTCATAAATACTTTGTAAAGAAAAACTTCAGAAATGTGATGATAATGAGAATCTATTGCAATAAGTAATTTTATAGTGCATAATTGATAATAATTCTCATTATCATATTAAAATTAATGAATTTCCATAGTTATGGAGAATCTCCCTCAAAATCAGTAAGAATAATAACTGGACAATCCGTATTAATAGATCCCTCATCAAGACCAAAAGGGACATGCCTAGAAGTTGAAAGTGGAATTGCTAGAGTTTATTGCCCTTGTGAAGAAACTGAAGGAATGACACTCGCATTTTTACAATCAGGAGATCAATTAAGAACGGACCTTTTATGTAGCGAAGGTGTCTGTGTTGAAGCACTAACAGATTTGTCATTTCACAGCAATGTGAATATTGATAAGAATATTGGTTTCGATGCAGTAAATGAATGGACTTTGCAACTCCTTAGGATTAGACACTTAGGAAATGCAGAACAGCGATTACAAGCGTTGTTTTCAATACTAGTAAATCGTTTAGGTAGGAGATGTGGGCAATGGTGTGAGTTACCTTTTAGGTTAACCCACGAAAGAATTGGTGAATTAATCGGTTCTACTCGTGTAACGTCAACAAGATTAATTTCTAAATTAAGATCATCTGAGTTATTAATAGCTCCTATTGGAACACAAACAGTCAGTGTTGCACCTTCTTTTATTGAAACATCGCCACTATAAAAATATGCAGGAATCACAATCACTTACAAACAACTTGTTAATGGAAGTTGATGTTTTATCGAATAGACTCAGAAATATCAAGCAATCCTATAAAACTACAGAAAATAAAGCATTGAAGGGAAGATTATTTGCTGAAAACAAAAATATTTTTAAAAGAGTTAATGAGATTCATAAAATAGCTGAACTCTTAAATAAAAATAATGAGAAAATTAACTTTTCGAATTTACTTTTTGAAATAACCAAAAGGACATTGAATGAAAATAAATTTGAAAGTAATTTATTTTTTCTTTAAATCACTATCTATTAGTAGTATTGCCGAAGGTTGATTAGAAGCAAACTTTACCTTGCCCAGTATGTTCGCAAATTCATCTTCTGATTGTGTTTGAGCCTCTATAATAGGATCCAAAAATACGTTAGTTCTTGTATCTGAAATTCTTTCTGATATGGAATAAAGTTGTTGTAGGGATGAAGTTAAATCAGCCTCCATATTAAAAGAATAAGAAATCAGTTCCTCTATAGAATCCCATTTTTGAACAGGTGCAGGAATTTCATCTAATTTTACGCTTTGTCCTCTTGCTATTAAGTAATCTGCAAATTTCTGCGCGTGTTCCATTTCGCCTTGTGATTCACTAAGAAAATGAGAGGCAAATCCATTTAAATCACGTTCTTGAAACCATAGATACATAGAAAAATATTGAACATTAGCATATCTTTCCATTGTTAGATGTTCAAAAATATTATCCAATAAACTATTATCTATCGGTTGGGCGACAGCTCTTCCAGATGGACCAAAATTAATTAATTTCTTTGTTTTTAGATTATTTTCATTCATTTTCAGATAAGTATCTAGATAAATAATACAACATTTTGTATAAATTAGTAATTAATAAATCCTTTAAATTAAATTAAATAATATGATAATGAAAATCACTCGCAATACTATAAATGAATTCAGAGTACAGTTTTTCTGAACTGCTATTAACTAAAAAAATATATAAAAATAAAAAAAAGAAATGTAAAAAGAAAAAATGCTCTAATTGGAAGGGAGGCAAGTGTAATTGCCTATAAATAAATTCTATATATATACCTTATGTGCTCCAGGATATAAAAAATAAAAACTATTTTTATTTATAGAAAGACAACATTTATCACCATTATTTAGAAGATTATTAATATCAGTTCTAACCCGCAATATGTTTCCATTAATAGAAACTTTATATATAAGAAATTCTCCAAGAAATTCTTTAGATATAACAATCGCATCACCAGATTCTGATCTTTTAATTGAAATAAATTTAGGCGAAATTGACATACTTTTGATACCTGTATTTTTCAAATACTCTGAACAATTTATTTCACCTAAACAAGAAATATATGAATTACCATTTTTTTTAAGATTAATAATATTATTACCCAAAATAAAACTACTAACAAATATGGTCTTGGGATTATTTAGAAGGTTTATTGGCGTATCAATTTGATGTATTTTTCCATCATTCATAACGGCGACCTTATCGCAAATTGACATCGCTTCTTCCGGATCATGAGTAACCATCAATCCGCTTGCATTACAACCTTTTAGGATATTAGGGAGTTCACTTCTCAATTTTAGTTTGACATGCATATCAAGACTACAAAAAGGTTCATCTAATAAAATAAAATTTGTACCTGGAGCAAGAGCTCTCGCAATTGCGAGTCTTTGTTTTTGGCCTCCAGACAGTTCATGTGGGTACCTTTCAACAAAACTATCAAGACCAACAACATTCAATAAATAATTAACTCTAGATCTATCTTTTTTGTTTTTCAAACCAAAAATTACATTTTCCAAAACAGTTAAGTGAGGAAAAAGTGCATAATCTTGAAAAACCATCCCAATATTTCTTTTCTCAGGACTAAGAATTTTTTGCCTACTTGAAATTTCCTTATCATTTAGAGAAATCGTCCCTTTAGAGGGATATTCGAACCCCGCGATTAATCTTAAAAGAGTAGTTTTTCCGCAACCAGAAGGACCAAGCAACCCTAACAATTCGCCATTTTCAATTTTCAGGTTAATTTCGTTTAATATCCAATTTGAACATTCTTGTTTATCATATTTATGATGCAAATCATCAATTATTAACGCATCATTTTTCACTAAGTTCTTCTTATTCAAATATATTAAGTTAGCAGAAAATATTCACCTAAAATATCCCATGTATAATTTTATACACCATTTAATTTTCAAATTTAATGAGAAAGTCTGAAAGAGCAGAAATAATACACAAGGAACTCAAAAAGCTATATCCATCGCCTCCAATACCCCTTGATCATACAAATGCATATACTCTTCTGGTAGCCGTAGTTTTAAGTGCACAATCAACAGATAAAAAAGTTAATGAATTAACAAAAAGCTTATTTAAAGTTGCAGATAATCCAGAAAAGATGATGCAGCTAGGTATTAATGGCATTTACGAATACATAAAATTTTTAGGTCTTTCCAATCAAAAATCAAAGAACATCTATAATTTATCTAAATTATTGATTGAGAAGCATAATGGTACGGTCCCAGATTCTTTTGAGAAGCTTGAATCTCTTCCAGGTGTAGGTCATAAAACAGCATCAGTTGTAATGTCTCAAGTGTTTAAAATACCCTCATTCCCAGTCGATACTCATATACACAGGTTGGCACAAAGATGGGGCCTATCAAATGGCGATAGCGTAGTTCAAACAGAAAAAGACCTAAAAAAAATATTTCCTGTTAATGATTGGAATACTTTACATTTGCAAATAATCTTTTATGGCAGAGAATACTGTACAGCAAGAGGCTGTGATGGAACAAAATGTTATTTATGTCGCACTCTTTATCCCAAAAGAAAAAAGAAATTTATATGTAAAAAGCCTTAAGAAATTTATATAATATTAAAATTAGTTTTTTAATCATGAAAATAGCAATTACTGGTGCATCGGGGAAAACAGGTTATAGAATTTCCGAAGAAGCAATTAAGAAAGGATATAAAGTAAGGCAAATCATCAGAAAGAATTCAAAAGTCTCAGCAGGACTAGAGCGTTTAGAAACAATTAGGGTTTCTTTAGACAAAAAAGGGGAACTTGATGAAGCTTTAAAAGATATTGATGCTTTGATAATTGCGACTGGAGCGAGAGCATCATTAGATTTAACTGGTCCTGCAAAGGTTGATGCATTAGGTGTATACAGGCAATTAGAGAGTTGCAAAAGAGTTGGTATTAAAAGAGTTATCTTAGTTAGTTCCCTTTGTACTGGTAAATTATTTCATCCACTAAACTTATTTGGTTTAATTCTTATTTGGAAGAAATTAGGTGAAAACTTTCTACGCAATTCAAATTTTGAATGGACTATTATTAGACCAGGAGGATTAAAGGAAAATGAAGATATTAAATCAGAAAATATAAATTATTCAAAAGAAGATACTCAAATTAATGGATCAATACCAAGAAGATTAGTTGCACAATGTTGTATAGATTCTTTAAAAAACAAAGAATCCATAAATAAATTAATAGAAGTTACAAGTTCGAATGATAATAAAAAGATATCTTTTAAAAAAGCTATGCAAATGATTTAAAAGATGTAAATATATTAATTAAAACTATGAAAATAAATCCCAAAATTGACGCATTACAATTAATGCTTACTGATTTAAGAACTAGAAATGAGCCAATAAGACATAAAGCTGCATTTAAAGGTTGTCAACCAGAATTTCAAAGTCTTGTATCAAGATTAATAAAGCAGTTAGAGGACGAATTAGTTGCTGAAAAGCTTACTAATCGTGATAGTTAAAAAATTTAGATTACTTAAATGAAATTAAGTTATCCAATTTTGCTTGTTCTGAGAGTTCATCATATCCTCCAAAAAATTTATTATCCAAAAATATTTGAGGGAAAGTATTATGGCTACTTTGAACCATAATTTTTTGAAAGCTCTCATCATTGTCTATTAGAGTAACTTCATGAGGGATAGATAAAGAATTAAGCAATCTAATTGCTCTTTTAGACCAAGGACAATCCTTTAAAATATATGCTTTTACACGTGATTCATTAGTGATTAAATCATGATTTGAGATATTAATAATCTTCTGTTCAAAGGAAAGTAAAAATATATCAGTACCTTTTTTTACAATACACCCCTCCTCTAGATGCCCGCCAAACACATTACATCCCTCATCTGCAAAACTCAAATGTAAATGAACATCTCCTTTATTAAAATGTCCGTTTAAAGAAACTATTTCTAGATTTCCTTCAAATTTATTTATCTCTTGATTACCTGGGCATTGAATACAAACTGTTCTAAGATTACCAACCACTCCAGAAACATACCCGTATAAATTATTCAATAAAGAATATTCTTTAATTGAATTTATCAAATCAGATTCTGGAGATAGCTTTAGGCTATGAGGCTGCATTAGATATAAGGAATAATTTTGTAATATAAAACATCATCATTCATAAAGAGAAGTTGAGTTTATAATCTTTAGGATTCAGATTTAAATTAAATTTTAGAATCTAGCATCAAAAACCATTTAAAATTTTTACTTAAAATTTATGCTTGTTGAGAGTGTAATATATTTTTTATATACAAAAACTAATTTGTTATTAAGAAAAAATCTTAAAAATTTGGCATTGAATATTCCCAATTTATTATCGATATCTCGCCTTTTCCTTGTATTTCCATTAATACTTTTTTTAGAAATTAACAGACCTTTTTATGTCTTTATATTGATTATTATTGGAGGCTTAACTGATTATTTTGACGGGTTAATTGCAAGGAAATTTAATCTTAAAACTAGATTAGGAGCTATCCTTGATCCCTTAAGCGATAAAGTATTCTATTTAATTCCTTTGACCTTCCTTTGTAAAAATAATTTTATACCCTTCTGGTCCTTGTCATTAATTTTATTTAGAGAATTAATGATCTCTAGCCTAAGGAACTCTACAAAAGACGGTTTGCCAGCATCAATTTTAGGAAAATATAAAACATTTTTCTTTTTTATTTCAGTAATTACCTTCTTTACACCATTAAAAATTACCTTATTGAATAATTTGGCTTTAATTTTTTATTGGTTAGGATTCATCCTGACCTTAGTGACTTTATTAGGCTATTTAAGAATTAAAAAGAATATTATCTGAATTTTCATCAAACTCCTCACTCTTTTTATTATTAAAATCATTCTCAAAACTATCCTTTAGACCTTTAAGTAAATCAAAAGTTGGCGCCCACTCTAAATCACGTTTTATCTTAGAGATATCAGTCTGATAATGATTTAATCTAATTGGAAATCCCTTTCGAGACTTAGGATCTAATTTTTGATAATCAAATGTTTTTAGAGAAATCTCATTTTGGTTTAATCCAAGAATTTTCGCACAGAAAAAGATTAAACCCTTGATTGTTACTCCTTTTTCACCTGAACAATTGTAAATATTATTTCTGGAATTTTCAAAATTTATGCACCTAATCATTACATCAGTTAGATCCGAAACATGGCCTAGCTGAGTAATTAAAGAACCGTCACCAGGGATTGGTATAGATTTTTTAGTAAATAACCTTTCAAAAAACCAATTTTCAATTTTATTATAATTTCCTGGTCCATAAATATAAGTAGGTCTAAAACTTGTAAAAGGAATTTTTTGTTTTTGTAACCAATTTTCTGTCTCAAACTTTCCTTTGTGCCTACTTTCTGGATCAATTGGATCAACTTCGGATAAGGGTAGTTCAGAATTATCTTTATAAACACCTGCAGAGCTTACATATATATATCTCTGGAAAGAGTTATCTAAATTTTCTATAAGAAGTTTGGTTTGTTCTAACTCTCGTCCAGAAATATCAAAAACAACATCATACTTTTCATTTCTTAGCTTGACGATGTCTTCTGAATTATTTCTATCACCTTTAATTAAATTTGTTTTTTCAGGATTACTTTTATTACCTCTCGTGAAAATATCAATATCATAATTTTTACTTAATAACTTTCCAACCAAAGACTTGCCAACAAATCTAGTGCCACCCATTACAAGAATTTTCATATTCAAAAAATATTTAACTGAAGTAGTAATCTTAAATAGAATTACATATTGAATAGTACTACTAATAAGTAATTAATGAAAAGGATGATTCTATGGACCTAATACCAGCAATTGATTTAATGAATGGTAAGTGTGTAAGGCTTTTTAAAGGCGACTTTAATAAAAGAAAAGACTTCACAAAAGAGCCTCATGAGCAAGCTAAATTTTGGGAAAGCGAAGGAGCAAAATATATACATATAGTTGATTTGGATGCTGCAAAAACTGGATCCCCAACAAACGATAAATCAATAAAAAAGATTGCAAAAACAGTAAACATACCTATTCAAATAGGTGGGGGTATAAGGTCTCAAGAAAGGATAGAACAATTATTTTCTTATGGTATTGAGAAAGTTATCATGGGAACCTCTGCAATAGAAAATAAAGAACTAGTTAAAGACTTATCAAATAAATTTCCTGAAAGGATAATTGTTGGGATAGATGCAAAAGATGGAAAAGTTAGTACAAGGGGGTGGCTTGAGCAATCTAATATTTTTGCCACAGATCTAGTAAAGGAGTTTTCTTCATTTAAAATTGCTAGTTTTATTGTTACAGATATAAATACAGATGGTACTTTAGAAGGGACAAATGAAGAATTCATAAAAAGCATACTTGAAATTACAGATATTCCAGTAATAGCCTCAGGAGGTGTTGGTTCAATTTCTGATTTATTATCCTTAGTAAAATATGAAAACTCTGGACTATTTGGAGTAATAGTAGGTAAAGCTCTATATGAAAATAAATTCACGATAAACGAAGCGAATAATGTATTGTCAGCAGAGAGATTAAATGACATTGATTTAAACACAAATTACTACGCTTAAAAGAGTATAAAAATTGAATTAAGGCTGGTGTTTGCAGTAATTGTTAGTTAATTTTGTATAAGAGATAAGAAATCTAGTCTTGGAATTAATTTCAAAAAAATCGATATTGATTATTGCTCCAAGCTTAATAGCGGAATCTTTATCGCTTAAGTTAACATCACTTGACCAAAATTTAGAAATTAATTTTAATAATGGAACAGGTGATAAAACTCCAGATTTAGTTATATGGAATGTTCTTAATTTCCAATCAGAAGATCTTATAAGGTTAGAATTATTAAAATTAAGAGAAAGATATGATGAGTCAAAGTTTCTTATAATTCTCTCTGGGGAACTTGTTTATGAAGCAAATACCCCCCCATCGTTAAATGCTGAAGGTTTTCTTTTAAATCCCAGTGCAGAAAAAGTTCTTGAATCTATTGATACCATTTTAAATGGAGGAAGGGTATTTGATATTGAAAATAATTCCCGAGTTCAATTAAACAAAAATAAGCCTCTCTCTTTTAGTCAAAAAATTCTAACTTCAGGTCTTAAACAAATAGATTCTGAAATAAACTATATATTCAAATATGTCAACTCTGATTCAACACCAGAAGTTTATAAATTTATCTTAAAAGGAAGATTAAGAGAACTTATTACTGCAAAATCTTTTCTAATTTTCTTATGGGGTAATTCACTAGAACTTTATACAGAGGCAGTTTACACTGAAAATAAAATTAATCTTGAAAATAAGAAAACTGTTTTCATTAAAGATAAAAATACCGCAGAAATATGGAATTTGATTTTAGATAGACTAAGAGAAAGGTATAGCTCAACTAACTTACAGGTTGAATTTAATAATTCATCAATAATTCTCTCTGGAATAAAGAAAGAATTCATTTCGCGACTAATTTGCAAAATGTTAGATGAATTAGATAATTTAGTCAAAAATATTAAGGAAAACTATAAGGAGAAAGATTTTAAAGATGATTTAAATTCTCTTATAAAAGAACTTAAAGTTAATACAATTTCCAATATCACAGACAGTTATTTTCGATTAAAAAAAGGAGGCGAATCTATTTCAATAAATGATTTTATTTATAGTGAGGTAAGTTGCGAAGAGATAGATAGAGAATCACATGAATCAATTATGTTTATTGAGCCAATTATTAAAAATGAAGCTCTTGACTATGATGGGAAATTACTCCCTCTATATGAAACAGAATCGTTTTTGATCCTTGAAAATATTATTTCAAACTGGACCATAAGGAATTGTAATTTATTAGCTTCTGAAATCTTTAATATTTGTTCTTCTTGGCCTGAATTAAGAACTGTACTTATAAATCCCGAATTACAATCGACAAGAAATTTTGAAAGATTTAGAAATAATATTAATAACTACAATCGCTGGCATGACAATATTTATATGCCTATTTACTTGTATGAGAGTAAAAGAGAATATATTGATATCATAGATAAAAAATTTACCCGTTACTTTAAAAATGAAAATAGGGAGAAAGAATTAGAGAATCTAGAATGGCTACAAAAACAAGTTACATTGTTAGTTGAGATAAGAGATGCCGTAGCACCGCAGTTAGAAGTTGCTGTAAAATATATCGGTGATCTTTTCGTAACTTTCCTTACAAAGGTCGTTGGTAAAGCTATCGGTTTAGTGGGGAAAGGAATCCTTCAAGGATTAGGAAGATCAAGTTCAAAGTAAGTTATTAAACTTTAATGAAAATAATTCAATGGATCCTGATAGCATTAATTTTCTTAAGCCCATTTAAAGCAAATGCCTCTAGAGATACTGATAGTTACGATGGCAACATTTTTCCAATATATGCAGGTAATGGGGCTATAGTTCCTCCCCAGACAACTCTTCAGGAATCATTAAAAAATAAAAGAATTGCAGTTTTATTTTTTTATCTTGACGACAGCTCGGATAGTAAAGCTATGGCTCCGATAATATCCGGTTTAGATTTGATATGGAGAAATAATATAGATATCATTGCTCTAACTACTGATGAATTACAGGATAAAGAAAAGTCTGATCTTAGAAATGAACCTAATTATTATTGGAACGGATTAATTCCACAAACCATTATTTTAAATAGTGAAGGTGAAGTTAAATTTGATAAAAATGGAATGATTAATATCGATGAATTAAACAAAGTTATTGGAGAACTAAAGGGAATTGATATAGAAGAAACGACATT
>QCDG01000011.1 GCA_003280995.1 Prochlorococcus sp. AG-355-A09 | reverse complement strand
TTATTATCAAATGCAGAATATTTTTTCTTAATACTACCTAAACTTGAACAATATTTTTCAAGATATTTGCTTTCTTGAATTAATGGTTGATAATCAAGTATCGCTAATAACTTTTGAGAAGTTCCAAACCATAAAATATCAGCTCCTAAAATAGGCAATTCAATATCAAAATTAGGATATGCGACCGTATTAAACACTTGCAGTTTTTTGCCACCATCTAATCTTGTTATTCGCCACTTTCTGTATTCGGGAGATGAAAAAAGCCAATTTTTAATAATATATTTTGAATCTTCATTATGATGTTCTTTGAATTCACTAGATATTTGTACTTCATGTCCATTTAATTCATCAATATTGGTTTTAAGGTAATCAACTAATGAATCAAACATAAATATCAGGTCTCGGTACTTCCTTTCCTTACTTTTTTTGTAATGTAATTGAATACAATCTTGCCTAAAACAGAAATCAAGTTACCTTCAAGCTCCTTAAACATTTTCATGTTGTAAGTAAAAGCTTGATTAGCTTCATCAATAATTTGATCAGCAGTCTTTTGATTTATTGGAAGTTGATTCAAAGTAAGGGAATATTCTTCCTTAAATTTCTTTTCGTCAGCAATTAATTCAAACTCATAAAAATTTAAACCATTATTTCCCTGCAAATTTAATGCTTTTTTAGCGATCCTTTTCAAGATTTGCCCCCCAGATAAATCTCCTATATAGCGAGTGTAGTGGTGACCAACTAATAGCTCTGGTGAATTTTTTGCAACCTCTCGGATTCTTTCAACATATTCTTTTGCTGAGTGAGAAATATTAATTTCATTCTTCCAGTTTTCACCAAAATAAAATTTAAGATCATTTACAAGAGTTTCTTTCCTATATAACGATTTAAAACCAATAGGTTTTATTACGGGATGTTCCTCATTGACCAGTCTTTCAATTTCTTCTTCCATAGCTTCATAAACAAAATATAAATCACTAATCAATTTTCTATAAGATTTTTTTTCAACAACTCCTTTTAAAAAACAAGCCACAAAGCCAGTATTTTCTGCCATAGTGTGGGATTTTTTTGTCCCTTCTCTTAATTGTCCTGCAAGAGCAACTGCCATATATTTGGTATTATTTTTGTAAGTGTATTTAATCTACAAGGAAAATACATAAAACAGCTAATTTTTGTTACCAGCGGATGTTGTAGAGAATAGCTTATAAAGTTCTTTGCAAACCAAAAAAAGGTTATCTTTTTGTTCCTTTTGCGGTAGATGAGTGCCAGTCATTTCCCAATCACCGATGGTAGCCACTCTCCACCTCTCGGAGGGAACAATCATACCTCGCATTATTATTCCCAATAATTTCGGAACTCTGCCATTATTATCATTTTCAATTCTTAACTGTAAGAGTATTGCTCTACATTCAATAAGAGGACTCCAACCAGGGAAATGAAACGCAAAATCAATAGTATCTTGCATGGAGTCATTATTTGAGTTGTCCCATGGACTAAAGTTTACGCTTGCATCTGGAAAATATTTCCGAAACAAAGCTGCAGTGGAAGCAATTTTATTAGCTATTTCAACATTACTTACATTTGAACTCGCATTCATAAGTAGCTGAGTATTTTTTTGAAAATGACATAATTTGCTTTAACTTGCTTATTAACTACTTTTTCTTTTAATAAAGATGTTGAAATGCTGATCAATAAACTATTCTCTATTCACATTTGAATAATAAATTTCTAGGTTTTAAAGAAAATAACTCATCTCAAATTACAATACGAAGAACTTCAATTAGTTATCTTTTATTAATTCAATGCTATGCCAAAATTTGAAAAATTAACTTTACCTAATGAAGGCGAAATAATAACTTTTAATCAAGGCAAACCTAATGTTCCTAATAATCCAATTGTCCCATTTATTAGGGGTGATGGTACTGGAGTTGATATTTGGCCTGCAACTCAAATCGTTCTTGATTCAGCTATTAAAAAAAGCTATGGAGATAAAAGAAAAATTAATTGGTTTAAAGTCTATGCAGGCGATGAAGCTTGTGAACTTTATGGAACATATAACTACCTCCCTCAAGATACTATTGAAGCAATTAAACACTTTGGTGTAGCCATCAAAGGTCCTTTAACTACTCCCATCGGTGGAGGTATTAGATCTCTTAATGTTGCATTAAGGCAAATATTTGATTTATATAGCTGTGTTAGGCCATGCAAATATTATTCAGGAACTCCAAGCCCTCACAAAAATCCCCAAAATTTAGACGTTATTGTTTATAGAGAAAATACTGAGGATATCTACATGGGAATTGAATGGGAAGCGGAGGATAATAATTGTCTTGAATTAATTCATCACTTAAATAACATTGTCATACCAAAAAGTAAAAATTTAAAAAATAGATCTATACCAGACGGATCAGGTATTGGAATAAAACCGGTGAGTAAATCTGGTAGTCAAAGGCATATTAGAAAAGCTATTGAACATGCTAAAAGATTATCAGGAGATAAAAGGCATGTGACTCTTGTACATAAAGGGAATATTATGAAATATACAGAAGGTGCATTTAGAGATTGGGGATATGAATTAGCAGTAAATGAATTTAGAGAAGATTGTATTACAGAACGAGAAAGCTGGATTTTAGATAATATTCAGAAAAATCCAGAAATTACTATTGAAAATAATGCTCGAAAAATTGAACCAGGTTTTGATAAGCTTACAAATAACAAAAAAGCATTCATTTGTGAAGAAATTAAAGAAGTTATTGCATCAATATCAAATTCTCACGGAGATGGAAAATGGAGAGAACTTATTCTTGTTGATGATCGGATAGCTGATAGTATATTTCAACAAATTCAAACTAGACCTCAAGAATATTCAATTCTTGCAACCTTAAACCTTAATGGAGACTATGTTTCTGATGCAGCTGCAGCAATTGTTGGTGGCTTAGGTATGGCTCCTGGTGCAAATATTGGAGATAATGCAGCAATTTTCGAAGCTACGCACGGTACTGCACCAAAACATGCAGGCTTAAATAAGATTAATCCAGGCTCAGTCATTCTTAGTGGTGTAATGATGCTTGAATATTTTGGTTGGGACGAGGCAGCTAACCTAATTACTAATGGTTTAAGTAAGGCTATAGAGCAAAAAAAAGTCACCTATGATCTAGCACGTTTAATGGAACCGAAAGTAGAACCATTATCCTGCAGCAGTTTTGCTGAAGAAATTATTTCAAATTTCTAATTTTAAAAATTAATTTTATTTTCAAAAACTTTCCAAATATTAACCAGTGAATCTTTAGTGCCAATGTTTCCGGGATGTGTAACAATAGGAATTTTTTCGTCATTTTTTAGGTTATAAGTCACTACTGAAATACCTGTAAAAATCTGTCCCTCAAGATAAACATAATCTGCATTAAGTCCTTTACTGAGAATCATATTTGTTGTAATTCCTCCTTTTGAAATCAAATATCCTATTTCATATTTCAAATCTGCGACTAATTCAGCTATAAAACAAGAAAGTGAATTATAAAAATTAAATTGTTCAGAATAATCTAAGGACATAAATTGTCTTGAAGTAAACAAAACAGGAGTTTTTCCTTTCTCGAAAGAAAATCTAATTTCTTTTAAAAATTTATTTTTAAACAAATTCCTTCGCTTCTGATTATTATCTGATGAAGTAATTTTAAAGAATTCAAAAACATCTAATTCAATTGGATTGCAGTTACTTATCTCTAATAAATTATTCAATTGTATTGTTGAAAGTTCTACATAAGATCCAACAATTATCAGTCCTGGAAGAAAACTCTTTTCTTTATTTCTTAGTCTTAAATTAGAGAAAAATATTTCACTCTGAGAGACACTTTTTTTCTCAGAAATTGAACTTATAAAACTTGCTGCAGTTCGAAAAAGGAATTTTTTTTGTTTAATTAATTTTTTAATTACTAAAGAAAGTTTTTTTAGTTGAGAATAATTTTCTACATCTACAACTACATGTTTATTATTCTTCAAGTTCTTTAGTGTTTTAAAAACTATATTATTTTCTTCATCATTTAGCATTTCGATATCTGACAATAAAAGATTTTGAATATCTTCAAAATTTATTTGCGATTTACTCTGCTGCAATAAAAGATTCTTGACATTACTTGTCTCATATCCAAAAATTTTATCTGTTGCAAAAATTGTTTGACTAATAGGAATTTTATCAACAAAATGAGATCCATTAATTGTTAATCTTTTACCCTCTATGAAAGCTGGAATATGAAAAGTAGCATCAAAAGGACCTAAACAACTATTTAGAGCAATTGGCTCTAAATAGTTATGTCCTCGAAGGGTAGAGTCTCCTCTACTTATAAAAACAATTTCTTCTTCATAGGCTTGAGAAGTTATTACAGTCTTAAGATTTTTGCAAATTTGCTCTATTGTTAATTTCGCATCATTTTCCGATAGTGACCTTGTGTTAGCCAAAATAAAAAATAAATTAGATTTAGATTCAAAACCTTTGATTAAAGTTGAGCAGTCCCAATTAAGCAGTAACAAACAATCGTGAACAGTTTGAGAGCCTGTGGGATCATCATCTATAACGACAAATTTCATAAGTATTGCAAAATTACTTAAGAGATTTTATTTGTATTGAGGCATTTAACCTTTTACTATCATTTGAAGGAATCATAATATTTCTAAATCCATCAACAAAAGAATTTCGGGGACTTGTCCAAGGTTCGAGACATATCATTCTTCTTAGAGGATCACTCCAAATAACGCCTAAATCAAAAGGATATGGATGATTTAAAGTTACCTCTCTTTTAAAAATCTTATCTCGAAAAGAGCTTTTACCGGAAGTATACATAAGTAGATCAACTCCTAAATTAATTTTGTTTAATTCATCTAAAGTATTACTTATATTATTTCTTTCTTGATCATGACAATTAAGTGGATTATCAATAAACTCTAAATTTTTAAAATCTGAAATATTAAAATAAGGATGCAAACCAAAATTTATAGGCATAGCAAAATCTGTTTTGTTATTAACTGTAATTTCAAATTCTAAAAAGTTAATTTTTAAGGTAACTTCTATTTTTAGTTCGAAATCGAAAGGATAATATTTTTTGGTTTGTTTAGAAGCATTTAAGAATAAGCTTAAAAATTTTGCATTTTCATTAAAGGAGTATTGCCATTGCGAATTCCTAGCAAAACCATGTTGCGGTAATTGTATATAACCATTTCCAAATACTGAACTAGTGGTATTGAGATTTCCACAAATTGGAAACAAGATTGGAATTCCTCCCCTTATACTTTTTGTCTTGTCCATAAATCTTGTTTCATCGAAATAAAGTATCTCATCACCATCCGAAACCCAATTTGTGATAATGCCTCCTCTTTCAGGACAAAATTTAATGTAATTATTTTTATCTAATTGAAAGACAAAAATTCCTTGGTCCTTATTAGATACTTTAATTTGCACAACTTTTACTTAGAGAGAATCAACCCAATCTAAAATATGTTGATTAACTAATTCAGGTATCTCATCATGAGGGCAATGTCCTGCATCAAGAATAATTTCTTTTGTATTCTTTGGTGTAAATTTTTTATATAGATTTCTTTTTTTTGGAGTGTTCATCCAGGGATCTTTCCCTCCCCAAAGAAGTAGTAATGGTGCATTTAGTTTTGCGAATAGCTTATCCAAAGGCAATCCCTGAGGACCTGATGGGTTAAATACACTTCTAAAAACATTAAAAGCTCCGAAATCTAATGAAGGCTTCCTTATTGACTCAACTAAAAAATCATCAACATTTTTTTTATCAACATAAACTTGATTCAAAGTTTTTTTAATATTTTTTGGATTTCTCATATTCTCAAAAATCAAACGTTGAAGAACAATATTTTTCAAAAATATGCCGGCAACTGTTTCAATTGAAGTTTGCAACATATTCTTTTTGATATTTTTTTCTTCACTAAAATATCCTGCAGCATTCAGTAATATCACTCCTGCATTTAGATGATTTAATTCTGCACCAGCTGCTAATGCTGCATAACCACCTAATGAATTTCCAACAACAATTGTGGGTTTTTTTATTTTCTCTTGTACATAAGCAACAACCTGATCCTTCCATAAAGATCCTGAGTATTCAACATCTTGAGGCTTCGGACTTTTTCCAAAACCGAGAAGATCCATCGCATGAACTTCATATTTGCTACTCAAAATAGGGATGTTGAATCTCCAATGATCCGTAGAGGCCCCGAAACCATGAATTAATAAAATTGCACATTTTTTTGATGTATTCTCTGGCTTAGCAGAAACTGTATGTATTGGGTAATTTAAAAAATTCCAGTCATAATTTTCATCACTATCTATCAGAGCTGACTTTTCCATTCATTGAATATCTTATCTTTTCTGATTCTAATAAACTTATTTCTTAAAGAAGACCCACAGGATCAGCTGCAACATCATCTGAAATTTTATTGCCATCATTTGGGGGCTTATCTTTAAGAACAATTCTTAAGAGAACAGGTGCAAGAAATGTAGTTCCTATAACCATTAATAAAATAGCTGCTTCAAGAGAAGGAGTTAATAACTTAGCACTTGTTCCTAGCCCAAGGAAAATTAAACCTACCTCACCTCTAGGCATCATACCTAAGCCTACAACTAATCTATTTGTAGGCTTATCACTTGAAAATACCCATCCGGCCGCAATTTTTCCAATTATCGCAACAACTAATAAAAACCCTGCAACTACAAGAGCTGATCTGCTTGTTGGATCAAGTGGATTGATAACTGATAAATCCATTCCAGCTCCAACCAATACAAAGAAAATAGTTGCGAATAAGGAAACTAAAGGTAAAACAGATTGTTGTATTGCATGATTATTTTTAGAACTACTAAGAATCAATCCAGCTGCAAAAGCCCCTAAAGCTGCTTCCAATCCAATGGCTGTTGCCACGAAACAACACAATACAAGTATCACAAAAGAAGCTACCACTACGGCTCCAGGAGCCTTTAATCTATCTAATAACCAATCAAAACCTGGAGCGGCTGTTCTACTTAATGCAATAGCCGCAATAACAAATACTACAGCTGCTGCAACTAATTTAACAATAGGAGCAATTTCCAAAGTACCTCCGGCAGCAAGGGCGACTACAACTGCCAGAATAACAATTCCCAAAATATCGTCTAGTACTGCTGCTCCAATAACAATCTGTCCTTCTCTAGTTTTCAAATATCCTAATTCACCGAAAACACTTGCAGTAATTCCTATACTTGTAGCTGTCATAGATGCTCCAGCAAAAACTGCCGGAATTAGATCTACTTGGAAAATAAACATTAATCCAAGAGTTCCGAAGGCAAAAGGTAAAATTACACCAGCCATAGCAACAGTAAAAGCCTGAGCACCTACAGCTACCAATTCCTCTAATTCACTTTCTAATCCTGTTAAAAATAAAAGTGCATATAATCCAAGTGTTGCTACCGCTTGGAGTGAGGGAAAGCTTTCGAAATAAACATCTGGTACTGCTTCCGGAGGAATTGAAGCTAATGAACTAATAACATTTACAAGTCCCTCATTTAGTTCAGTTCCAGCTGAGGGCGGTATCAATAAATGGAATCCTGATGCTCCTATTACAACCCCTGCAAGAAGCTCACCTACAATCGTTGGCAAACTTAGTCTTACTAATACTTCTGCTAATGCTCTTGCTGCTAAAAAGATCAATAAAAATCTTATAACTCCGATCAACGTTTCAGCAACTTCTAAATCATGTGCACTTAATTCAGCAAGTAAAGAGTACATTTAAGTGTAAAAAATAAACTACCTAATTGGAAGATAGTTTATTGAGGGCCCACTTTAAGAAATATGTAAGAAAAAAGCAAAAATACTCAACAAGTGTGGATCTGAAGTTACAACAAAGAAATTTTCTAAAAAATGGCTATTGTCTGTTATATGGCTAATCCAATGAATTCCAACGAACCCTTTGATCTTCGCTTGCCTACACCTGGCTGCTATTTAGATCCTGAGAAAGCTGGCATGGATTCAGATGCTGTTTTTCAAGGAATGACAGCCCATCTTTTCTACACCCTTGGAAAGTTAGCAACCTCTGCAAGTCATCACGACTTATATATGGCTTTGAGTTACGCAGTTAAAGATAGGCTAATGACAAGATACTTAGCCAGCCAAGAGGTCATAAGAAAAAAACCACAAAAAACTGTAGCTTACTTATCGGCAGAATTTTTAATAGGTCCTCAATTAAGTAATAACCTCCTCAATCTTGGCATAACTCAAGCAGCCGAAGATGCATTAAAAAGATTTGGGATTGAATCTTTATCAACAATACTCGAAGTAGAAGAAGAACCCGGATTAGGTAATGGTGGTCTTGGTAGACTTGCTGCATGTTATATGGAATCATTAGCGTCTCTACAAGTACCGGCAGTCGGTTATGGCATTCGCTACGAATTTGGAATATTCAATCAATTAATCAGAGATGGTTGGCAAGTTGAAGTTACTGATAAATGGTTAAAAGGTGGATGGCCTTGGGAACTTCCACAACCTGATGAATCATGTTTTGTTGGCTTTGGAGGAAGAACTGAAAGTTATAGAGACGATAAAGGAAATTACAGATCAAGATGGATACCTTCTGAACATGCAATAGGTGTCCCTCATGATGTTCCAGTCTTAGGGTACAGGGTAAATACATGTGACAGATTAAGATTATGGAGAGCTGATGCAACAGAAAGTTTTGACTTTTATGCTTTCAATATTGGTGATTACTATGGAGCAGTAGAAGAAAAAGTTGCCACTGAAACTCTTTCAAAAGTTCTATATCCAAATGATGGAACTGACGAAGGTAGGAGATTAAGACTAAAACAACAACACTTTTTTGTAAGTTGTTCTCTTCAGGATATGTTGAGAAGCCTTGAAAAAAGATCAATAGCAATAACAGAATTCCCTAAACATTGGACAGTCCAGTTGAATGATACCCATCCTGCTATTGCAGTTGCAGAATTAATGAGACTTCTTATTGACCAATATCAAATAGGTTGGGATAAAGCTTGGAATATAACAACCTCTTCAGTTGCTTATACAAACCATACATTACTACCAGAAGCTTTAGAAAAATGGGATTTAGGTTTATTTAGTGATCTTCTTCCTCGTCATCTAGAAATTATTTATGAAATTAACTGGAGATTTCTACAACAATTAAGACTACGTTATCCAGGTGATGACAAGATCCTTCAAAAACTCTCAATAATTGATGAAGAAGGTTCCAAATCAGTTAGGATGGCCCACTTGGCTACAATTGGAGCACATCACATAAATGGTGTTGCAGCTCTCCACTCAGATCTAATAAAAAGACAACTTCTGCCTGAATTCGCTGCTCTATGGCCTGAAAAATTTACAAATGTAACTAATGGAGTTACTCCAAGGAGATGGGTTGCACTATCTAATCCATCACTATCGAACCTTTTAGAAGAAGAAGTTGGTCCAAACTGGATCACAAATATGGACCTTCTTAAAAAGTTAGAAGAAAAAAAAGATGACAACAATTTTTTGCAAAAATTTGAGGAAACTAAACTAAATGGCAAAAGAAAATTATCTAGCTTTATCCATTCAAAAACTGGAATACTGGTGGATCCATCAAGTTTATTTGATGTTCAAGTAAAAAGAATTCATCAATATAAAAGGCAGCATTTAAATGCCCTACAAATTATTGCCCAATATTTAAGAATAAAAAATGGTACAAACAAGTATGAAGTCCCAAGAACAATAATATTTGGAGGTAAAGCTGCACCAGGTTACTTTATGGCAAAGCTGATGATTAGATTCATTAATGGTATTGCTGATGTAGTTAATTCTGATCCAGATATGGATGGTTTATTAAGAGTTGTTTTTCTACCAGACTATAACGTTAAACTTGGTGAAATAGTTTATCCTGCAACGGATCTTTCAGAACAAATCTCAACTGCTGGAAAAGAAGCATCTGGAACTGGAAATATGAAATTTGCCATGAATGGAGCGTTAACGATTGGAACCTTAGATGGAGCAAATGTGGAATTAAGAGATCTTGTAAAAAAAGAGAATTTCTTTCTTTTTGGTAAAACTGAAAGCGAAATTATGGACTTAAAAAATAATAACTACTCTCCCAAAACTTTTATTGATCAATGTCCAGAGCTCAAAGAGGTTATACGCCTAATTGAAATAGGCCACTTTAGCAATGGGGATAAAGAATTATTTAAACCTTTATTAAATAGCCTTACAGGGCATGACCCATTTTTTGTTATGGCTGACTTTGAAGATTACCTAAATAAACAAGATGTGGTAAGTGAATGCTGGAATAATAAAAAATCTTGGAATAAAATGGCTTTATTAAATACTGCTAGATCAGGATATTTTTCATCAGATAGATCTATTAGAGAGTACTGTAAATCTATTTGGAAAGTATCTCCAATGCCTGTTGAAATTACTTGCGACGTAGAAGAATTAACTAATTAATATTTTTCTTATCTGGTGAATCTGGGGTTTGGTGAAATAATCTATTCAAAATTAATCTATCAATATTTAAAGGGTCTGGGGCTAATTCATTTGCAAGTTCTTTAAATTTTGATTCGATATTGTTTGGAATTTTTATTTCAAATATTCTTTCCATTAATGCTTCGATTGAATATAAATAAGCATTAACACTTTCCAGTTCATCTAAAGCTTCAGTAATTTCTTTATCAGAAATATGGTTTTCTTTTGAACTTTTATCTTCATTGAATTCTCTTTCAGATAATTCTCTCTGTAAATCATCTGTAATTTTAGTACAAAGAGTTCTGAAAGATTGAATAGATGCCCAATTCAATTCTTGTTGCTGCTTAAAAGTAGGAAATTCTCTAATTAGACGATCATGCTCTTTATAAAATCTCTGACAATCAGAGCATTGACATGGTTCTTCAGCCAAAAGAAAAAGTAATTCTCTTTATATCATCTCACTATTTGGGCATAATTGTAGGGCCGTCCAATAATTCGTCATTTTCATCGAGTGAATCTGGACTATCTGGCAAAGGTATCTCAATACTAGTAACCAAATTAATAACATCTCTTAGTCTCATAGAATCAGCAAACCATCCCATTGCTTGCTCGGCATCACCTCTCTTTTCAGCATCATTTGCTTGATCTTCGTGAGCTTCCGCCAAAAGAGCAAGCCAGCAAAGGCATCTCGCCTGAACTATTGAAAGATCTAAATCATTAGGTTGGGATTTAGAAATGCGTTCATGCTCTTGTTGAATTAAGAGTTTTAAACGCATATCATGCAACTTAGCCATAAAAGATTTACTACTAACTATACGCTAGCTAGAGAGTAGCAAGTTTGCACACATACTACATATAGTTTTTTATTTTTACGGGACTGGCGGGAGTCGAACCCACGACCTACGGTTTAGGAAACCGTTGCTCTATCCTGCTGAGCTACAGCCCCAATAGATGATTTTTGGAGTATTAAGCATTATGCTAAATGAAAGCAGGAGAGGCAATCGCAAGAAAGTTTTATTTTGGAAACAAAATAAAACTTTCTTGAGGAAAGTCCGGGCTCCCACATGGTCAGGCTTGCTGGGTAATTCCCAGTGCGGGAAACCGTGAGGATAGTGCCACAGAAACATACCGCCTAATACTTTATGTATGGCAAGGGTGCAAAGGTGTGGTAAGAGCGCACCAGCAACATTGAGAAGTGTTGGCTAGGTAAACCCCGGCTGGGAGCAAGGCTTAGTAGATTTATGACCATTACACAATCTACTTTTAAGCGCCGCTTGAGACTGTGAAGTAATTCCAGTCCTAGATAGATGATTGCCCATCTTATTAATTAAGATGAACAGAACCCGGCTTATGACCTGCTTTCTAATTGTTGTGATTACTCAAATCAGATGAAAAATATAATTAACGCAAATAGGATTAATCAAATAACTACTTTTTTAGAGTCTTTAAATATTAAATCAAAAAGATTTTCCGAAATAATTAGAACTCAAAATATTTCAATTATTCAAGATTTTAATCAAGCATTTACCCACTCCTCAGGAGACAAAATATTCAATTATGAAAAACTAGAATTTTTCGGAGATGCAGTCCTCAGACTAGCGGCTTCTAATTTTATTGAAAAAAAATATCCTCAAATGAGTGTTGGAGAGAGATCAGATCTAAGAGCTCAAATTGTAAGTGATGAATGGTTAACTAAATTGGGGGAAAAAATAGATATAGAAAAATTAATAATTAAAGGACCTAAAGCTCTTGGTGATGAAAATTCAAAAAATACTATTATTGGTGAAGCTACAGAAGCTTTAATTGGTGCAGTTTACAAGTGCTTCAATTCCATTCAGGAAGTTAATCTTTGGTTAGATGATATTTGGGAAGAAGATTCAGAAATATTTTTAAAATATCCATATAAATTCAAATCTAAAACAGTATTGCAAGAGTGGTGCCAAAGTAAAGGTTTTGATTTGCCAGTCTATAAAATATTTGAAGTCTCAAAGAAAAATGGAGACCCTAATAGATTTTCTTGCGATATATTTATCGAAGGGTCAAAAGAATCATCTGCATTCGGCAAATCCCATAAACAAGCAGAAACTAATGCAGCTAGAGTTTTGATAGAGAAATTTATTACTATAGGTAAAATCTAATTTTTATACTATTTCTAAATTGTTTAGCTGAAAAGTTATGAGTTTATCCCAATTACCTCCTTCAAAAAGAACCGCTGCTCTTTTTTTTGTAACCCTTTGTACAAACCCCTTATATCCTCTATAAATAGAATTTGTGTCTTTTACAACAACAAAAGATCCAGGGAGGATGGGTTTAGTAGATAATTCCATAAAACACTCTTTCTAATACAATATATGATAAATAAAAATGAATGGTTGACTGTTGGATTGATAACATCATGTCATGGAATTAATGGACAGGTAAAGGTTAAATCTCTAAGTGATTTTGAAGAAAGATTTTTAAAACCAGGAATTAGATGGTTGCAAAAAGAAAATAAACATCCTTCAAAAATAGAACTTATATCAGGTTTCAAACAGCCTGGCAAAGAAACCTTCATAGTTAAGTTCCAAGGAATCAATACAAGGAATCATGCAGAGCAACTGAAAAAATTTAAAATTCTTGTAAAAGCCGATACACTACCCAAATTAAAAAAGGAAGAATTCCACTTGCTAGAACTCGTAAATCTCGAGGTCAAGACTTTAGAAAATGATGAATTAAAAAAAATTGGGAAAGTTATCAATTTAGAAAATGAGAAAAATAATTTACTTGTTATTGAACTATATAAAAATCAAAAAAAAGTTCTCATACCATTTGTTAAAGAAATAGTCCCATTAGTAGATATAAAAAATAATTTTCTAATCATCAATCCCCCAAATGGACTTTTAGAGTTATAAATTAAAAAATAAGAATCGATAAGAAACTCTTTATTCAACCGTTACACTTTTAGCTAAATTTCTTGGTTGATCCACGTCAAGTCCCCTATGAGCTGCAATATGATAACTCAATAATTGTAAAGGGAGTATGTTAAGTAGAGGAGAAATCCATTGATTAGAGGTAGGAACTTTCATTAAATAATCAAAGATTTCAGTTCCATTACATTCAGGAGCAACCCCAATCAAATATGAATCTCTGGCTTTTGCTTCTTGAGCATTACTAATAACTTTATCAAAAACCTCACCAGGGGAGGCAATAGAAATTACAGGTACTTTTTTATCTAACAAGGCTATTGGACCATGTTTCATTTCACCAGCAGGATATCCAGCTGCATGTATGTAACTAATTTCTTTAAGTTTTAACGCCCCTTCAAGGGCAATAGGATAATTAATTCCTCTTCCTAAAAAAATAACATCTTTAATATTAAAAAAGTCATGTGCTAGCTTTTCTGAAGATTTATTATGTTTCTCTAAGAGATCTTCAAGTAATGGGGGAAGTTTTATAAGTTCGTCTATTAATTTACCAATTTCATCAGGACTTTGATTCCCTTTAATTTGAGCAAATTTTATGGCTAATCCATAAAAAGAAAGTAATTGAGCAAAAAAAGTTTTTGTTGCTGCAACTCCGACTTCTATTCCTGCACAGATATCAATTATGTTTGAGACCTGCCTTCCTATAGAACTCTCTTTTCTATTTGTTATTGCAATAAGATTAGGTTTAAATCTTTCATTTTCAATTGAAGAACGTCTTTTAATTTCCATATCGATAGCAGCGATTGTATCAGCAGTTTCTCCGGATTGAGTGACTCCAATAGTTAATGTATTTGGCAATAGTGGAGGTGGTGAATATCGAAATTCGCTTGCATAAAAGACACTTGTAGGGATACCTGAAAATTGTTCTAATAAAAAACTGCCCACCATTGCAGCATGTTTACTTGTACCACAAGCAATAATTTCAATTTTTTCTATTGATTCAAAAAACTCTGTATCAAATGGATAGTTGATTTGATATTGACCATTATCTGAGTTCTTAATTAAATAATTTTCCAACCAGTTTTTTGCAGTCTGTGGCTGATCATATATCTCTTTCAACATGTAGTGTTTGAAATTCATCTTATCCATTACTTGCTCTGAAACTTTTAAAGAAACTGGATTTCTGTATTGTCTTTCATTACTTGAGTCATATATTTCAATTCCAAGTGGAGTCAACAAAGCAATTTCTTCATCCTCCATAGGCAAAATAATATTCGTAAAGTTTGCAATGGCTGGAGTATCACTAGCACAAATAAATTCTCCTTCACCCAAACCAATAATCAAAGGCGCTTGTCTTCTTGCAACTACCAAAGAGGTTGGAGCGCCAGACCATAAAACTGCTAAAGCATAGGATCCTTCTAAATCCGATAATACATTTCTTACAGCTACTAATAATGTTGACCCATTATTTTCAAGATTAAGTTTACTTAATGTATTTAACTCTCTTTTAATTAAATGGGGAATTACCTCAGTATCTGTATCAGAATTAAAAATAATGCCCTCTTCCTGTAATTTATTTTTTAAATCTTGGAAATTTTCAATAATGCCATTTTGGACAACTGCTATATTTCCTGAGCTATCAGTATGAGGATGTGCATTTTTAACCTCAGGTTTTCCATGAGTTGCCCATCTGGTATGTCCTATACCCACAGTTCCAGGAATATTATGATTATTAAGATTACTAAGTAAATTCTTGAGTTTTCCTTCTGCTTTATTACAAGAAATACAATTAGTTTCGGAATTTATTATTGCAATACCTGCAGAATCGTAACCTCTATATTCAAGTTTTTCTAAACCATTAATTAATAATGGCAAAGCTTTTTTATATCCAGTTACAGCAACTATTCCACACATACGAATTTTTTTTTCAATTATATTGAAATAAAATGCGTATTTACTAAAACATGGACTCTCTTAAAACTGCACTATAAAAATTAATATGCTAAACCCATACTCCTAGAAGTCTCATCTCCTAAATAAACACGAATACTTAAGAAATCCGTAGGGCATGCCGTTTCACATCTTTTGCAGCCTACACAATCTTCTGTTCTAGGAGATGAAGCTATTTGGCCGGCTTTACAGCCGTCCCAAGGAACCATCTCTAAAACATCAAGTGGGCAAGCCCTTACACATTGGGTACAACCAATGCAAGTGTCATAAATTTTAACTGCGTGTGACATTTAAAAATTGTCTTTTGAACCTCGTTTTATAATACTATTGTCTTACAAAGAAATTAAAAAAATTAAGATATGCTTCACTCTTGTTAACTCTAGGGCATAAAATCATATAGATATTAAGTAATTTCCATAAACTATGTCACAAGAAATCCTCGAAAAAGTCTGTTCTATTGTTTCAGAACAATTAAGTGTTGAAGCAGGAGAAGTCAAATCTGATTCAAATTTCCAAAATGATTTAGGAGCAGATTCTCTAGATACCGTTGAATTAGTAATGGCTCTTGAAGAAGCATTTGATATTGAAATTCCTGATGAAGCAGCTGAAGGAATAGCAACTGTTGGCGATGCGGTAAAATTCATCGAAGAAAAAAAAGGTTAGTATAGAATGCCAAATTTCCATCGAGTAGTTATTACTGGCATCGGAGCAGTAACTCCAATTGGTAATAACATTGATGAATATTTAGTCGGTCTTCAAACAGGTACTAATGGGGTTTCAGATATTACTCTTTTTGATCCTGAACAACATCCCTGCAAATTTGCTGCAGAAGTAAAAAATCTTCAATCTGAAAATTTTATTGAAGCTAAAGAATCCAAAAGATGGGATCGTTTTTCCCAGTTTGGAGTTATTGCTGCGAAGCAAGCCTTTAATGATTCTGGACTTGAAATTACTGAAGCTAATGCATCAAGAATTGGAGTGATTATTGGTTCTGGTGTTGGAGGCTTACTAACTATGGAAAGTCAAGCTCAAATATTGAGTCATAAAGGACCTAAAAGAGTAAGTCCATTTACAGTCCCAATGATGATTCCTAACATGGCTACTGGATTGGCTGCAATCGCTTTGGGTGCAAAAGGACCAAGTTCCTCTGTTTCCACTGCTTGCGCAGCCGGTTCAAATGCAATTGGTGATTCTTTTAGATTACTCCAACTTGGGAAAGCAGATGCAATGATCTGTGGGGGAGCAGAAGCAAGTATTACGCCTCTAGGAGTAGCTGGTTTTGCCAGTGCTAAAGCTCTTTCTTCCAGAAATGAAAGCCCTCAAACTGCTAGCAGACCTTTTGATGCAGAAAGAGATGGATTTGTTATAGGAGAGGGATCTGGAATTCTTGTTTTAGAAACTTTAGAAAATGCACAAAAAAGGAATGCAAGAATTTATGCAGAAATAGTTGGTTATGGAACAACATGTGATGCTCATCATATAACTGCTCCATCTCCAGGCGGGATTGGAGGCGCCAAAGCTATCAAATTAGCAATTGAAGACGCTTGTCTTAGCCTTGAAAAAGTTGATTACATAAATGCTCATGGAACAAGTACATCAGCTAATGATAAAAATGAAACTTCTGCAATTAAATCGATTTTTAGAGACAGATCTTACCTTATTCCTGTAAGCTCTACTAAGTCGATGACAGGTCATCTCCTAGGAGGCTCAGGAGGTATAGAAGCTGTAGCTTGTATACTTTCTTTGACACATAATTTTATCCCTCCTACAATTAACTACGTCAATCGAGATCCTGAATGTGATCTTGATTATGTACCAAATAATGCAAGAGAAGCTCAAGTAGGAGTTGCTCTTTCTAATTCTTTCGGCTTTGGTGGTCACAACGTTTGCCTTGCTTTTAGCAAAATGAATTGAAGACAACCAATTCTGTATTTCCAACTTAACTTATTTTTTAAAACAATGGTCGCTGCATCTATTTCATTAGAATCACTTTGTGTAAATAGTATAAGAATGCTTGCTGTAGATGCAGTAAATAAATCTAATAGTGGACATCCTGGATTACCAATGGGATGTGCTCCTATGGGTTATGCATTATGGCAAAACATACTTAATCACAACCCTAATAACCCAAAATGGTTCAATAGAGACCGTTTTGTATTGTCAGCTGGTCATGGCTGTATGCTGTTGTATTCCTTGCTTCATTTAACAGGATATAAATCAGTTTCCATAGAAGATATTAAAAATTTTAGGCAATGGGGATCAAAAACTCCTGGACATCCAGAAACATTCGAAACTGAAGGTGTTGAAGTTACAGCTGGGCCTCTTGGAGCCGGAATTTCAAATGCAGTTGGTTTAGCAATAGCTGAAACACACTTAGCAGCTAAATTTAATAAGCCTGATTGCAATATTGTTGATCACTATACTTACGTAATAATGGGTGACGGATGTAATCAAGAAGGTATTGCATCAGAGGCCTGCTCATTAGCTGGTCATCTTAAACTTGGAAAATTAATAGCACTCTATGACGATAATCAAATTACAATTGATGGGCGAACAGACGTTTCTTTTACCGAAGATGTCTTAAAAAGATACGAAGCTTATGGGTGGCATGTACAACATGTTGAAGATGGGAATCATGATGTTAAAGGAATTACTGAGGCTATCGAAAAAGCAAAATTAGTTGCTGACAAGCCTTCAATTATAAAAATTTCTACAACCATAGGTTATGGTTCTCCCAATAAATCAGATACTGCCGGGATTCATGGAGCAGCTGTTGGAGAAGAGGAAGCTGCATTAACTAGAGAGTTTCTTAATTGGGAATATCCTCCATTTGAAATACCCGATGAAGTATATGCGCAGTTTAGAAAATCAATAAACAAAGGTGAAAATTTAGAGAAAGAATGGGATTCTAAATTTGAAGAATATCAAAAAAAATATCCCAGTGAAGGATCCGAATTAAAAAGAATGTTAGAAGGTCAATTACCTGAGAATTGGGACTCAGATCTCCCCTCTTATTCGCCTGATGATAAAGGGTTAGCCACCAGAAAGCATTCACAAATATGTTTGGGTGCGCTAGGTCCTAACCTACCTGAATTAATTGGCGGATCTGCAGATTTAACTCACTCTAATTACACAGACATTAAAGGAGAAACTGGATCATTCCAGCCACACAGCCCTGAAAAAAGATATTTACATTTTGGTGTACGAGAGCATGCAATGGCAGCTGTACTTAATGGTATTGCCTATCACAATAGTGGTCTTATCCCTTATGGTGGAACCTTCCTTGTTTTCGCCGATTATATGAGGGGCTCAATGAGGCTTTCAGCGCTTAGCGAATTAGGAGTAATCTATGTCTTAACTCACGATTCAATTGGTGTAGGAGAAGATGGCCCAACGCATCAACCTATTGAAACTATCCCTTCTCTTCGCGCCATGCCTAATATGCTAGTTTTCAGACCTGGAGATGGTAATGAGACGAGTGGAGCTTATAAGCTTGCTATTCAAAATCGAAAAAGACCTTCTGCCCTTTGTTTAAGTAGACAAGGCATGCCAAATCAAGAAAATACTTCGATCGACAAAGTTGCTCTAGGAGGATATGTAGTTTCCGATTGTGAAGGAACACCAGACTTAATATTTATTGGTACTGGAAGCGAACTGAATCTTTGCATTGAAGCAAGTAAGGAAATTTCAAGCTTAGGTAAAAAAGTTAGAGTTGTTTCTATGCCTTGTGTAGAACTTTTTGAAGAGCAAGAAGAATCCTACAAAGAAAGTGTTCTACCTAGTAGTGTGAATAAAAGAGTTGTAGTAGAAGCTGCCCATTCATTTGGTTGGCATAAATATACAGGTTTTGATGGAATTTGTATTACGATGGACAGATTTGGTGCATCAGCGCCAGGTGGAGAATGTATGAAAAATTTTGGATTTACGGTCGAAAACGTAGTTAATAAGACAAAGGAAATTCTATAACTACTAATTGATAACTACACTGAAGTATTGCATTCTTCAAGCTTATCTTTTAACTGATCAAGAGATTCATCAGAAATCTTTGAATTCATTGGACAATGTTTAGGGCCACACATTGAACAAAACTCTGCCTTTTTAAAGATTTCTTCAGGCAGTGTTTCATCATGGTACTGTTTTGCCCTATCCGGATCTAATGAAAGTTCGAATTGTTTATTCCAATCAAAGTTATACCTTGCATGACTTAGTTCATCATCTCGATCACGAGCTCCAGCTCTATGTCTAGCTATATCAGCAGCGTGAGCAGCTATTTTATAAGCAATTAAACCTTCTCTTACATCTTCTGCATTTGGTAGACCAAGATGTTCTTTGGGCGTTACGTAACATAACATAGAAGTTCCATACCACCCTGCCATTGCCGCCCCAATAGCACTTGATATATGGTCATAACCTGGGGATATATCTGTTACTAATGGACCAAGCACATAAAATGGGGCTTCTGAACATTCTTCCATTTGCTTCCTCACATTAAACTCAATTTGGTCCATAGGTACATGACCGGGACCCTCAACCATTACTTGAACATTATGTTCCCATGCTCTTCTAGTAAGCTCTCCTAAGGTCTTCAATTCAGCTAACTGAGCATCATCAGAAGCATCATGCAAACATCCAGGTCTTAATGAGTCTCCTAGAGAAAAAGTACAATCATATTTCTTAAAGATCTCACAAATGTCATCAAACCTTGTATAGAGAGGATTTTGTTTAAAATGATGTAACATCCATTGGGCGAGAATACCCCCACCCCTACTGACAATTCCAGTAATTCTTCCTTTAACTTTCGGCAAATGCTCTATTAATAGCCCAGCATGAATAGTTTGATAATCTACGCCCTGCTGACAATGTTTTTCAATAATATGAAGAAAGTCGTCTTCAGTTAATCTATCTATTGAACCATGTACACTTTCTAATGCTTGATATACAGGAACTGTTCCAATTGGAACAGGAGACTCATGAATGATTGCTTGCCGAACTTCATCTAAATTTACTCCTCCTGTAGAAAGATCCATAACCGTATCAGCCCCATATTTAACTGCAAGTTTTAGCTTCTCTACTTCTTCATTGATATCACTTGCATTGGGAGATGCACCAATATTGGCATTAACTTTGCATCTTGAAGCGATGCCTATAGACATTGGCTCAAGATTCAAATGATTAATATTTGCTGGAATAATTAATCTTCCTCTTGCCACTTCTTCCATTATTAAAGATGAAGGAAGATTCTCTTTTTTAGCAACAAAATCCATTTCTTCAGTGATATATCCGTTTCTCGCAAAGTTCATTTGAGTTACATTGTCTTTCCCAAGGCGAGGCTTAATCCACGAACTTCTCATAATTTACAAATTTTTTAAAAGTGTTATTACTAAAGTTTGATCAAATCTTCACTTCCCTGCATCAAGGTTAATGATTCAGGTTCAAAGGGTATGATCTCAGCTAAGTTAAAATTCTTAGCACCCCTAGTATTAATATTATTAATAGCTCTTTTCTAAACAATAGTCATCTCATGTTGCGCAAAAATAAATAAAATGATTTTATTTATCTTTTTTATAAGAATTTATCTTTTTTAAAATATTTTTCCTATCCAATTGTCTGCTTATACTCTTCTCCAAAATAATAACAATCCCCATTAAGCCAATAGGTAAATAAAAAATCTTCCTAGAATTGTCCCGAAATATCAATCCAATAGCAGATATGAGGATCATGAAAGGAGCTACAAACGATAAAATAAATCTTTTATTGGTATTCATTTATCAATTGTATTAATTTTTTGATTGTTTAATATTACTATGGATTCTGTTATCACTTTAATTCCAAAAGCAATAGCTCTTTCATCTGGATCAAATTTAGAACTATGAAGAGGAGCACATCCATTTGAACTCGAAACGCCAAGCCTAAACATAGCCCCTGGAATATTTTTTAAAAATTCAGCGAAATCCTCAGCTCCTAGTGATGGTTTTTGTAATTCGATAACATTTTCTTGACCCAAAACCTTAATTCCCGCATCTCTAAGGACTCTGTTAATTTCAAAATTATTATTAACTGCCGGAGTGATTTCTCTAAATACTACTTTTACCTCAGCTCCGCAACTATTAGCTAATGAAGTGATATTTTCATTGAGCCAATTACCAATATTCTCAAATAGTTTACGATTAGTGCATCTAACCGTACCAATTAAATTAACCTTTTCTGCTAGAACATTGAATGCATTTCCGCCATTTATTTTCCCAAAAGTTATTACTACAGGATCTAGAGGATCTAACTGCCGCGTTATTAATTCTTGAATTCCCGAGATCACTTTAGAAGCTGCCCAAATAGCATCAACTCCTTCATAAGGTCGAGCACCATGCCCTGATTTTCCTTTAATCTCTACTTTAAGTTCTCCCGCAGCTGCAGTTAAACTACCCTCTTTAATGCCAATAGTACCTACGGATAAATCTGGGTAGACATGGACTCCCAAAATATGGGTTAAACCATTAATTGCACCATCCTTAATCATCCATCTAGCTCCGCTCGCAATTTCTTCAGCGGGCTGAAAAATTATCCGAGTCCCAAAATTTAATTTTAAATCTTTAATAATTTTTGCCACCCCCAATCCAATCGATATATGCAAATCGTGACCACAGGCATGCATAACACCATCTACTTTTGAAGAAAAACTTAATTTAGTTTCCTCCAATATTGGCAAAGCATCCATATCTACTCTTAAACCTATAATGCCCTTATCTAAGGGCCCAAAATCAGCTACAACTCCTGTCCTGCCAATAGATTCTCTAACATTCCAACCCATATCTTTTAAAAAACCGCTTATCAAAATCGCCGTTTGATTCTCAAGTCCGCTTAATTCCGGATGTGCATGGATGTGTCTTCTTAAATTAATTAATTCATGATTAAACGAATCAATTTTTTTATAAACCATCTCTCTATTCATCACTTATTTTAAATCGATAAAATTCATTAAATCTCTAATTGGTTGTGGAGGCCATCTTCTTATTTTTTGCAACCATTCTTCATCACTATATCTAGGATCTAATTCAGTTACCGCTATCCAATTACTCTCAGCTTTCCCAGCTTCACCCTTGGACCAATTCAAAGCTGTTAAAGCTGCCCTAGCATCAGCAAAAGTTGGATAACGTCTAATTAATTTTTTTAATTCTTTTTCAGATGCATCAATGTTCCCTAACTGGAAATCTGCTAACGCCATACTTGATCTAGCCATCGCAAAACCTGGATTATATAAAGAAGCTTTTGAAAATAAATCTCTAGCTTTTTCCCAATGTGTTGTTGATCCTTCTACATTAGCCAAATTATATAATGCAGAGAAATTTTTACTATCTTGCGAAATAACGAACATATAATCTTTTTTAGCTTGCGACCAGAGACCCAATGCTTCCTCTGCTATCCCCCTGTTAATATAAGGATCTATTTCACTTGGATTCAAACTTATTGCCTTATTTTGGTCATCTATTGATCCCTTTAGATCTCCTACAACAAGTCTTACATTTCCTCTATTGCTTAACCCCGCAGCATCATCGGGATAAGAATCGAGATATTGATTCCATTCTTGTAAGGCAAGATTAAATTTTCCGCTTGAGCTTAAATCTAATGCATTTTTAAACAAATCCTCTCTCAAAGATAATGAATAGCAGGGTGCAATATAAAAAATATTAAAAAAAACAAAAATTATTAAAAAACAAACCTTAACTTTTTTAAAAGTTATCATTTTTTTGAATCAATGTACTTTTTTCCCAAAGTAGTAAGCAATCTTCCTCGAGGAGTTCTTATGAGAAAACCAATTTTGATTAAGTATGGCTCAACTACAAATTCTAACATTGAAGAATCATCACCTAAGCCAGCTGCAATTGAATCAAGGCCAGTTGGAATATTATTGTTTTGGTTGAGAAAAGATAAATAGTGTCTATCTAAAGAATCCAATCCTTTTTCGTCTATTTGGTAAGAATTTAAAGCTTTTTTTATTAAATTCACTGATATCGTATTAGTTTTATTCACAACCTGAGCATAATCTCTAACTCGTCTTAATAATCTTAAAGCAATTCTTGGAGTCCCTCGAGAAATCTTTGCTAAATCATAAGTTGCTTCATCATCTAAAGTGAGATTTATTAATCGGGAGAAATTAACAATTATTTGTTTTAATTCATCATAGGTATAAAATTGAATTTTCTGAGATATTCCAAATCTATCTCTTAGAGGTGCACTAATTGAGGCTAATTTAGTTGTCGCGCCAATCAGAGTAAACCTAGGAAGATTAATTGTTCGGCAACGGGCTCCTCTATTCGCACCCATAGTTAAGTCGAGTCTAAAATCCTCCATTGCAGAATATAACAACTCTTCAGTTAACCTATTTAAGCGGTGTATTTCATCGATAAATAGAACTTCACCATCTTTCAATCCAAGAAGTAACCCTACAATATCTCTAGGTCTTTCAATTGCTGGAGCAGTCGCTATCCTACATTTTGTGTTCAATTCATGGGCTATCAAAAAAGCAAGAGTAGTCTTACCTAAACCAGGCTGTCCATATAAAAGAATATGCTCCATCGGTTCTTTTCTAAAAATTGAAGCATCTATAGCTATTCTTAAAGAAGATTTAAGTTGTTCTTGGCCAATAAATTCGTTTAAAGTAAGAGGCCTCGCTAAGTTCAGATTTTTATTTCTTTTTTCTTCTGGAATTATTTTTGAGTCAACTAGCCTAAGCTCTTTTTTACGAAAAGAAAAGTCATTATCGCCTATATTGGAAGAAATTATTGCCATAATGAAAGGTTAATTGCAATTGTTCTGAGTAGAAAGATTTTTTATAACTAAAATGACAAAAAATTCAAACAAAGTTAAAAAAAATTCTTATAAAGAAAATAATTTTAAACTTCTAGCTGAGAATAGATATGCAAAATTTCAATATGCAATATCTGAAACAATCGAAGCTGGAATTGAGCTTTTAGGGACTGAAGTAAAGTCCATTAGAAACGGAAAAGCAAATTTAAGAGATGGGTACTGTTCATTTAGAGATGGTGAGATCTTATTATTAAATGTTCACATTTCACCACATAAAAATGTGGGGTCTTTCTTTAATCATGATCCATTAAGAAATAGAAAGTTACTACTACATAAAAAAGAAATAATAAAAATGAAATCCAATACTGAAAAAAAAGGAATGACTATTGTCCCATTATCTCTTTATTTAAAAGGCCCATGGATAAAACTAACTATTGGAGTCGGCAAAGGGAAAAAGTTACATGACAAACGCCAAGATGAAAAACAAAAAAGTATTAAAAAAGAAATCAATTCTGCACTAAAAAGATGAAATTATTATGCAGAATTATTACAACTATGAATACAAACTTACTGAACTTGGAGGTGGGGAAGGATCTGGATCTGCAATTAACATATGCTGTAAGACTGTTTCAGGCCTCTCACTATCTCTCCAGCGAATTTTGTATGCAGGCATTTTTGTACCTCTGCTTGTAGTTTGCTCTACTGGTTCAATAACCCATCCTCTTCTTGATCTGCCCTGAGGATTTCTTTTTACTACTGCATCCGCGTGTTTGAAACGGAAACCAACACGTTCACCACTCATTTAAAAAATTTCGTATTGGATTAATTAATCTATTTTACTTCATTCAAGGGTAATTTTTCATTTTTTTTGGAAGTTATTTCTGGTTTTAACAATGGGAAAGGGATTACATCTCTAATTGATGCGCTATTAGTGATTAACATAATTAGCCTATCAATGCCTATGCCTAATCCTCCGGTAGGGGGCATGCCAATCTCTAAAGCGTTCAAGAAATCTTCATCTATACAATGAGCCTCAAGATCTCCTTCATCTCTAAGAGATTGCTGTAATTGCATTCTTTTTCTTTGATCTACTGGATCTATCAACTCACTAAACGCATTTGCCAGCTCGCGACCAACAATGAATAATTCAAATCTCTGAACCATTTCTTTATTATCAAGATGAGGCCTAGCTAAAGGCGAAATTTCAACAGGATAATCGATAACAAAAGTTGGTTCTATAAGTTTTGATTCTACTTTTTGCTCGAAGACCTCATTTAAAAGTCTTCCTATGGTATTGACTTTATTTGAGAAATCAATATTTATACTTTTAACGGCTTCTTTTGCTGCTTGAAAGTCTCCACTAAAAGAATCAAAATCAATCCCTGTATATTTTTTGACAATATCTTTCATGGATATTCTTGTCCAAGGTTTAGAAAAATCAATTTCTTTATTTTGATAATTTATAATTAAAGACCCACATGCATTAGCTACAATATCTTTAATCAATTCTTCTGTTAAATTCATCATATCGACATAGTCAGAAAACGCTTGATAAATTTCAACCGAGGTGAATTCTGGATTATGCCTTGTACTTATCCCCTCATTACGGAAAATTCTTCCCAATTCATATACTTTCTCAAATCCTCCAACAACCATTCTCTTTAAATGTAATTCTGTAGCTATTCTTAGATATAGCGAAATATCTAATGTATTGTGATGAGTTATAAATGGTCTAGCTTCAGCACCACCAGCTTCAGATTGCAGAATTGGAGTCTCTATTTCTAAAAAATTTCTATTATCTAACCATTTTCTTATAAAACTTATACATTTTGCTCTTGTTATAAATACATTTTTAGATTGAGGATTTACTATTAAATCTAGATAACGTTGTCTATATCTTTTTTCAATATCAGTCAATCCATGCCATTTATCTGGCAAAGGTTGTAATGATTTAGATAACATTTCCCATTTTTCTACTTTAATAGAAAGCTCACCTTTATTTGTTTTTTTAATAGTTCCGTAGACGCCTATCCAATCACCAATATCTACTATTTCTTTGATATCTTCAAAAGAAAGTAATTTTTGTTTTTCTAAATTTAAGTTAATAAACTTTTTATCAATATAAAGCTGAATCTGACCATCTTGATCGCTTATTGTGTAAAAGGCAATTTTACCCATTACCCTTTTTGCCATCACTCTGCCAGCAATAGAAACACTAAAGTCTTCCTCTTGACCATTTTCTAAATAATCAAATTTTTGAATAAGAAATTTTGTAGTATTTGAAACTCTAAAACTCTGTGCATAAGAAGCAAATCCTTTACTAATGAGTGAGTTAGCTTTTTGTAAGCGTGCTTCTTTTATTTCAGACAAAATTTATTCAAGTATATTTGTTTTATTTAATAAAATTATCAGACTATTGCTCAACTTGCCAAAGATGTTGCTGTTTCACCAACTCTCTGAGATGCATAACCAATTCCTCTAACAGTTAATATTAATTCTGGATTTCTTGGATCTGGTTCTAATTTACCTCTTAATCTGGCTACATATACATCAACAACTCTTAAATCTGCTGCTCTACGAGGAGGATAACCCCAAAGCTGTTCTAAAATTTCTGCTCTCGGCACAACTTTCCCAGGCTCGTCAAACAATAATTCTAGGAGGCTAAATTCAGTATAAGTTAGGCTAATCCTATCTCCTGCTCTTGAAACTTGTCTGCGATTAGTATCAACTACTAAACTTCCAAATTTCATAACTCCTTTGCCTGAAGGAACTTCTTTAGTTTCCGTAACCGATACAGTTGGGCCCATTCTTCTCAAAATAGTAGCTATTCTTGCCTCTAACTCTTTTGGGCTAAAAGGTTTAGATAAGTAATCATCAGCACCTAAATCCAAACCCGCAACTCTCTCTGAAATAGCCTCGAGAGCTGTTAAGAATATTATTGGAACTACTGATTCAGCTCTAATTCTTCTACAAACGGCAAATCCATCCATTTTTGGAAGCATAACATCAAGAACTATCAAATCTGGAGAATCCTTATGAAAAGATTCAATAGCTTCTTCGCCGTTAGTGGCTGAATACACTTGATATCCCGCTAGCTGAAGCCTCGTAACTAATACCTTCAAAACTGCTGGTTCATCATCAACAACTAAAATTCTTGCTTTTGACATAGGTAAAAAGATTTCTCGATATTTCAAGGCAAAGAACTATTGCTTTGAACATTTATTCTAACAATTAAAAATATAACATTAAGAACCCTCAAAGAGATATTCCTAAGGTTTATAAACATTTAAATGATTTGAAAATATATATAAATTTTTTCAAACACTTTTACCTCTTGGCAAAAATTTTTACTGTATTTTTCTTCTTGAAAATTTAAACATTCTGAAAAGTTGGGAGCAAATAAAGGGAGCAAAAAAACCTGTCAAAAAAACTTCCGCTAAGATATTTTGAACATTGGGAATCAACATTAAAGAATTACTATCTGAAGAATTTCTAAACAAAATTTGTAAAACATAAATAGTCCCACATAAAAAACTTCCAAAAGAACAAATTAAACCATACCTAAAATGTCCCAACAAAATATCACTATGTAATTTAATTCTCCCAAACAAAAAACCACAAAAAATTAAGCCTGGTATTTGAGTAAAACTTTCATTTAAAGTTAGAGAATCTAGGATGAGACCTAAAAACAAACCAAATATTAAACCATTGATTGGTCCATTAATCATTGCCCAAGGTAATAACCAAAATAATGGCCAATTTGGCTGAACACCTAAAAATCCTAGCCAATTTGGGTGCCACAAAAAAATAATTGGTATAAAGATAAAGCTTATGATAGATAATTTTTTTGTAAAAAATTTATTCATTGAATATTTACTCTCAAAATTTGCACCCAATCAATTGCATAAGGTTTTGCTAAAAGTGAAATTTTTGCCGTTTTTTTTGATTTCAATGTCTCATCTATAGATTGGACAATACCAATAGGGATATTTGGAGGTAATAATGTACTAGCAGGAGATGAGGATACAAAATCTCCGACCTTAATATCAGCATCTTTTGAATAAAGTATTAGTCTAGGGTAATCATCTCCTAGACCGACTAATAATCCATTGATTTGAATTCTATCTACCCAAACGCCTAACTTACTTTCTGGAGAAGTTATTAAAGTTACCGAAGAAGTGAAAAAAGAAGTATTCTTTACTCTTCCTAATAATCCACCAGGGCCAATCACAATATTACCAATTTCTACCCCATCCTTTGAACCTTTGTTTAAAATTATTTGTCTCCACCAACTACCTGTTTTTCTCGAAATAACTGCAGCTGCAATATTTTCATCATTAGATGATTCTTGAAGAGATAAGATTTGTCGCAATCTTAAATTATCTTTTTTAAGAAGATTTAACTTTATTAAATATTCTTGGTCAATACTCTCAAGAACAATTTCTTTTTGAAATTGACCAGGCCAAAAAGGTTTTGAAATAAAATAATAAATATCTTTATAAAAAGATCCTTTTGATATTCTTACAAAAATCAAAAATAAAAAAATTACAAAAAATAGCCAATTTTTCTTTTTATGCCACCAACGACTATTAGAAATTCGTCGGATATCTAACATAACATTAATCTCTTATGGCGTTCCTTATAAATTCTGGTGTGTCAACAACTCTTTTTAGTTTTTTAAAATCATCCAACACCTCTCCACAACCATTAACTACGCAAAGTAGTGGGTTTTCTGCTATGTGAGTAAAAATTCCTGTTTCATCGCTCAATAAATCATTAATTCCTCTCACTAAAGCTCCACCACCAGCAAGCATAATCCCCCTATCAACTATGTCTGCAGCAAGTTCAGGAGGGGTTCGCTCTAAAGTTCTTTTTACAGCTTCGACTATTTTGCTAAGTGTTTCAGCCATGGCTTCTCTTATTTCTCCTGATGTCAAAGTGACTGACCTAGGTAAACCAGATAAAAGATGTAAACCTCTAACCTCTAAAGTAGTTTTATCAAAATCATCATCTGGAAATGCTGATCCAATTTTAATCTTGATATCTTCTGCAGTTCTCTCTCCAACAACTAAATTGTGAACTTTTTTAAGATAAAGAGCAATTGACTCATTTATTTCATCGCCTGCTATTCGTACAGATTCACTCAAAACAGTTCCTCCTAAACTTAATACTGCAACCTCAGTAGTACCTCCACCAATATCAACAATCATTGTTCCAATTGGCTCAGTAACTGGTAATGATGCTCCTATTGCTGCTGCGACAGGTTCATCAATTAAATGAACTTCTCTAGCTCCCGCTAATCCAGCTTCTCTTACTGCTCTTCGCTCAACACTAGTAACCCCACTTGGAATTCCAATCACTATTCTTGGGGCCACTATCCCCTTGCCTTCATTACATTTTTGAATAAATGTTTTTATCATTTGTTCTGCAGCATCAAAATCTGCGATCACCCCATCTCTTAATGGTCTAACAGCTCTTATATTGCCAGGAGTCCTTCCAAGCATTAACTTTGCTTCTTTACCAACAGCTAATGGAATCCCTTCTTCTAAATCCATAGCTACAACAGATGGCTCTTGTAAAACAACGCCTTTTCCAGATACATGTATAAGAGTATTGGCCGTTCCTAGATCTATGCCAATATCTCGAGAAAATTTAAATCTGTTAAAAATCACAATAAGAATTTCTTTTTCTAAATAATATATCTATTTTCTGATAAGCTCTCGGAATTCTGTTGTTTAGTTATGAATAGCACGTAAAACTTTGAGCAGAACCTGAAAAAATGAGTAGTATAAAAAAAAAAATTATGGAAATTAACACTATTAACCTTGTTGGCAGAGCAGGACGAGAACCAGATGTCAGATATTTTGAATCAGGCAGCATCGTAGCGAATTTCACAATTGCAGTTAACAGAAGAAGTAGAGATGAGGAGCCAGATTGGTTTAATTTAGAAATATGGGGCAAGCAAGCACAAATAGCCGCAGATTATGTGAAAAAAGGATCATTAATTGGAATTACAGGAAGCTTTAAAATTGACAGTTGGAAAGATAAAAATACTGGAGAAGATAGATTCAAACCAGTTGTTAGGGTAGATAGATTAAACTTACTAGGATCACGCAAAGAGTCTGATAATAACCAATATTCCAACAGCAATAACTCAACTGAAATTCCTTTCTAAGCTTTATTTTTTTTTCAAGAATCTAATTAGTATTTTTATAAAAAAATATAAGAAAATTAAAATTAAAATTGGTTTTACAACATATTTGATTTGATCTAAGTAAGTTTCAATGATTAGATAGTTTTCACCAAATAAATACCCTGAATAAGTGAGAAGTGCTACCCATATCAAGCTACCAAATGTAGTCCAAAGCAAAAATTTTCTTAATGGCATAAGTTCTATACCAGCAGGAACTGAAATTAAAGTTCTTATGCCTGGCACTAATCGGCCCCAAAAAACTAAAGAAACCCCATATTTATCAAACCACCTTTTACTTTTATTTAGATCATTAGAAGAAATACCCAGATATTTACCCTTCTTATCTAGAAAATTTGAAAGTCTTTTTTCATTTACCAGCCTGCCTAAATAATACCAAGGCAATGATCCTAAGATAGTCCCAAGTAATCCCCAAAAAACTAAAAGATAGAAGTTTAATTTTTGTTGATAAACAAAAAAACCACCCAATGGCATTATTATTTCCGAAGGGATTGGGGGGATTATATTTTCTAAAAACATAGCCAGACAAATAGTCAGGTATGCAATTGTTGAATTTTTTTCAACAGCTAAACTGATATAATCAGGTATTGAAGTAAGAAAATTTATAAAAATTAAACTCAATCTTAGTATCTATAAAGTTGTGGTTTAAAAGGTCCATCAACAGGGACATTTATATAATCAGCCTGTTCTTTAGTTAATTTTGTTAATTTTGCACCAATTTTATCTAAATGTAATCTAGCTACCATTTCATCTAGGTGTTTTGGTAAAACATAAACCTCTTTAGCATATTGTTCTGAATTATTGAAAAGTTCGATTTGAGCTAATACTTGATTTGTAAAAGAATTACTCATAACAAAGCTTGGGTGGCCAGTGGCACAGCCTAAATTGACTAATCTACCTTCAGCTAAAAGAATGATTTTATTTCCACTAGGTAAAGTGATGTGATCAACTTGCGGCTTAATATTTTCCCACTGATAATTTTTTAATGAAGCTACATCAATTTCGTTATCGAAATGTCCAATATTGCAAACTATAGACTCATCCTTCATTTTGAGGAGATTTTCATGTGTTATTACCTGATAGTTACCAGTAGCCGTAACAAAGATATCTATATCTTTCACAACATCATCTAGCGTAACAACGCTAAAACCTTCCATTGCTGCTTGAAGAGCACAAATTGGATCAACTTCAGCAACTTTGACGATTGCACCAAGTCCACGTAATGACTGGGCTGAACCCTTGCCTACATCTCCAAAACCCATTACTAAAGCGACTTTACCAGCAATCATCACGTCAGTTGCACGCTTTATACTGTCTACTAAAGATTCGCGACAGCCATATAAGTTATCAAATTTGCTCTTAGTTACTGAATCATTAACGTTAATAGCAGGGAAAGGTAAAACATTTTGCTTTTGCAGTTGATAAAGTCTTGCGACTCCGGTAGTAGTTTCTTCAGTAACACCAATGATATTACTTTTAATTCTAGAGTAGAAGTCACTATCATTTTTCAACTTAGACTTAATTGAGTTGAATAAGGCAATTTCTTCTTCATTATCGGGATTATCTAGAACAGATAAATCTTTTTCTGCTTTACTACCGAGTATTAATAAGCCAGTTGCATCTCCCCCATCATCAAGAATCATGTTTGGAGAGTCTGAACCCCAATCAAGGATATAGTGGGTATATTGCCAATATTCATCAAGAGTCTCACCTTTTTTTGCATATACTGGAATTCCTTGTTCTGCGATAGCTGCAGCCGCATGATCTTGAGTTGAAAAAATATTGCATGAAGCCCACTTAACTTCTGCACCAAGATCAACAAGAGTTTCTATTAAGACTGCCGTCTGAATAGTCATGTGAAGACTTCCAGCTATTTTTGCACCTTTTAGTGGGTTCTCAGAATGATATTTATCTCTAAGTGCCATTAGTCCAGGCATTTCTTTTTCTGCAATTTTAATTTCTTTGCGACCAAAATCAGCTAAAGAGGAATCTGCAATTACATAATCAGGTATAACGTTTTTAACTGAATTTGCTATTACCATATCGAGTGAATACTTTTTCTATTAAACTATAAATGATTTTTGAGTAATTTTGTGTTTATTGAGAATTTTAAAGAAACTTTAAATTTAGGAAAAAAATTCTCACACAAATTAAATCCCCATTCAATTGTTTTATTACAGGGTCCAATTGGGGCTGGGAAAACTTCATTTGTTCAAGGAATTGCTAAAGGCTTGTCGATCTCCGAGGACATTACAAGTCCTACATTTGCTTTATCGCATCACTATAACTCCGGAAGAATTCCGCTAATTCACCTTGATTTATACAGGTTAGAAAATATTGCTTCAGCAAAAGAAGTTTTTTTTTCAGAAGAAGAAGAGGCAAGACAAAGACAAGCTATTTTAATTATTGAATGGCCTGAATTAATAGAATCAGTTATTGATAATTTCTGGAAAATAGAAATTAGCTATGCAAAAAATTATGGAAGACACTACGAAATAAGAGATCCCAAAAATTTATTAACCTTCTCATAATATGGCTGTTGCTCGATGGCGCCTTCACCAAAACATGTTAATAATCCACAAACACATGCAAATTTAATACAAACTTCTATCTCTTGTGCATTTGAAGGATAACCAGAAGAAATTAATTTTGAAATAAAGCCAGCTAGAAATGCATCGCCTGCGCCAGTTGTATCAACAATTTCTTGCGAAGTAGGAGTTTCGGTAATTCCCTGCAATCCGTTGATATACCATAAAACAGGATTTTTTCCATCCGTTATTATTACATCTGGTCTATTAGGCAATTGTTGAGATATTAGCAAGGGATTTTCATCCTCAAAAAACAAAGTTGCCTCTTCCTTAGCAAGCTTTAAAACATTTGCATGATTTAAAAAATTCTTGATTAAATTAACTCTCGCAGCTGTACTAATTTCTGATGACAAACTTGCATGATCCCAAAATACTTCTCTCCAATTTAAATCAATAACTATTTTGACTTCAAATTTATTAGCCTGTTCAACAAGAAACAAAATAGTCTCTGCTGAAATTGGAGATGATAATAATACGGTTCCTGTAACCAAATATTTTATTTCTAGAAAAGATTTCTCCAAATTCAAGATTTCTTTTTCTATTAATTTCTTATTAATAACTTCGTCTGCAAAGCATGAATTAGAACTACCCTCAAACCCAGAAAAAAAACGATCTCCAAACTGATCTCTACCTATGTTAACAACGCGAGTAGATGAATTATGATCTATTTGCAAGAAATCTTGATTAACGCCCAATTGATCAAATTGAGAAATAAATTTTCTCCCATAATCATCATTACCCAAACTTCCTATAAATGTTGAATCTATTTTTAATTTTCTTAATGCACAAGCAACATTAGCCGGCGCACCACCCAAAAAATCAGTAAATCCTTGATTTGATTTATTTTTGATTCTGTCTATTAAAGCCTCTCCAATACATATGACCTTTTTCTTTTTCATAAAATGAACACTTTTTCTTAACTAAGAATAATTTATTAAAAACGAATAATTTTTTTTTGAATTAAAGTTTAATTAAAATCGTACTCATAGTGTCTTTAAATAAATCTGAAACTTGGAAGTGGAAAAATTGGGAAATTTCTTGGTCTTTATCCAAAGAATCTACTGCTGAAAAAAATATTAAAATTTTATTAGTGCATGGATTTGGGGCATCAAAAAACCACTGGAGACATAATCAAGATTTTCTTGGTAAATTTTCTAACTGCTATGCAATTGACTTATTAGGATTTGGAAAAAGTAGTCAGCCTAGTGCTTTATTAAATTACGAACCAGAAAAAGAAGACTCAATTAAATATTCATTTGACTTATGGGGTAATCAAATATCAACATTTTCTGCAGAAGTAATAAAATCTCCTGTTTACTTAGTAGGAAATTCAATTGGTGGTGTTATTGCACTGAAAGCTGCTGAAATCCTCAAAAATAATTGCAAAGGTATCATTTTGATTGATTGTGCACAAAGAACTATGGATGATAAACGTTTAAAAAAAAGTGATATCTTGATGAGTCTTCTGAGACCAGTCCTTAAAACGATAGTCAGACAAAGAGTAATTAGTAATACACTTTTTACGAGAGCCGCTAATCCAAAAGTTATAAAGAAAATACTTGAACAAGCTTACCCTTCAGGAAAAAATATAGATAAAGAATTGATTGAAATACTTTATCAGCCCTCTCAAAGGAAAAATTCTAGAGAAGCTTTTCGTGGTTTTATTAACTTATTTGATGACTATCTTGCTACTGACCTTTTCGATAAAGTTGATGCTCCAATCCAATTGATATGGGGTGAGAAAGATCCTTGGGAATCTTTAAATGAAGCAAGAGAGTGGAAAAAACAATTCAGTAATATTAAAAGATTAGATATTATTAATGGCGCTGGTCACTGTCCTCATGATGAAGAACCTGAAAAAACGAATAAGTTAATAAATGAATTTATTCAAGAAACAAAATAAGCTTCCACATTATCACTAAGTCTTCTCAAACCTCTTAATCCATCTCTTTCTAGGTTTCTTACTCGATCCCTACTTATCCCTAGAACCCTACCTATACCTGTAAGAGACATTGGCTCATCACCATCCATTCCATATCTCATTCTTAAAACTCTACATTGCAAATCAGGCAATTGATGTAAAAGAGAATGCAGATCACCTCTCATACAATCCATCTCTATTTGTTCGTCTGGCAAATCCTCACCCCCTGCAAGTAAATCTAATAAAACAGTATCTTCACCATCTCCAACTTTGGTTTCAAGACTTACTGGCTGTCCAGCTTTGCACATCAAATCTTTAACGTCATCTTCAGGAAGCTCTACGTATTTTGCAAGTTCACTAACAGTTGGAGTTCTAGACATTTCTTGGCTGAGCTCTCTTTGACCTTTTTTTAACTTATTCAACATTTCAGTAATGTGAATTGGTAGCCTTATTGCCCGACTTTTTTCAGCTATTGCTCTCGTAATACCTTGTCTAATCCACCAGTATGCATATGTTGAAAACTTGTAACCTCTGGCTGGATCAAATTTTTCAACTCCTCTGACCAATCCTATAGTTCCCTCTTGAATTAAATCTAAAAGTTCCATATTTCTTTTTGTATATTTTTTTGCAACGCTTACTACCAATCTTAAATTCGCTGCGACCATTCTTTCTTTAGCTCTCTGTCCAGCCCTCAATCTTTTTTTTATTATGGAGGAAGATAAATTTAATTTGGTCGATAACTCATCAATACTTGGCTTATCTCCTGTTAGTTCAATAATTTCTGATTCTGCTCTTTCAACTTCCATATACTCTTGAACTTGTCTACCTAGAGTAATTTCTTGTTCATGAGATAGTAATGGAACTCTTCCTATGTCCCTTAAGTATGACCGAACAAGATCAACATCATTACTAGCTTTTATGCTCGCGATTGATGCTAGTTTATTTTCACTTATTGTTTCAGAAGACATGAAAGTTGAATGATGTTTTGTAAACAATACCATTAAGAAATGTAAAGTTAAACAAAAAAATCCACATTTTTACAAAAATGAGAATAAATACCTAGTGAATTTAGGCCAATGATGAGTTTAACAGCCATTTTGCTGTACTGAGATAAATAAATACACCAGCAATATCAGTAACGGTTGTAATGAAAGGAGAGGACATTAAGGCTGGATCTAATTTCATTCTGTCAAACAACAAAGGGAGGATCGCTCCTGTTGTAGCAGCTAAAGTTGTTATGGATATTAAACTTATTCCAACCGCTGAAGCAATTAAGGGCCCTTCTCCTTGCCACCAAGCGAAGGGAAATACTACAAGCATCATAAAAACGCCTAAAAGAGCGCCTGTAATTGCCTCCTTAATTACTGCCTTAATAGCACCCAGAGACTTCAATTTTTGAGTACTTAAACCTCTAATGACAACCGTGGAACTTTGAGCACCAACATTTCCACCAGTACCGATAAGTAATGGAATAAATGCAGCTAATAAGACTATTTCTTTTAATATTTGATCATTCATAGCTATAACCTTTGTCGTTAAACCATTTGCTAAAACCAAAATTAATAACCATAAAATTCTTCTTCGAGCAATCGTAAACAAACTACTTTGGAAATAGTCATCTTCATCCCCAGGTTGTACTGCCCCAGCTGCGTAAATGTCTCTTGTTGCTTCTTGTTCTATGACATCAATTAGATCATCAACAGTTACTATCCCAACTAGCCTTTTTTCTTTATCGACGACTGGTAGAGCTAAAAAATCATATCTTTGTATTGCTCTAGCAACCTCTTCTTGATTCGTATTAGTTGAGATATTAACTACATCTCTTGTCATAACGTCACCAATTGGCTTAGAGGGATCAGCAGTTACAAGATCTCTCAAAGAAAGAATACCAGTTAAATGTCTTTCTTTATCTGTGACATATAAGCTGTAAATAGTTTCAGTAAATGGGGCTCTTTTTCTAACTAAAGAAAGAGCATCAGCTGCTGTTTGCATCTCTTTAAGGTCTATAAATTCAGTTGTCATTAATCTTCCGGCAGTTTCAGGTTCATATCCAAGTAATTCAGCTGTTACTTTCCTTTCCCCAGGACTAAGAGCAGACAAAAATTTTCGTACAACTTTTGCAGGTAATTCATCAAAGAGTTGAACCCTATCATCCGGAGACATTTTTTCAACGATTTCTAAAACCTCTCCTGAACGAAGTCTTTCTAATAAAGTTTGCTGAACTACTGGATCTAAATATTCATAAACCTCAATTGCTTCATTTTTCTTTAATAATCGAAATGCCAATGCCTGCAATATTAGCGGAAGGCTTCCAATAGCATCTGCAATATCAACAGGTTGGGAAGGAACTAAAAGTAACTTTGCCTCATCATAATTTCCTGCGATTAGCAATTCCTCAAGTTGAATAGTAATATTTTCTCTTGTACTTAAATCTGAAGATGACGATGTAACTGTTTCAAAATTATTTTCATTCATAAATATAATCCCTTATCAAAGTGACAACACTATTATATGAAATCTAAGTAATTTTTCTACTTATCCAGAACCCAAAAAGCATTGTTAATAAATTTACTATGATAGTTAAATTAAAAAAAACTATAAATTTTATCCAATCCCCTTGATTTAAAATTTTGTACAAAAAGTATATAAATCCGCTAAATGATGTAAAGCAAGAAAAAAAACCACTCAATAAAATTTTCTCATTTGAATAACTTAATTTTCTTCTAATAAAAAAACCGACCAAAAAGGATCCAACTATTGAAATCAAAAAATTATGATTTATAGTTAATCTTAAAAAAGTAGCTAGGTAAGCAGCTAGAAGAATACAAATAAAATTATTTATTTTCAATTTAAAAAAACTGAATAACAAAATAACCTAAATAAAAGAAAAAGAATGAAAAAATTATCACTTCAATATAGTGAAAAAACAATCTGAGGAATTTTCTCTTTTTAAATAGGATAAATAGTTGATATATAAAGGAAGAAAATGTACTAAAACATCCTAAAAAACCAGTATAAAATAAAACTAATATTTCGTTATTAGTAAAGTTTAAAGCTACTAAAATTCCTAATAGAAAAGATGATAAAAAATTCACTATCGAAGTATTTTGAATATCAAAACCTATACTTTTTTTAAAATTATTTTGTATTAATATTCGCAGTATTAATCCAAAAGTACTACCGAGTAAAATTATAATTATTGAACTAAAATCCAAATTTTACATTTTTATCCAACCTTTTAAAATCTTATTAGGATCATCTAAAAATTTATTAGAAGCCAATTCAACCCTAATCCAAGTTTCATTTTTGCTGACTTTCCAATTACGTAATACTGATAAAGTTGTACCTACATTAAGAACTAATAATTCCTTAGCATAATTTTCAGGACAAGAATAAAGAGAAGTATTGGAACTCAAAATAATTTCATTTGTATTATTAGGGAACTTATTTTGATTTAAACTTTTTTGGATCCCACCAGCAGGTAATGTAATTGGTGCAATTAATGCAAAAGTAATTAAACAAAAATTTTTGAGAACATTATTAATCATATATCTAAAGTTGCCATATCTAAGTTACTACTATGAGTTTCAATAAATTCTCTTCTTGGTGCAACTTTATCTCCCATCAATATATTGAATATTCTGTCGGCTTCAAGTGCATCTTCGATTTCAACCCTTTTCATCATCCTAGTTTGAGGATTCATAGTTGTATCCCATAATTGTTTTGGCATCATCTCACCTAATCCCTTAAATCTTTGGATATTGTAGTTTGCGTTTTCTCCAAAACCTTGGATTGTATCCTTTAACTGATTCTCGTTATAACAGTAATTATGATTCTTACCTCTTTCCACTTTATAAAGAGGGGGACAAGCAATGTATATAAAACCTTTCTCAACAAGTTCTCTTTGGTATCTGTAAAAAAATGTCAACAATAAAGTTCTTATATGTGCACCGTCAACATCAGCATCCGTCATAATTACAACTCTATGATACCTCAAAGAGCTCTCATCGAACTCCTCTCCTTTTATCCCTAATCCTAGAGCAGTTATTAATGACTGTATTTCTGTATTTTTATATATTTTAGTATCATCAGTTTTTTCAATATTAAGAATTTTACCCCTGAGAGGCAAAATAGCCTGAAAATTTCTATCTCGTCCTTGTTTTGCTGAGCCACCAGCTGAATCTCCTTCTACTATATAAATTTCTGATTCTGAGGGATCTCTAGAACTACAATCTGCTAATTTACCCGGTAATGTAGAACTTTCCAGAACACTTTTTCTTCTTACTAATTCTCTAGCCCTTCTCGCAGCTTCTGCTGCATTAAATGATTGAATTGCTTTTTCTAGAATCAAGTCCAAAATTCCAGGATTGAATTCCATATATTTTGTGAGAGCCTCCCCAATGAGAGAATCTACAATTCCCCGTACTTCAGTATTTCCCAATTTTGTTTTTGTTTGCCCTTCAAATTCGGGATCTGGAACTTTTACTGATAAGACAACAGTCAAACCCTCTCTAATATTTTCGCCAGCTAAATTTTTTTCCATATCTTTTCTTTTGCCTCTCTTTTTTGCAAGATTATTGAAAGTTCTTGTCAAAACTGTTTTTAGGCCTTCAATATGAGTTCCACCATCAATAGTTCTAATATTATTTGCAAATCCCAAAATATTATCTGAATATACATCTGAACACCATTGCAAAGCTGCTTCTACATATACATTTTCTTTCTGTGAGTCAACATAAATTATTTCAGGATGAATAGAATCTTTCTCAGCATTCATGTATTCAACATATTCTTTAATGCCTCCTTGATACAAATAAATTTCTTCTTTAAAAGAACCATCTGATAATTGATTTCTTTCATCTCTAAATACAATTTTTACTCCGCCATTCAGATAAGCTAGCTCCCTTAATCTAGATGAAAGAAGAGCATATTCAAATTCAATTCCTCCAGAAAAAATTGTTTTGTCGGGTTTAAAGCAAATAGTTGTTCCTTTCTTATATGGTTTGCCAGTCTGCTTTTTAGTTTCCAATTCACCCTTTGATACACCTTTTTCAAATCTTTGATTAAATTCGCTTCCATCCCTAAAAACAGTCACATTAACCCATTCGCTTAGAGCATTAACTACAGATATACCTACTCCATGCAAACCTCCTGAAACTTTATAACCACCACTTCCAAATTTACCTCCTGCATGAAGAACAGTTAGTACAGTTTCTAAGGCACTTTTCCCAGTTCTTGGATGAATATCTGTTGGAATACCTCGTCCATTATCAGAAATTAAAGCAGAACCATCTGCTCTAAGAACTATTTCTATGTGATCACAATGTCCTGCAAGTGCTTCATCAACCGAATTATCAACTACCTCATATACTAAATGGTGTAATCCCCTAGGTCCTGTAGAACCTATGTACATCCCAGGGCGTTTACGAACTGGTTCTAACCCCTCTAAAACCTGTATCTGTTCAGCGCCATAATCATTTGAGATTTTATTAGATCTTTTGTCCTCACTCATTTAATATAAAAAATATTAGACTTTTAAAATGTTATTTTTAAAAGGTATTTCATTAAACTTACCACCGCAATAAGATAAAGGCTCGAAGTGCATGAAAAATTTAATCACTTTAATTATATAGCTAATATTTTTTTCTTCAGAAATTCATATGTCTTCGTATCTACCTCATGTAATAATTTTAATTGGGCCTACTGCAAGTGGCAAAACAGAATTAGCCATTGAAATTGCAGAATATTTTAAAACTCATATACACAATATCGATTCAAGGCAAATTTATAAGTCCATGGATATTGGAACAGCCAAACCATCTAAAATCCAACAAAAAAAAATAAAGCATTTTTTAATAGATATTGAGGAACCAATAAACCCAATAAATGTAAAGCAATTTCAAGAAATTGCTCAAAAATCTATTAAGAGAGAAATTAAACAAGATAATTTACCTTTTCTTGTTGGAGGAAGTGGGTTATATATGAACTCAATAACAAAAGGATTTTTTGTACCAGATGTCCCTCCTCAAAATAATTTCAGAAGACAATTAGAAGAACTTGGCCAAGAAAAATGTTGGGACCTGTTAAAGATTTGTGATCCATTATCAACAAAAAAAATCAATTTTGCTGACCAAATTAGAACAATAAGAGCTTTAGAAGTCTTCTATGTAACAGGTCAACCTTTATCAACACTGAAGGTACAGAAGCCTCCTAACTGGAAAATCCTAGAGCTTGGATTAGATAGAGATAATTTAAAAGAAAGAATTTTACAAAGAACAAAAAATATGTTTTTATCTGGAATTATTGAGGAGACCAAACACCTTATCACTAAATACGGATTTGATTTGCCAATATTAGAAACCATTGGTTATCGAGAAGCTAGGGATGTTTTAAATAACAGTTCAACAATTGACAAAGCGATTGAAATGACTACGCAAAAAACAATCCAATTTGCCAAACGACAAAAAACTTGGTTCCGTAATAAAAATAATCCTCTTTGGCTTAATAACAAAAACCTGCTAAAAGATGCAATAATTAAAATAGAGTCTTTTTTAAGCTAACTTTATAAAAATAGATTTTGTTCATCATCCAATCAATTTATTTAATTAACTGAATGCCCCCACGCCCACGATTTGACAGAAGAGCTCCGGTTAGAGAGCTACCAAATATAAACGAAAGAATAAAATACCCTCAATTGAGAGTCGTTGATTCAGATGGAAAACAATTAGGAGTCATAGATAGATTAAAAGCATTAGAAATAGCATCTCAAAGAGAACTTGATTTAGTTTTGGTCAGCGAAAAAGCCAATCCTCCTGTTTGTAGAATCATGGACTACGGTAAATATAAATTTGAACAAGAAAAAAAAGCTAAAGAAGCAAGGAAAAAATCTCATCAAACAGAAGTAAAAGAAGTAAAAATGAGGTATAAAATTGACAAGCACGATTATGATGTTCGAATTGGTCAAGCTACTAAATTTCTAAAATCGGGAGATAAGGTAAAATGCACTGTAATTTTTAGGGGAAGAGAAATTCAACACTCCAATTTAGCTGAGACACTTCTTTTAAAAATGGCTAATGATTTAGAAGAGCAATCAGAAGTTCAACAAAAACCAAAAAGAGAAGGGAGAAACATGATTATGTTTTTAAGCCCTCGCAAAACCCCTCTTCTTAAAAAAGATGATGGGTGATAAATTGTTATCAAAAAATATGACGGATGTTAAAGTGTCACTATATTAATAAATTAAATTATTCAGGATTTTTCTAAAGTGAGATTCCATATTCAACAAGAAAGTGATATACCAGCATCTACTCAACTAAATAATCAAATTTGTTTCGCAATTGCAGCAAGACATTATCCCCCAGGACACAGACTTCCAAGTACAAGACAACTTGCAATGCAGACTGGACTTCATCGAAATACTATAAGCAAAGTTTATAGACAATTGGAAATGGATGGGGTAGTTGAAGCAATAGCTGGATCAGGTATCTATGTAAGAGATAACCTTACCAAAAAAGAATTTACAAAATCACTTTATTCAAAAGATAAAGTAAGTAAAGCACCTGATCAAGAAGCAAAGAAGGTAATTGACAACTTAATAAGTCTTGGATTCACTTTACAAGAAACGAGAGAGATATTGAACAATGAAATTAATTGGCGTATTAAGTGCGGATCAAGAATCATAGTCAGTACTCCTAGAGAAGATATTGGAGCTTCTATGTTAATAGCAGAAGACCTTTCTACAACGGTTAATGTACCAGTAGAAGTTGTTCCCATGGAAGAATTAGAAAAAGTTTTGAGTAATTCAAATAATGGTACGATTGTAACAAGCAGATATTTTTTACAGCCTCTAGAAAAAGTTGCTAAGCAACATGGAGTTCGCGCTATTGCAGTTGACTTGAGCGACTTTCAAAAGGAATTAAAAATTCTCAAGGAATTAAATACTGGAAGTTGTGTAGGTATTGTTAGCATAAGTCCTGGTTTATTGAGAGCAGCAGAAGTCATTATACATAGCATGCGCGGTAGTGAATTAATGCTTATGACGGCAATCTCAGACAATAACAGTAGATTACTCTCTCTTTTAAAGGCTTCGAATCATATAGTGTGTGATGGACCTAGTTTATCAGTTGTAGAAAACACATTATTAAAAAATCGTTCTCAGTTGATGAGATTACCTCAAATAATATGTGCTAAAAATTATTTAAGTATCGAAACAATAAATCAATTAAAAAAAGAAATAGGAGTTATTAATTAAACTATGATATTGAAAACTTTTAAATCAGATATAGAAATTATCAGAGAGAGAGATCCCGCCGCTAGAGGAATAGTAGAAATATTTCTTTGCTACCCTGGCTTTCAATCAATAGTTATACATAGGTTTACGCATAAATTATGGCAACTAAAGATCCCTTTAATTCCACGCTTGTTAAGTCATGCAAATAGATTGTTAACAGGAATTGAAATACATCCTGGAGCTAAAATTGGTAAACGTGTTTTCATAGATCATGGAATGGGAGTTGTAATTGGAGAAACAGCTGAAATAGGAAATAACTGTCTGCTATATCAGGGAGTTACATTAGGAGGAACTGGTAAAAGTCATGGAAAAAGGCATCCTACCTTGATGGAAAATGTTGTAGTTGGAGCAGGTGCAAAGGTTCTTGGATCCATCACAGTAGGATCCAATACTCGTATTGGCGCAGGTTCAGTTGTTGTTAGAAATGTTGAAGGAAATAGTACAGTGGTTGGAGTTCCTGGCAGAGTCGTACATCAAAGTGGTGTTAAGGTGAACCCATTAGCTCACTCTGCTTTACCAGATGCCGAAGCTAATGTGATAAAAAATTTAATGGACAGGATAGACTTTCTTGAAAATGAAATTCTTAAATTACAAAAAACACTTCAATGTTTAGTAAATTCAGAATCTATTGATATTTCTAAATTAGGTGACGCTCAAAATCTTAAAGACAAGGAAATAATAGAATTTCTTGGAGATGATTAGGTATTTATCTAATTTTTTTCATCAACATCAGTTTTAGGTTGAAACATAAACATTGAATAAATAACATTTCTCCTCATATTAGTCATCATTTCAAGAAACATATCATATCCTTCGTTTTTGTATTCGATTAATGGATCTTTTTGACCATAACCTCTCAATCCGACTGATTCCCTCAAGGAATCCATGGATTGAAGATGTTCTCGCCATAAATTATCGATTTGCTGCAAAATGAAAAATCTTTCAGCTTCTCTCATTAATCCTGGACGAATCTTTTCTATTTGTGATTCCTTTAAATCATAAGCTATTCGCAACTGCTCTTGAAGATAGTTTTTTAATTCTTCTATTGATAGTAAGTTAATATCATCAGACTTAAGATCATCTAATAAATATATAAATTCTTTGACTTTAGAAATTAATTGATCAATATTCCATTCTTCAGGAGGAAGATCAGGATTAATATAAGCATCTACAATTTCAATCATTGTTCTTTCTCCATATCCTATTACTTGTCTCTTTAAATCAATTCCCTTCAATACTCTTAGTCTTTCGCCATAAACTGCTTTTCTTTGATTGTTCATTACCTCATCGTATTCAAACACTTGTTTTCTAATATCGTAATAGTAGGTTTCAACTTTCTTTTGAGCACTTTCTAGAGACCTAGTAAGCATTCCTGACTCAATAGGCATATCTTCATCAACTCTAAAAGCATTCATTAGATTTGCTACTCTATCACCTCCAAAAATCCTTAATAAATTATCATCTAACGATAAAAAGAATCTTGTACTTCCAAGATCACCTTGTCTTCCAGCTCTTCCTCTAAGTTGATTATCCACTCTTCTTGATTCATGTCTCTCAGTGCCAATAACATGTAAACCACCAACTTCTCTTACTTTTTCTTCTTCATGAATCAAAACGTTTTCATATTCTTTTTTGACATCAGACAAAGATTCTCTCAAAAGCTTTATCAAATTATCATCAGTTGGTGCTTTTTCTGCAGCTGTAGCAATCCTGTCATCAAGCTCCAAGACAGAAAGTTGTCTATCTCCCCAATTTTTAACAAGTTCATCAGATAAAAGAGAGAGTTTTTTTTCAACTGCTTCATCTAGTTTGCAAGGGAAAAGACTTGTTGAAGAATTTGAAATGTTCTTTTTCAAATTTGAACCAACTTTTGTAGAAAAACCACTCTTAGATTTTGAATTTCTTTGTTTAGGTATTGGTGGCTTATGCTCATTATCAGGCTTGACTAACAAAGGAATTAAAATTTCTTTTAATTTAAGCCTTGCCATATAGTCACTATTACCGCCAAGAATTATATCTGTTCCCCTTCCAGCCATATTAGTTGCAATAGTAACAGCACCTGCTCTTCCTGCCTGAGCAACAATTTCTGCCTCACGTTCAACGTTCTCTGGCTTAGCATTTAACAAATTATGTGGGATTTTTTCTTCAGATAAAAGTGAACTTAATAATTCACTTTTTTCAACACTTGTGGTACCAACTAAAACGGGTCTACCTTCTCTATGAATTTGCGCAGTTTCTTTAGCAACGGCTTTCCACTTACCAATCTCTGTCTTAAATACTTGATCAGGCCAATCTTGTCTCTTTCTTATTTGATTTGTCGGTATAACTGTTGATTCTAATTTATAAGTTTTTTCAAATTCAACCTCCTCAGTTTTTGCAGTTCCCGTCATTCCTGCTAAACCAGGATATAAAAGAAAAAAATTCTGATAAGTTATAGATGCTAATGTTTGAGTCTCAGGCTGAATTTTAAGACCCTCTTTCGCTTCTATTGCCTGATGTTGTCCATCACTCCAACGCCTTCCTGGCATTACCCTACCAGTAAATTCATCAACTATGACAGCCTCATCGTTCTTAATAATATAATTCACATCTTTAATAAATAATTCTTTAGCTTTTAAAGCATTAGTTATGTAATGGGCCCAAGGATCTTGAGGATTATATAAATCATTAACTCGCAAATACTCTTCACATTTTGCAAAACCCTGATCAGTTAAGATACAACTTCTCTGTTTTTCATCAACTTCATAATCGCCTTCGGGATCAATACCGTCTTTACTTAATTCTTTTGCTTTAACTAATTCCAAAGATAGTTCTGCAGCTTTTTGGTATTTTTCTTGTGGTCTTTCAACTTGGCCAGAAATGATTAGAGGGGTTCTTGCTTCATCAATTAATATTGAATCAACCTCATCAATTACGCAGTAATTAAATTTTCTTTGAACTACCTCACTAATATCTGTAGCCATATTATCTCTTAAATAATCAAATCCTAATTCTGAATTTGTGGCATAAGTTATATCACAATCATAATTTTTCTTTCTCTCAACTGGATTCATATCTTGCTGAATCAAACCAACGGATAAACCTAAAAAACGATGAACTTGTCCCATCCACTCTGCATCCCTTCTAGCTAAATAATCATTTACAGTAACAACATGAACACCTTTCCCCGTAAGAGCATTTAAATAACAAGGTAATGTTGCGACAAGAGTTTTTCCCTCTCCAGTCTTCATCTCAGCAATTTGACACTCATTTAAAACCATCCCACCTATTAACTGAACATCAAAGTGTCTCATATCAAGAACACGTTTACTTGCTTCTCTTACGATTGCAAAGGCTTTAGGAAGAAATTCTTCTAGGAGTTCTTTTTGTTTTTTAAAATCTAATTCTGCTGAAATAATTGATTTTAGATTTTGAGTTTCTTTTCTAAGCTCATCATCAGTCAATAGAGAAATTTCTTCTTCTAAAAAATTTATCTCTTCCACTATTGGTTGATAGCGCTTTAACTTTCGTGTATTTGGATCTCCCAACAAAAGTTTTAGCATAAGTCAAAGTCCTTAAAAAATTCATCTTATTACAAACATTATAAATTAGTGCGTTACAACAAAATGGATAAAGCTATTATCTCTTTATTTAATAGAAAAGATCGATTAAGGTATTTAGATTGAAGTCACAAAAATAGCCTAGCTGACATCGCTTTTCAAAAATCTTTTTAATAAATGAAAGAAATATCTCTAATCAAACATGCCAAAGGAGCCTTAGGATTAAGGGTTTTTGGATTAGGTCCTCATCTCAAACCAACAAACGGATTAATTAAACTACAAAAATTACTAGATTCCAATGCTTTCTGGGCAAAAAATAGAACAATTAATGATCTCAAAAAATGTCTTGCTAACAGTGATGTTGTAATAAGTCTTTGGGTTGGCAAGGAAATAGTTGGTTTTGGTAGAGCTTTAACCGATGGGATTTACCGCGGAGTGCTTTGGGATATTGTTATTGATCAAAATCACCAAGGCAAAGGTTTCGGCACATTAATTTTAAACAATCTTTTGTCTTCTAAAAAAATTAAAAATACAAAAAAATTATATTTAATGACAACAAATAAAAAACTGTTTTATTCTCAATTTGATTTTAAAGAAGTTACTTCGCAAAATTTATTGATTCGTGAAATATAAACCATTCTGTTTCTAAAGAAAACAAAATCAAGATACAAATTTACTATAAAGCCACCTTATAAAAGGTCCTAAAATAGGCACTGGTCCAAAAGTTGGGCCACAAAAATCAAAGTAATCTCTGTGCTCTTTGATTAATCCATTTTCACCAAATGATAAACGAGTAGTTCCAGGATAAATAAATTCTTTACCCATGATTTTTAAACCCATTGTCCATTCAACAAATCCACAATCCCCAGTTATGGAAATAGCATGAGTTTCTAAAAAAACATCATCACATCTTTTAACTAGCTTTTCTTGAGCTTTAACATAAGAATCTAAGCCCTCTGTTTCCTGTGTTGGGTCTATAAAAACAACATTCTCATTATAAAATTCAGCCCATTTTTCTTTAGTAGGAGCATCCGTGCCATAAGGTTTAGTAAATAATCCCTTTAAATCCTCTACAGAAATTAATCTTGTCATTACAGAATTATCTTTAAAAATATTCTAAAAGATACAAACATTAAAAGCGGATGAAGAGATTCGAACTCTCGACATTCTCCTTGGCAAGGAGATGCTCTACCACTGAGCTACATCCGCATAACTTTTTTATTTTATCTCAAAGAAGGGATCAATGATAAAAATAATTAAATTTTTTTCAATTAATTTAAATTTTTAATTAAGGATCCCATCTCAATTGCTTGTAAAGCATAATTCCAACCAAGATTATTTTTAATTCCTGCTCTTTCTAAAGCCTGCTGCATAGTATCAGTAGTTAAAACTCCAAAAATAATTGGAACATTATTTTCATTTGAAACTTGCGAAATACCTTTACTCGCCTCAGATATAACTACATCATAGTGGGAAGTTTCACCACGGATCACAGCCCCAAGAGCAATTACAACATCATAACTCTTTTTTTTCATGAGGGTTTTAGCTGCGATTGGTAATTCGAATGAACCTGGAACCCAAACTATATCTACTTGATTGCTTAATTCTGAAGTATCTAAACCATGTCTTTTTAAACAATCAAGACAACCAGATAGAATTTTATTTGTAATTAAATCATTAAATCTTGCTATTACAATCCCAACTTTTAAAGTAGAGGCATTAGTAAAAGAACCCTCAAAAATAGCCATTAAACTTTACTTAGATATACTAATAGACTCTCACGAAAAGGTATTAAGTTCAAACTAATGAAGAAACTATCCCTGTAACAAAAACCAAAACAACCCAAACAGCAGCAATAGAATAAATTTTTCTCCTACTTTCTCGCTGTCCTTCTTCAGTAGAAGGTTGAGTCACATATAAAACGGGTACTCCAACTACCGCAATTAAAGAAGCAAATAATAGAGCATTTACGAAGAAAAAGTTAACAGCCTGCATAATTCAGTCTTAGGTTTCAAATATTATAAATACTATAATCTCATGAAAATGATAATTTTTAGAGAAAATTTACATACTTTAGCCACTTTAAATGCAAAAAAAAAATTTCTACCTAATATCTATTTAGGAATTAAAAAAGTATGCAAGAAGATACGATAATTCAAAAGAATTTATTTGCGATTGGTAATGACAATAATGAACAAAAAGAAATAACAAAAATTCCAGAAGATTTATCTTTAGAAGATTTAAAAAAAGAATCGCAAAAAAGACCCAGACAAAGAAAAAATTCAACTAATTTAATAAATAAATTCAAGACTGATTTAATTTCAAATAACAAAAATGTTTGCATCAATGAAGAATCTTATAGCTATAAAACAGTTTCAAAACTGAAATTAACTCCTGTAATGAAGCATTATGTATCTCTAAAAGAAGAAAATAAAGATAGGTTATTACTTTATAGATTAGGAGATTTTTTTGAATGTTTTTTTGAGGACGCTGTATTAATATCTAACCTTTTAGAAATAACACTCACCAGTAAAGATGCTGGCAAAGAGATTGGTAAGATACCTATGGCAGGGGTTCCCCATCATGCAATGGAGAGATACTGTGCTGATTTAATTAAAAAAAATTATTCTGTGGTTATATGCGATCAATTAGAAAAAAGTTCTGGAAATTATGGAACTCCAATTAAAAGAGGAATAACAAGAATAATTACTCCTGGAACTGTAATTGAAGAGGGGATGTTGATAGCAAAGAAAAATAATTGGATTACTGCTATTTACTTATCAGAAGAAAACTCAGATGAATCTTATGAATGGGGTATATCAAAAGCTGATGTAAGCACAGGAGAATTAATAACTTTAGAAGGCCAATCTCTGTCAAAACTATTTGATGAAATTATTAAATTAGATTCTTCAGAAATCATTGTAGGAAGCAATGCAGTAAGAGATTTATTAATTAAAGGAAATAGTCAAATTACATATACTGTTTCTCAAGAGACTAATTTTGGAATTAATGAAGCAAATTATCTAATAAAAAATTATTTCCAAATTGCAAACCTAGAGGGAATAGGACTTAAACATTTAAACAATGCAACTAGATCTCTTGGAGGTTTATTAAATTATTTAGAAAAAATTAATCCTTCAAATTCAGATAAAGATTCTTCTTTAAAAATCTCATTAGACTTTCCACAAATCCAATATGGACACAACAAATTAATTATTGATTATCAAACTCAAAAAAACTTAGAAATCAAAAATACGCAACGAGAAAACAATTATGTAGGTTCGCTACTATGGAGTATTGATAGGACTTATACCTGCATGGGTGCAAGGTGTTTAAGAAGGTGGATAGATTCACCACTATTGAACGTTAATGAAATTTATAAAAGACAAAATATAATTACAAACTTTCTTGAATCTAAAAAATTACGTAAAGATACCCAAAATTTACTTAGAGCAATGGGAGATTTAGAAAGACTGGCAGGTAGAGCTTGTGCTGGTCATGCAAGTCCCAGAGACTTAATTGCAATAGCTGAAGGTTTAAAAAAATTGCCTAGACTAAAATGTATAATTGAATTATTTAAATATGATCTCCCAGATTGGACTGATCAATTAAAAAATATTGATGAAGGACTCTTAGAATTAGCTGATACTATAAGTTTTAAACTAGTAGAAAATCCCCCTCTAAATATTAGTGAAGGAGGGATGATCCACGATGGTGTTGACAATATATTAGATGGTTTACGAAATTTAATGGATGATTACTCTGAGTGGCTAAATAAAGAGGAATCAAAGGAAAGAATAATTAGCAAAATTTCAAACCTAAAAATTCAATTTCATAAAAATTTTGGTTATTACATTTCTATAAATAAGTCAAAAGTTAATTTAGCTCCACAACATTGGATCAAAAGGCAAACACTTACTAATGAAGAAAGGTATATCACTTCAGAAATTAAAAATAAAGAAAATAAGATTTTCCAAATAAAAAGTAGAGCTTCATCAAAAGAATATGAAATTTTCTGCGAATTAAGAAATATAGTTGCTGAAAAAACAAAACAAATAAGATCAATTTCAAGATCCATAGCATCTCTTGATGCACTACTTGGTTTATCAATTACTGCAGTAGAAAATAATTTTATAAAACCTTCATTAATACCAATAAATGATTCAAATACAAAAAATAGTACAAAAATTATTGCAGGAAGAAATCCAATTGTAGAGCAATTGTTAAGTGATAAAAAGTTTGTAGCAAACGATATCTCTTTTGAGGATAATCAAAAATTAATTATATTAACGGGTCCCAATGCAAGCGGAAAAAGTTGCTTTATAAGACAACTTGGTTTAATACAAATTCTCACTCAAATTGGTAGCTTTGTTCCTGCTAATAATGCTGAAATCAAGATTGCAGATAGGATTTTCACAAGAATTGGGGCAGTTGATGATCAATCATCTGGGCAATCAACATTTATGGTAGAAATGTCTGAAACTGCATCAATTCTAAATCAGGCAACTTCTAGCTCACTAGTTTTACTTGATGAGATAGGCAGAGGGACATCTACTTTTGATGGACTTTCAATAGCTTGGTCAGTAAGTGAATATCTTGCAAAAAAAATTCAATGTAATACTATTTTTGCTACGCACTATCATGAGCTGAATTATTTAAAAAATTCAAATAAGAATATACAAAATTTTCAAGTTTTAGTAGAACAAAATAACGATCAGCTAATCTTTAGCCACAGGATTGTTAAAGGGGGTTCAAACAAAAGCTATGGCATAGAAGCAGCTAAATTAGCAGGAGTTCCAAAAGAAGTTATAGAAAAAGCAAAATCAGTTTTAAAATCTTTAGAAGAAAACAACAAATTAAATTATGATATTAAGTAGATTTTTGATATTTTTATCAAATAAATACTTTTTAAATTGTTTCCCTCAATAAGGCGTTAACCGAAGCAGCTGCCATGGCAGCACCTCCTCTAGTTGAATTCAAAACAATTCTAGGAAGATCGGTAGAAATCAGTTTGTTTTTGCTATTCTCTACTCCAATAAATCCAACAGGCATTCCGATAATTAAACTAGGTAAATCTTTTGCATTTTCTAAAATATCAATTAAATAAGTTAACGCTGTAGGTGAACTGCCAATAACTACAATAGGAGATTTGCTTCCAGAATTTATAGCGGATAACTCCTTCCAACCTTCACTTAAGCCATATGCAGTTTTAGTTAAGTTTGTATGATTATTTTTTCCAAACCACATTCTAGCGGTGAATACTTTATTCCTAGTTGTATTTTCTGCCATGGATTTTATTGCTGCTGCTGCCATATCGGTATCAGTTAAAATAGGAGCGCCATTTTTAAGTGCCTGAAGACCCTTTTCACAAGCACCTTCACTAAAATTTACAAGATTTTGAACCGTAAAATCTCCTGAAGTATGGACTAATCTTTCTAATACTTTTTTTTCCAAATAATTTAGATCATTGGCTACTAAACGAGATCTTATGAATCTGATGCTTTCCAAAAAAATTGGATGATCTATTACCATTAAATTTAATTTGTGTTAGAAGTAATCATAGTTAATATATGGTTTTTATTGAGCTATTATGCCAATACAAATATTATGGGGTAATGATCTAAATGCTCAAAATACATTTATTCAAAAATTAATTGATAAGGAAGTATCTAAAGAATGGAAAGAAATAAACGTAACTAATTTAAATGGGGATGATGATGAGCAAGTCAATAAAGCTTTTGATGAAGTTCTTACACCGCCTTTTGGGAATGGATACAGAATAGTTACATTGAAAAATAATCCCATTTTTACTACCAAAAACGAAGATCTAAGAACTAAATTTGAAAAAATTCATGACAGTATACCTCAAAATACTTATTTCATTTTGCAAAATACAAAAAAACCAGACTCAAGACTAAAGAGTACTAAATTTTTACAAAAACTTATCAAAAATAATTTAGCCAAAGAAAAATCATTTTCTTTACCAGAAATCTGGGACTATGAGGGCCAAAAAAGATTTTTAGAAAATGCCGCAAATGAAATGAATATCAAAATTGATAAAAATGCAGCTGAATTAATAATTGATTCAGTTGGTAATAACAGCTTTAAACTAATAAATGAATTAGCCAAAGCTAAAACATACCTCTCTGCAGTATCAAGTGATTCGAATTCACAACTTTTTCTTAAAAGTATTGATGTAAAAAAAATATTTAGTGATCATCAATCCAATATTTTCAAAATCATTGATCTTCTCTTACAAAAAAATATTAATGAAAGCCTCATTGAAATAAATTATTCTTTACAGAAAGGAGAACCTGCTTTAAGACTAAATGCAGGTTTAATTAGTCAAATAAGAATTCATACCATTATAAAACTAGCAGTTAATTCAGGTAACGATAATGCAGAAAAGATTTGTAATCTTTCAGGCATTTCGAATCCAAAAAGAATTTTTTTTATTCGAAAAAAAGTCAAAAATATATCTCAAGAATATTTAATTAGTTTAATGAGTAACTTACTAGATATTGAATCATTACTAAAACAAGGTAATAATCCTATAAATGTTTTTACAGAGAAATTAATTAATTTAAGTTAACCAAATTATAAGTTTAAGAATTTACATTATCATTTAAATATGGCTTTACTAGTAAAAAAATTTGGCGGTACTTCTGTCGGTGATATTAAAAAAATTAAAAATATTGCAAGTAGCATTTGTCAAAGTAAAGAAGCAGGGAATGAAATTGTCGTAGTTGTCTCTGCGATGGGGCAAACTACAGATGATTTAAATTGTTTAGCGGAATCAATTAGTCAAAATCCTAATCGAAGAGAATTGGATATGCTTCTCTCAACTGGAGAGCAAGTAACCATAGCTCTTCTCTCAATGGCATTAAACGAATACGGAATACCTGCAATTTCAATGACTGGTAGCCAGGTTGGAATTATTACTGAATCAATTCATGGGAAAGCGAGAATTCTGGATATTAAAACAGAAAGGATCCAAAATTATTTAAATCAGGGTTTTGTAGTTGTCGTAGCTGGATTTCAAGGAACAACATTAAGCCATACGGGTTCAATGGAAATTACAACTTTGGGTAGAGGTGGTTCAGATACTTCCGCAGTAGCTTTATCAACAGCTTTAGGAGCTGAGACTTGCGAAATTTATACAGACGTTCCAGGGGTTCTTACTACTGATCCAAGGATTGTTCCTAATGCAAAACTCTTAGATGAAATTAGCTGCGAGGAAATGCTTGAACTTGCAAGCGTCGGTGCTTCAGTTCTGCATCCAAGAGCAGTAGAAATTGCTCGCAATTATGGAATTAAATTGTGTGTCAAATCAAGCCAAAGTGACTCCAGTGGGACTCTCCTAGAAAGTCAAATCCAACCTCTCCCGCTAAAAAGAGGAAGCTTAGAATTAACAAAAACAGTCAATAGTCTTGAAGTATTAGAAAACCAAGCAGTATTCAGTCTCTCAAATATTCCTGATAGGCCTGGGATTGCTGCACAAATATTTGAAAAACTTTCAGAAGCAAGTATTAACGTAGATTTAATAATACAAGCGACAAATGATGGAAATAAAAACGATATTACATTTACTGTTGGTGAATTAGAAGTAAAAAAAACTGCAGAACAATGTGAACTTATAACTAGTCAATTAGGGGGAGAATTTAACTTAAAAACCAACATGACAAAATTAAGTATTCAAGGAGCAGGCATTATGGGCAGACCTAGTGTTTCAGCTGATTTGTTTGATACTTTATCTCAAGCGAATATAAACGTTAGGTTAATAGCTACTAGTGAAATTAAAGTCAGCTGTGTAATTGAAATTAATAATATACCAAAAGCTATTAGATTTGTTGCTGAGAAATTTAAGTTATCCGATACACAAATATTTGTTAATCCAATCAATGAAAAACAAGATCAACCTGAAGTAAGAGGAATTGCATTAGATAAAAACCAAGTTCAGGTAAGCTTTCGAAAACTGCCTGATCGTCCAGGTGTAGCAGCATCGATATGTTTAGCATTAGCTGAAAATAATTTACTTATCGATACTATTGTTCAGTCTGAAAGAATTTCCACTTTAAAAACTAAAGATATTAGTCTTACAATGAATAAACAAGATAGAGAAAAAGCTAACTTAGTTTTTGAGGCCTTAACAAAAAAATTACCCGGATCATACATTGAAGATGGCCCTGCTATAGCAAAAGTAAGTACTGTAGGAGCGGGAATGGCATTTAAGGTTGGGACGGCTGGAAAAATATTTAGAGCATTGGCTGACCAAAATATCAATATTGAAATGATTGCCACGAGTGAAATTAGGACTTCATGTATTGTCTTAGAAAAAGATTGTGACAAAGCAGTTAATGCGATTCATAATCATTTCGAATTAGAAAAATAAGTTCTTTTTAATTATTTCTCGCCAATTTTTGTCTTAATTTTTTGATTCTATCCCTCAAATTTGCTGCTTCTTCAAAATTTAACTCTTTTGCAGCGTCTTTCATTTTAATTTCTAACTTTTCTATTAAGTCAGGCAATTCTTCGAGCAAACATTGATTATCACTGGAGCTGAGAATTGCGTCAGTTTTGTTATTAACTATATTTATTAAATCTTTAGATAAACCACCAGCATCAAGTTTTCTGGAAAGTTCTAGAAAAGATAATATTGAATTTTCTATTTTTTTGCCTGCAGGTTTTGGAGTAATACCATTGACTTGGTTATATTTTTTTTGAATAGTTCTTCTTCTATCAGTTTCAGATATTGCTCTTTTCATTGAATCTGTGAAGTTATCTGCATAAAGCAAGGCAACACCTTCAACATGTCTGGCAGCTCTTCCTATTGTTTGAATCAATGACCTTTCTGCCCTCAGAAAACCTTCTTTATCAGCATCTAAAATGGCTACTAAGGATACTTCTGGAAGATCTAGTCCCTCTCTTAATAAATTAACTCCTACCAAAACATCATATTCGCCCATTCTAAGGTCTTGAATAATTTCAATTCTTTCAATTGAATGGATTTCGGAATGCAAATATCTAACTCTTACTTTATTTTCAGATAAAAAATCAGTTAGATCTTCAGCCATTCTCTTAGTAAGTGTTGTTACTAGCACTCTTTGATTCTTTTCAGCTCTAATTCTTATTTCAGATAACAGATCTTCTATTTGGCCCTCACTAGGCCTTACATCAATTACAGGGTCTAATACCCCTGTTGGTCTTATAACTTGCTCAATAAATTCACCATCACATTGATCTAATTCCCACTGACCGGGAGTTGCACTTATAAATAATGTCTGTTTTGATTTTTCCCAAAACTCTTCACATTTTAAAGGTCTATTATCTGCAGCACTTGGCAATCTAAAACCATGATCTATTAAAACTTTTTTTCTAGATTGATCACCGTTGTACATCGCATGAAGTTGAGGACATGTTACATGACTTTCATCAACTACCAATAACCAATCTTTGGGAAAGTAATCTATTAAGCATTCTGGCGGTGAACCTTCCTCCCTGCCTGATAAATGTCGAGCATAGTTCTCAACTCCATTACAATAACCAACCTCTTTAAGCATTTCTAAATCATATTTTGTTCGTTGTTCTAGACGTTGAGCCTCTAATAATTTTCCTTCATACGTAAATTTATCGAGTTGAGTTTTTAATTCACTTCTAATTGCACTTATTGCACTCTCAAGTCTTTCTTTTGGAGTCACAAAATGCTTCGCTGGGTAAACACTAACTTGTTCCAAACTTTCAAGTATTTCTCCTGTAGTAGGGTCAACATATCTAATAGCCTCAACTTCATCACCAAAAAATTCGATTCTTATTAATCTATCTTCATAAGCTGGACCAATTTCTAAAACATCACCTTTAATTCTGAATCTACCTCTAGAAATTTCAATATCATTTCTAGTATATTGATTTTCAACGAGAGACCTCAAAGAAGAACGTAAATTTATTGATTTTCCCACTTCAAATTTAACTGCAGCTTTTAAATACTCACTCGGTATACCAAGACCATAAATACAACTTATTGAGGCTACAACAATTACATCTTTTCTTTCAAATAATGAACGTGTTGCAGAATGCCTAAGCATATCTATTTCTTCATTAATTGAAGCAGTTTTGGCTATATAAGTATCACTTACAGGTACATAAGCTTCTGGTTGATAATAATCGTAGTAAGAAATGAAGTACTCAACGGCATTTTTTGGAAAAAATTCCCTTAATTCATTACATAGTTGTGCAGCTAACGTTTTGTTATGGGCTAATACAAGTGCTGGTCTTCCTGTTTGTTGAATTACATTCGCAATAGTAAATGTTTTACCAGTTCCAGTAGCTCCTAAAAGAGTCTGAAACTCTTTCCCACTATTAACGCCTTTAACTAATTTTTTAATAGCTTCTGGTTGATCTCCATTTGGTTCGTAAGGAGCTTGAAGCTTATAGTTGTTCATCAAGCTAATAGCTAAAGGATAATGCTATACTAAGAAATTTTTTCTCCAATTATTGAATTTTTCAAAGATTCTTTTAAGCCTCTAACAACCGCAACCATTGAAATAAAATCATCTAATTTATTAACCACAGATCCAACTCCAACTGCTGAGGCTCCAGAGGATATTGCTAGTGGACAAGTTACTTGGCTTAATCCAGAGGCACTCATGATTGGTATATTAAGAGATTGTTTCTTAAATTCTTGATGAATAGCATAAGTAGATGCAAGAGTTGGTACTGATTTTTCAAAAAAACCTTGAATTCCTGGAGAGTAAGGAGTAGAACTGGTACCACCTTCTGTTTGAATAATATCAACGCCTTCTTCCACTAGCTTTACAGCAAGATCAACTTGTTTATCGATAGGCATAGTATGAGGAACAGTTACTGATAAAGGAAAATTAGGCAATAAATCCCTCGTCTCTTTAGTAATGTTTAAAACTTTTTTATCTGAAAAATGAATGCCTTTTTCATAAAAAGTATCGTAATTTCCTATCTCAATTAATGATGCTCCTGCTTTTACACAATCTTGAAAAGATCGAGGCACTACTGAACTAACACAAACTGGTAGTGTTGAATTTTTAAGTGCTAAATCAACGAGTTCAGGTTTACAAGCAATATCGACAAGATCTGCACCTCCTAATGAAGCAGCCTCAACAATTATTTTCACAGACTGAACATCGAAATTATTCAATCCTGAAATAACTTTGAGTAAGGATTTGCTTCTCAACTCTTCTTTGATTTTTTGTGGCAAAAGATTAATCAGACTCATTTACTTAATGAATTTATTACCCGATTGTGACATTGTTTTAGTAAAACAGTGCATTTTTTAAAAAATATTATCTGAGCAACACAAAATGACTGATAAAAAATTAAGTCAGAAAAATTGGTCATCATGGCATCATCAGCTTCATAAGGAGATTCTTGCCAAAAAAATATTAATTCCCAAAGGATCCAACATTTTAATAAGTGTTTCCGGGGGGCAAGACTCAATGGCCTTATTAACCCTAATTAATGACCTAAAAAAACTACATAATTGGTCTATTAGTGTTTGGCATGGGGATCATCAGTGGCACGAAAAATCATCACTATATGCTCTTGAATTAAAAGATTATTGCGAAGATAAAAATATTTCATTCTCTTTTGATCAAGCAAATAAAGAAGATATTTCTTCAGAAGAAAAAGCACGAGAATGGAGATATAAAAAATTATGTGAAAGAGCCAAAACTTTATTAAATAAAAACCAGGAAAAACATAATATTTATTTGCTAACTGGTCACACGAGTAGTGATAATGCAGAAACATTTATCCTCAATTTATCTAGAGGAAGCAATTTTGCAGGTCTGAGTAATATTGAGAGTAAAAGATTAATAGAAAATCAAATCTATTTAATAAGACCAATATTAATTTTCAGTAGGGAAGATACAAAACAATTTTGCAATGAAATGAAGATCCCAGTCTGGGAAGATCCTACAAATTCAGATCTTAAATTAAAAAGAAATTTAGTAAGAAAAAAAATTATCCCAACCTTAGAAGTCCTCTATCCTGGTTGTTCTGAAAGGATAAATAATTTTTCTCAAAAGATGAGCAAATACAATAATGAACGTAATGATCTAAGTGAACTAGCGTATTTTTATTGTAAAGATGTTAAAGGTATCGATAGGAATCTCCTAAATGGTATGTGTATTGAAGCGAGGTGCACAATTTTAAATAGATTTTTAAAAGAAATATCTCCAAAGCAATGTAGTTCTAAAAATCTGACAAAATTAGCAACTTCAATTTATGAAAAAAATAAAGGTCAAATTAATCTTCAAGAGTTTTTAAAAATTGTTTGGAATAAAAACTATATAAATTTTGAAAAAAGTTAAGATGTTACAGCAGATCTTCTTCTTCTTGTTCTACCTTCAAATGAATCTTCTGTAGCAGTCTCAGCTGATGGATTCTGTGATACTTTTGGACTTTTTTGGGTATTGTGTGAGTTATTTGAACTATTAGGATGATTATTATTGTTAGATTTCTTATGGAAATTATTATTATTTCTATTTCTGTTGGAGAAATTTTGCTCTTCGGTAATCTTTGGAATATAAGCACGAGTTCCACTTGGAGCAGGTTGAACTAAACACAAAATAAGTGGTTCAACTTGTAATTCTCTTCTCATTCTTCTCGATAAACCATTTTCAATTTCCCTTTGTACACCAATCCAATCTACCTCAAAATTATTCGGCCCAGTTTGTCTAGATAATTGCTTCCATCTATTTTCTAAGACCCAGCTTATTTCTCGTTCTGTCCACATAGACATTTTTCTTGGCTCTGCAGTAGTAACAACTCCTCTCAAATTAACTCTAGGGGGCGCAACCATCTTCCCATCTGTACTAATAGGAGCTAAAACAGTGACTACTCCATCTCCAGCTAATTGCTGCCTTTCCTTTAATACTCGAGCATCTACTATCCCATTTCGTGAGTTATCAAGCAGTTCAACACCAGCTTTTACAGGATCACCCTTTTGAATAGAATTAGGTGTTAACTCAACTACATCTCCATTTTCAATAATTAAGATATTGTCCTTTGGAACCCCCATAGTTTGTGCACTCTTCCCATGACAAACAAGCATTCTATGTTCTCCATGAACAGGGACAAAAAACTTAGGTTTTGCGAGTGCCAACATTAACTTTTGATCTTCTTGAAAACCATGACCAGAAACATGAATATTCTCACCCTTTCCATAAACAACCTTTGCTCCGAGTTTCATTAATCTATCTATTGTATTAACAACAGAAATAGTATTACCAGGAATTGGGCTGGCTGAAAATATTACAGTATCAGTAGTCTTAAGACGAACATGCTGATGTTCACCACGAGAGATTCTGCTTAACGCTGCTAGGGGTTCTCCTTGACTACCCGTCATTAATAATAAGGTCTCCCTATCTGGCAAATCTCTAATTTGCTTGATAGGAACAAACAAATCATCTGGGCATTTCATATAACCAATATCTCTTGCCTTAGCAATAACATTTATCATCGATCTACCTAACAAACCGACCTTTCTTCCATGTTTCATTGCCAATTCTAAGATCATTGTCACTCTATGCACAGAACTAGCAAAAGTGGTAAGGATAACTCGTTCTTTTGCCTCTGCAATATGTTTTTCTAAAGAGGGATAGATAGTCTTCTCAGAAGGGCAAAAACCTGGAACTTCGGCATTAGTAGAATCACTGAACATGCATAAAACACCCTTCTCTCCGTAATGCACCATTCTTTCAATATCAAATTGCTCTCCATCTACTGGCATATGATCAAACTTAAAATCTCCCGTAAAAATAATTGTGCCAACAGGTGTTGTAACTGCTAAAGAAAAGCTATCGCAAATAGAATGGGTATTTCGAATAAATTCAACAGAAAAATGTTGTCCTACTTTTACAACATCTCTGGGATTTACTGTCTGTATGGTTGTTCTATCAGATACCCCTGCTTCCTCCATTTTTCCTCTAAGCATTGACATTGCCAGTCTTGGGCCATAAATAATGGGAATATTAAAATGCTTTAGATGATGAGAAATACCTCCAATGTGATCTTCATGCCCGTGAGTGACAATCATTCCTTTTATTCTTCTTTGATTTTCTTTTAAAAAAGTTGTATCAGGCATAACAACGTTTACGCCATGCATACCATCAGATGGGAAAGCTAAGCCAGCATCAACAAGCATTAATTCATCACCATATTCAAAAACGCAAGTGTTTTTTCCTATTTCATGTAATCCTCCAAGAGGTATTACTCGTAGAGCTGGAGTATTACTTTTAGATCTAGATGAATCATGAGTAGATCTATTTACAGTTGAATTTGTACTTGATTGCATAATTTTGAAATTTATGAAGGCCTGCTTGTAATCAAATAAGGTTTATTTAAATTTAATTATCAAGTGAAATATAATCCCTATTATAGGGAATTCAGGATAAAAGATAGTTGCTTTTTCATGTCATTGTTTAAAGGTGACAAAGGACTTCTAGGATTACCTACATCCCATCCCGATAGCTCCAAAGCAGCTTTAATTGGGATTGGATTAGTAGTCATAAATAGTGCTTTGAAAAGAGGCTGAAGTTTTTCATGAATAGCAAGAGCATTGGAAACTTTTCCACTTTGAAAAGAATGAATCATATCTTTCAATTGCAATCCAACTAAATGACTTGCAACACTTACTACTCCTACAGCACCTACAGATAACATTGGAAGCAACAATGAATCGTCGCCACTATATACAGAGAGTTCGGAGCCACAAATAGCTCTAAGTTCTGTTACTTCTTCTATTCTACCGCTTGCAGCTTTAATACTGAGAATATTTGAGAAATCCATAAGTTTCTTCACAGTATCAGGTAATAAATTGCATCCAGTCCTGCCAGGAATGTTGTAAAGCATAAGAGGCAAATCCTTTGCAGATTTAGCAATAGAACTGAAATGTTTATAAAGACCTTCTTGAGGCGGCTTATTGTAATAAGGAACAACGACTAAAGCACCGTCGGCACCAGAGTCGTAAGCTTTTTTTGTAGCTTCCACAGCTTCGCTTGTACAATTGCTACCAGTGCCAACTATTACTTTACAGCTTGCATCCAAAGATCCTTTGACCGCAATAAATAAATCATGCTGTTCCGCCCATGAAAGAGTCGGAGATTCTCCAGTAGTACCGCACAACACAATTCCATCAGAACCGTTCTCAAAAAGATAATTTGAAAGTTTTATAGCAAGTTCATAATCTACATCTCCATTCTCAGTGAATGGAGTAACCATTGCAGTCAATATTCTTCCAAATAGTGGATTATTACACTCAGTTTTGTCTGTAATCATTTTTTTGGAATTAATAACTCAGCTATTTGAACAGCATTCAGAGCTGCTCCTTTTCTTATTTGATCTCCACATAACCATAATTCTAATCCATGAGGATGACTTATATCAGTTCTTAGCCTGCCAACAGCAACATTATCCCTTCCCATAACGTCATTTGGCATAGGAAATCTATTATTTTTGTAATTCTCAATAATTTCAATTCCAGGAGATTTTTTTAATTCTTCAAGAGCATCATTAGGCTCAACATCATCGGCAAATTCAATATTTATCGATTCAGAATGTGCTCTCAGAACTGGGACTCGAACACATGTAGCAGAGAGCTTTAAATCAGCAATATTCAATATTTTCCTTGTCTCATTAACCATTTTCATCTCTTCTTCGCAGTAATTATTTGAAAGCATAGGGGAATTATGTAAAAACAAATTAAAAGCAAGGGAGTATGGCAAAACTTCACTTTTTTGAGGATTTCCTTGAAGATATTGTTCAGTTAAAAGTTTTAGTTCCTCCATCGCCAGTTGGCCTGCACCACTGACAGATTGATATGTTGAGACAATAACTCTTTGAATAGTCGAAAGTTTGTTTAATGGAGCTAAAACTAATGTCAACAAAATGGTAGTGCAGTTTGGATTCGCTATTACCCCATCATGATTAAGTACGTCACTAGCATTAACTTCAGGGACTATAAGAGGAACGTTCTTATCTAATCTGAAAGCACTTGAATTATCTATCAGTAAAGCATTTTGATCAATAATGGTAGATAACCACTTTTTTGAAATACTTCCGCCAGCTGAAGCCAAAACTAAATCAAGATTCTTGAATTCTTCCTTAGTTGTTTTTTTTGTAACTAATTCTTCATCTTTCCAAATAATTTTTTTTCCTTCTGACCGCTCTGATGAAAGCAAGACCAATTCTGATATTGGGAAATCACGTTGTTCAAGAATTTTTAGCAATTCAGACCCCACAGCACCTGAAGAACCTAAAACAGCAACTTTTAATGGCCTATTAGGCAAATACGGAGATTGTCTCACACTTTAAAATGATTTTTATAAATAGATTGACTATTTTTTTTACTTTATCAAAAAATTAACTTTCAAGGAAATCACGTAATGTGAAATAATTAAGATTCGGTTCATAGTAATAACTTAGAAAAACATGGCAAAAGATGCACTAATAGTCAAAACAACTCCTCTGCCTCAAAGTAGAATTTCATTCGAATTAGAAATACCATCTGAGACATGCAAAACGTGTGTAAATGAAACAATCAGTTCTATCAGTCGTTCGGCTAAAATTCCGGGATTTAGACTTGGTAAGATTCCTAAACAAGTCTTAATCCAAAGAATTGGTATCACACAATTACATGCTTCTGCTCTGGAAAAAATTATTGATAAATCATGGCAAGAAGCGTTAAAAATAAAATCTATAGAGCCACTAAGTGAGCCAGAATTAGTGGATGGATTTGAATCTTTACTTGCAAAGTTTAGTCCTGAAAAATCACTTAAGGTTACTCTTCAAACTGATGTTGCCCCAGAATTAAAACTTAAAAAATCCAAAGGACTAAGTGTTGAAATATCAAAGACAAAGTTTGATCCTAAGTCAATAGATGAAGCACTAGAAAAATCTAGAAATCAGTTTGCAAACATTATTCCAGTTACCAATAGAGCAGCAAAATTAGGAGATATTGCTGTAGTTAGTTTCAAAGGAAAATATAAAGATTCTGGTAAAGAGATTGATGGTGGAACAAGTGAATCAATGGATCTTGAGTTAGAAAAGAACAAAATGATTCCCGGTTTCGTTGAGGGAATCGTAAAGATGAAAATTGGTGATACTAAAACACTTAACCTTAAATTTCCTGATGATTATTCTCATGAGGATTCAAGAGGCAAAGAAGCAATTTTTGAAGTAAATCTTAAGGATCTTAAGGAAAAAGAATTGCCTGAACTTAATGACGATTTTGCAAAACAGTCTGGCAACAAAGAATCATTAAAAGAGTTAAAGCAAGATATTGAAAAGCAACTTAAAGACAATTTTGAAAAAACTCAAAAAGATATCAAAATTGAAGCTTTATTAGATGCCTTAACCAACGAATTGGTTGCTGAAATTCCAAAATCTATGATTGATATAGAAGTGAGGAATAATATTGAACAAACCGCTCAAAGATTCGCTCAACAAGGTCTTGATGTTAAATCTACTTTCACTCCGGAATTAGTAAAGTCATTAGCAGAGTCCACAAGGCCTCAAGCTGAAAAAAATGTTCAAAGAAATTTAGCTTTAAAAGCATTAGCTGAAACAGAAAACATAAAAGTTGAGCAAGATGAAATTGATTCAAAAATGAAAGATTATGAAGATGCAATCTCTCAATCTTCAAAACAAATAGATATTAAAAAATTAACAGAAGTAATAACTAACGATTTACTCAAAGAAAAAC
>QCDG01000010.1 GCA_003280995.1 Prochlorococcus sp. AG-355-A09 | reverse complement strand
TTATGGGTTTATTTGCAGTTTCCTCAGCATTATTTAAAAGTGGTGCCTTAGACAGAGTAAGAGAATTGATTTCTTCTGAAAGTATTCGAACTCCAAGGAAATTAATTTCTTTAATAGCTTTTTTGATTGCTCCAATATCTGGAATTGTACCTAATACTCCAGTAGTAGCATCTTTGTTACCTTTAATTGAAAGTTGGTGCGAGCGAAGAAATATATCACCATCAAAAGTTTTATTACCTCTTTCTTTTGCTACTTTACTCGGAGGAACTCTGACATTATTAGGTAGCTCAGTAAATCTTCTTGTAAGTGATATTAGTCAACAATTAGGTTACGGAGGTTTGGAATTATTTAGTTTGACTTCAATTGGAATTCCTGTGTGGCTTATAGGTACAACTTATATGATTCTAGTTTCTGACATGCTTTTACCAGATAGAGGGAGAGATAAGGAGTTTATTAAAAATGGTGATATGAATATATATTTTACCGAAGTTACTATTCCCTCTACTTCAGAATTAGTTGGACAATCTGTCAGAAATAGTAGATTGCAAAGACGATTTGACGTTGATGTTCTGGAATTGCAACGAAATGGAAAAGTTATTCTTCCTCCTTTGGCTGATAGAAAAATTGAACCGGATGATAGATTAATAATCCGCGTTACAAGGGCAGACTTATTTAGGCTGCAGCAGGAACATACTATTCTGTTAGGAGAAAACAAAACATCTTTCGATGGGGCTAATGTTTTCTCAGATGATGAAGGTACTAAGACCTTTGAAGCCTTGTTACCAGCTGGTTCAACTTTAGCCGGTGCAAGTTTGAGAGAATTAAGATTTAGGCAGCGTCATAATGCAACAGTTTTAGCATTAAGAAGAGGTCAGCAAACTGTTCAGGAGAGATTAGGCCAAGCTGTTTTAAGGGCTGGAGATGTTTTATTATTGCAAGCACCGCTTGATTCAATAAGAGGTTTGCAAGCTAGTAATGATTTGCTTATTTTAGATCAATTCGAAGATGACTTACCTTTTTTGATAAAAAAACCTATATCGATTGCAATTGCAATAGGAATGGTGGTTTTGCCTTCGGTTTCTAATATTCCACTAGTAGGTTCAGTTCTTTTGGCAGTGATCGCAATGGTTGCTTGTGGATGTTTAAGACCTGCAGAGATACAAAAATCAATTAGGTTAGACGTCATTTTATTGCTGGGATCTTTATCGTGTTTTAGTGTAGCTATGCAGATAACTGGATTAGCAGATGTAATTGCAGTTAATCTAAACTTTGCCCTTAACGGAATGCCTCTTTATTTTGCACTAGTCGTAATTTTTGTATCTACAGTTATTCTTACGCAATTTATAAGTAATGCTGCTTCGGTTGCTTTGATTTTGCCTGTTGCTATTGAATTCTCAAATGTTTTAGAAATTTCACCAAGCGCTTTAATAATGCTTGTTTTATTTGGTGCGAGTCAATCTTTCTTGACTCCAATGGGTTATCAAACAAATTTAATGGTTTATGGTCCTGGAAGATATAGATTTTTTGATATCGCAAAATACGGAGCCGGGTTAACACTTATAATGTCATTTACTGTGCCAGCATTGATAATTTTAAATTACGGGTAACATCGTGAAATTCATAAGCAAGGTTTATAAGTTAAAAGATGCTTACAAAAAGCTATCTGTACCTCAATTTACTATTGTTACAGGCTTGTTTATTATTTGCCTTGGAACTTTAATTTTGAGCTCTCCATTATGTTCATCTTCAAATGTTGGTTTGTGGGAAGCATTTTTTACATCTACTTCTGCAATAACTGTTACTGGCTTAACCATAATAGATATAGGTGTTGATTTAAATTTCTTTGGTCAAGTTTTCTTAGCTTTTATGCTTTTATCAGGTGGTCTAGGATTAATGGCCATTACAACATTTTTACAAGGGTTTGTTGTGAAGGGGACAAAGCTAAGAACTAGATTAGACAAAGGAAAGACTTTAGATGAATTTGGAGTTGGAGGAATTGGTCGAACTTTTCAAAGCATTGCTATTACTGCGATTATTATCATATCCTTGGGCGCAATTGTCTTATATTCTTTTGGATTTGTAGATATTCAAAATAATTGGGAAAGACTATGGTCCTCGATTTTTCACAGTATTTCTGCATATAACAATGCAGGATTTTCGTTAATGTCAAATAGTCTCCAAAACTATAGAACAAATTATTTGGTGAATAGTGTTTTTGTTTTTCTCATTGTTATGGGTGGATTGGGCTGGCGGGTTATTGATGATATTTGGAGTCATAAAAAAAATCTTTCTTATAAGAAATTAAGCCTTCATTCCAGACTAGTTATTAGGACAAGTTTGTCTCTAATATTGTTCGGATCATTTGGATTCTTTATCACTGAATCACTGCTAAATAGTCAATTTTTTAATGATTTAAATTTGTTTGAACGGTTAATGTCATCTATCTTCGAAACAGTTAGTGCAAGAACTGCAGGCTTTACAAATTTTCCGATTTCTTTGAACTCTATCTCAGATACAGGCCTCTTATTATTAATGACGCTTATGTTTATTGGAGCAAGTACAGGAGGTACTGGTGGAGGTATAAAAACAACTACATTTATTGCTTTAATGGCTGCAACTAGATCGACTTTAAGAGGTCAGAAAGATGTAATTATTAGCAATAGATTAATTTCAGATAAAGTTATTCTAAAGGCAGTTGGAATCACAGTTGGATCTTTGCTTTTTGTTCTTTTAATGGCAATGTTGCTAAGTACAACTAATACTTTTATTAAAAAAGAATCATTCACATTCCTAGAAATTCTGTTCACTTGCATATCTGCATTTTCAACAGTTGGTTTTGATATTGGTTTAACCGCAAAATTAAATCATTTTGGTCAATTTATTCTTATTGTGGGTATGTTTGTGGGCAGACTTGGGATCCTTTTGCTTTTAAGTGCACTTTGGCAGGCTCTTTATAAGAGTAGAATAGATAGACAAAAGAGAATTGGCTATCCTAGGGCTGATCTATATGTTTAGAATTGACTGAGTTTTATTATGGCTGATTGGTGGCAGTGGTCTCAAAAGAGAGAAAATGAAGCACTCACTTTTGCAGTTGTTGGCGTTGGAAGATTTGGAACCGCAGTTTGCAGAGAACTTATTAGTAATGGTGCTGATGTTTTGGCTGCAGATTATTCGGAAAAAGCTATTGATGATTTAAGGCAATTAGAACCTTCGATAGAAGCGAGAGTTGTAGATTGTACTGATGAAGAGTCTATGAAGGAATCGGGAATTCTTGAAATGAATACTGTTGTAGTGGGTATTAGTGAACCTATTGAAGCAAGTATAACTACAACTCTTATTGCTAAGGATAGTGAAGGTAGCAAAGTGAAAAGAGTAATAGCACGAGCTACCAGTGACTTGCACGAAAAAATGTTAAAAAGAGTAGGTGCAGATAAAGTTGTTTTCCCATCTAGGATGCAAGGAGAAAGATTAGGTTTAGAACTAGTAAGACCAAACCTAATCGAAAGATTGGAACTAGATAATCAAACTGGTATAGATGAAATAACTGTTCCAGAGGAATTTATTGGAAGATCTTTAAGAGATTTAAATTTGAGGAAAAATTATTTAGTAAATGTTCTTGCTGCAGGACCTGCTGAAGAGTTAACAGTTAATCCTCCAGCAAAATATATTTTGGAAAGAGGAAATATTTTGGTAGTCATGGGTAAAACTGTAGATTTACAGAAATTGCCTCAAAATTAATTATTTTTAATCAGATTTTTTATAGTATCTAATCCTTTGAGGAGCTCTTTTTAATCTTCTGACGGTTTGTTTTTCAAGTTCATCTCTAAATTTATCAGTATTTAAATTATTTTCTGAAACAGGTGATTTACTTTCTTTTTCGAAATATTTTTTTATACCCTCTTGAATTAAAACTTTTGCCATATTACTTACTGTCCTAGATTCATTTTCGGCCAAAATAGTTAATTGCTCACATATTAATTCTGGAAGGACTACTTGAATTCTAGGGGATTTAGGCTTCCCATTAGTTGAGTTTTGGCGGGTAGCCATGAGTCAAAGTTGATAACTGTTACTTATTAGTATACACAGTTAGTCAAGGATACTATCTTTGTGTATATTATTAGTAAGGAAATTTCTGTCCGTATCAATTAATTGTTTTATTGTCCCATGAAAAATTCAAGAAAAATTGATTCTCCTAAAAGATCGATAATTGATAAACCGAAAAAAAGATTAGTCAATTCTGATTCTCACGATAATGAAAATAGTGACGTTTTGGTATCAGCTGTAATTAGTCCATATTTGTTAACTCATCTTCACCATATTCTTCAGCAGTCTGAGTATTATGCCCAAAAAGATGGTAGAAAATCACACGCAGCTAACTTTGCGAAACTTAGAAAAGTTTTATGTTTAGACGCAAGAAGTATGGCAGATGCCTCTGCAAAAGAGATAAAAGATGTGGATAATGATTTATCTAATAATAAATATAATGAACAAAATGTTGCTTGAAGTAATAATCTATTAATAAATAGATTTTAAAAACATGTCCAGTAATGCTGAAAAGCTCTATAAGTTAATAGCCAACGATTCAAAAAAGAAACAAAGTCTGTTTATGACAGCCTTAACTAATCCCAAAAAAGCCTTAGATAAAATTTGCGATATTGGCAACGAGTTAAATATTTCTGTGACTAAAGAAGAGGTTATTGAATATTTGAGTACTATTGATGATGAGGCAACTAAAATGTGGTTAATCAAGGCTCGAGGAGGTCTTTAGGAAAAGGTTTCGAATAATTATTATTTGGATTAGGAATAGGCTTTATTCTTTTGTTGTAGCCACCTCCACCAGCCAAAGTCCAAAAAAACCAATAACTTGGAATTGCTAGAGCTGCAGCTATGAAAATCACTACAATTTGTTCTATTCTTTTCATGATTTAATTTTATTCCACAAAATATTTTTTAGTAAATAAGCCAGAGATTTTGTAAATTCTATTTTTAAAACAGTGATTAGATTTGAAGGTGTCAGCAAAATTTATTCTACAGATGTTGTTTTAAAAAATATTAGTTGGGAGATTAAGAAAGGAGAAAAAGTTGGCTTAGTTGGTTCTAATGGTGCAGGTAAATCAACCCAATTTAAGATTTTAATTGGAGAGGAAGAGCAAACAAGTGGAATTATCATCAAAGAGGGAAATCCTAAAATTGCCCATTTAAAGCAAGAGTTTGATTGTAATTTGAACTTTTCAGTGAGACAGGAATTAGAAAGTTCTTTTAAAGATATACAAATTGTTGCCAATAAACTTTTAGAAATTGAGAATAAAATGAAATTATTGGATATAAAAAAAAATTCCGATGAACTAGAAATATTTGTAAATCAACTCGCAAAATATCAAGCAAAATTTGAAGCTTTAGGTGGTTATAAAATGCAATCTGATGTAGAAAAAATATTACCAAAATTAGGCTTTTCTATAGAAGATGCGGATAAATTAGTTGGTAATTTCTCAGGTGGTTGGCAGATGAAAGTTGCACTTGGAAAAATAATCTTACAAAAACCTGATTTACTTTTACTGGATGAACCAACCAATCATTTAGATTTAGAAACTATTTTTTGGTTGGAAAAATATCTATCATCGCTTAAAATTGCAGTTATAATAATTAGCCATGATAGATATTTCTTAGATAAATTATGTAAAAAAATAATTTTTGTAGATAGAGGAACATCTGAAACATATAATGGGAACTATTCTTTTTTTGTCGAACAGAAATCTTTGAATGAAGAATCACAAAATAAGGCATATCAATTACAACAAAAAGAGATTGAGTTACAGAAGAGGTATATAGATAGATTTAGAGCTAGTGCAACAAGAAGTTCTCAGGCAAAGAGTAGAGAAAAACAATTAAAAAAGATTTCTAAAATTGAGGCTCCCATAGCAAAATCAAAAAGTCCTGTTTTTAATTTTCCAGACTGCCCTCGCTCAGGAAAATTAGTTCTAAATATCAAAAATTTGTCTCATAGTTTCGAGGATAAAATTCTTTTTTTAGATATTAATTTAAAGATTTCTTCTGGGGAGAAAATAGCAATATTGGGACCTAATGGCTGCGGCAAATCTACATTGCTTAAAATTATTATGAAAAAAATATCTCCTGAAATTGGAGAAATTAATCTTGGTAAACACAATATAATTACTAGCTATTATGAGCAGAATCAGGCTGAAGCACTTTCACTTGACGAAAGGGTTATTGATTTAATATGTAATAAGTCTCCAGAATGGTCCCAAAAAAAAGTTAGAACATTTTTAGGGGGTTTTGGCTTTCAAAATGAAACTGTTTTTAAATATATTAAACAACTCAGCGGGGGAGAAAAGGCAAGATTAGCATTGGCTCTCATGATTATTAATCCTAGTAATTTCCTTCTTTTGGATGAACCAACTAATCATTTGGATCTGCAATCCAAGGAAAACTTAGAATTAGCAATTAAAAATTATAAAGGTTCATTATTAATCATTTCTCATGATCGGTATTTTATTTCAAAGGTTGCAAACAGAATTATTGAAATTAAAGATTCAAAGTTATTTTCATATGATGGTAATTACGAATATTTTTTAGAAAAAACTCAAAGCCAAAACATTTGATTACTTTTAATAAAATTTACAATTGGCTAAGTAAGATCACTTATTTATCTTTACATAGTTTACCGTCCTTGATTAATCTTAAAAAATACAAAATAAGTTTTAATAATTTAAATGAAAAATTACGATTTCCAAGAAAAACATTTTCAAATTTCTGATCCTATTGAAAGTTATTTTGAATGCATTACTTCTTGCGATATAAGGGATGGTAGATGTATTTCTAGATGTGTGGAAATACTTAAACGGAATGACAATTAAATTTTTAGTTATTTTGTAGATTAGTAATATCAGTTGGTATTACTTTTAATTTAATAAATTTATTTTTACGCTTCAATAATATATTTACTTGTTTTTTTATACCATTTTTGCTGATTTGCTCTATTACGTCTGATGCGGTTTCAATATCTTTATTGCCTATTTTAATTAAAATATCATCTATCTTGATTCCACTTTTTTCAGCTGGACTGTTCGGTACTACATATCCAACTTTTACGACGTTATTTTTTCTCTCAGAAATACTTTCTTCTATTAGGCTGATTCCAATCATAGGATGTATTACTTTCCCATTCTTTAATAGTTGATAGGCAATTTCTTTAGCTTTATTAATTGGGATTGCGAAACTCAAACCCGCTCCTGGACCTGATCTTATCAACGTATTAATACCAATTACTTCTCCATCGCTATTCAAAAGCGGACCTCCAGAATTGCCAGGATTAATAGCAGCGTCTGTTTGTATCATTTCAAGTTTTTTATCATATATTCCTAATTGAGTTACGTTTCTATTTAGATTACTAATAATACCAAGCGTAACTGTGTTTTCCAGTCCAAATGGATTTCCCACTGCTATAGCCCAATCACCAACTTTAATTTTTGCAGAATCGCCTAATTTTGCTTTTGGCCAAGGCCCTTTCCCTTCAATCTTTAGCACAGCTAAATCAGTAAAAGAGTCTTGGCCTATCAGTTTAGCGTTATATTTTTTGCCATTGGTTAAACCAACAATTACCTTATCTGATCCATTCACTACATGAGCATTGGTCATTACAAGTTCATCTGCAAATATAAATCCACTGCCTTGATTTTGCTCTATCCTTGGTCGATTTTCGTTAGGCAAATCTAATCCAAAAAATCTTTCAAAATATGGGTCTAAAAATAGTTGAGAATTTTTTGGAAAATTTCTTTTTTTAACATATCTTTGAGTATCAATTGTCACCACAGCTGCACCGGTTCTTTCTACAGCTTTAGTTATAAAAGATTTGTTCGAATATAAATTAACTTCATTAATTTTTGGTTTGCTTAATGGTTGGGATATTACTTTCGCAGGATATCTAATGCCCACTGTGATTAATGAGGCGATTAGTAATAGCTTTTGGATGTCTCTTTTCAATTTTGATTTTTTATGTACTTCGAGAGATTTCTTACACCATATCAGTGTAATTTAAATATAACTACTAATAAAATTTATTGAATCTAGAGAATAATTTAATAACTTAAAGTAGCTAAATTTCTTTTTTTCAGGCTATGATGTTAAAAATAAAACTAACGATTTATAAGTTCAATGACTATTTTATTTCCAATCATATATTCTGCGGCGTTAACTTATTTAGTTTGGAAAGCTTTTAAAGTTATGTCTAATGGTTGGAGCGTATCCGATAATAAAAATCAACGATTGAATACTTCCAGTTTTAAACAAAAAAAGTACACAATACATCCAGAACTTTTAGATAAATCAGGAAATATAACAGAAGAAGAGTTATTAACCGTAAGATTTTCGAATGACAATGATTCTACATTAGAAGAAAAAGGTTCAACAACTGATTAATCAAATTAAACTTAAGGAAAAAAATTGGAATTAAGAACAAAAATTGTCTCAGCGGTAATAAGATCACTCAAGTTGCCACCAAGGTTTCGTTTAAAAATGGTTAAAGAAGATCCAGTGAGACTTGAACTAAGTCTTACTCCTTCTTACGGTAAAAATCCAGTAATTGTTGGTATAGTTGAATCTTTAGACTTAGTCGCGCGAAGAGATAGAGAAGGTAGACTACCCAGAGATCTTCAAGGAACTTGGGACTGGACTGTAAGACATGGAAAAGTTAGTACTGGAGGATGGAATCCTATGTTAAAAGAGGCATTGCAAACAATGTTTGATACAGGATTGCCAGCTATTGTATATGAGGAATTAACTGGAGATGAGTATCGACCTGTTGATGGTGTAAGACATGTTAAATAAATAATTTATTATTTATCATAAACTCTTCCCTAAAACGTTAAAATAATCTGATAGATAATTCAGTTAATTATGAATAATGAAAATCAACCAAGATTTGGCTTCGTAAATTTCGCAGAAACCTGGAATGGTCGTATGGCGATGATGGGTATTTTGATTGGACTTGGTACTGAATTAATTACTGGACAAAGTATTCTTCGACAAATTGGAATAGGTTAGTATTTTTACTTTACTTCTTCTGCTTTAACTTCAATGGTACTTTCACTAGGCTTTTTATCAAACTGATTATTGTTAGTAATATTTTCCAAAGAAGCTCCGCAATTCATGCAGTTTTCACTTAATCCTATGGATATAGAACCACAACTATTACATTTATTGATTTTTGATTTGTAAGAGTTAAAACCTATAAATACTAAAATTACTAATAGTAGAGGAATTAAAAATAATAGGAGTAGGATATTACCGAGAAAGCCTATAAAAAAATTTATTCCAAAAATTGGAATTACTACAAGTAAAATTAATAAATAAGTAAGAAGATTTTTATTTGCTTTAAGAAAATAATTCATCTTGGTTTTTGTTATTTATAATTTCTTTTTTTATTTAATAAAGTCATACTAGCAATAACTACGCTCCAACACTGTCCAAAATATAAAATCACTCCTAATAGCCAAACCCACAAGGTAAGTACAAGAAAACCTCCAATAAAACCATATGCTTGGAATCTTACTCCAAGTGAGAGAATACTTTTACTTACTGCTAGATTCAAAGTGGTAAGCCCAATTCCAATAAGAAAAGATCCAGGTAAAAGCGGTTTCAAAGGAACTTTTCGACTGGGTAAGAGGGCTTGTAATAAAAGAGCCATTAAAGAAAATCCGATTAGTGGTATTGCAAACTGACCAACTTGTAATAGCGGTAACTTTACTAACAAATCAGAAATAAGATTATTAGATTTTGAAAGGTTTTCTAAAACGTTACTTGGGATCAACCTAAGATTTGCACTAATCTGATCTAATACCATCAAAAAACCAATAAAGAATACTATTAAAAAGGCTTCAACTCTATTTCTGAGAAACCTCGAAGCTTGCACTCTCCAAGCAGCATTTACTTTTTTAGAAGGAATTTCGTCTTCCCAAAGTCTATCTGAACCTCTTTGAAGAGATAGATATGCATTTCCTGCCGTAAAAAGCAAAAACATAGCCCCTAGAATACCTGCCCCAAAACCTTGATCTATCAAATTAAATAATGTTGTTTCGACTAACTCAACTACTGAAGGAGGCAAAAGCTGAGCAGCAATAGCAATTATTTGTTGATCTAATCCTTCTTGTTTCCCTAGGAACCATGAAGCTATTGAAAGAGAAATTAGAAGAATAGGAAAAAATGATTGGAGTGTGTAGTATGCAAATGCAGCGCTTAAATCAACACAATCAGATTTGCTCCATCGCTCGCAAGCTCCCCATAAACTTTTTAGTATCCATTTTGAACTTCGCTGCATATTAATTTTCTTCAAATATTTTATTTATTTACTTATGTTTTATTGTATCGGATTAAGATAATTTTCAAGCAATTATTGATTTTTCATGCAACTATTTTTCCAATAATAAATTGCCCCATGGTTTTAAAATTTCAACTTTTTCTTTAGATCTACATGCAATTAATGGAAAATTAACATCGCTCAAGTCTTCTCCTGAAAATAAATTTAAAGGATCTGTTTCTAACCACTCTATAGAACAATTGAGTTCTTCTAAAAGCAGCCAGGCTGCTGCAATATCCCATATTTTAGGGGTTGATTCTATTGCTCCGAAAGTTTGTCCCATTGCTACACTCGTAAGATTTAAACTCGATACACCTAAAAGTCTGATTTTGCCAGGAAATACTGAGTTTGGGTTTTTTTGTAAAATTTTTATTGATCTACTACATAAAGAAATGCATTCACTTTGATGATTATTATGGCTAGGATTAATCTTCTGGTTGTTTAACCAAACTCCCTTACCTTTAATGGATACAAACTTTTTTTTCAATGTAGGAATTATTAAAAAAGAGGATTGCGGTCTACCATCAACGAATCTTGCCACTGATATAGACCAGTAAGGAATACCGGCAGCAAAATTTGTTGTCCCATCGAGTGGATCGACCACCCAATAAGCTTTTGAGTTTGGAATTAACTTTTGCCCCTCTTCACTAAGAACGCCCTCACCTGGAGCAATTGAAGCTAAGCCATCTACGATTGTTTTGTCACTCCATAAATCACAACTTGTTAATAATGATCCATCTGCTTTATTGCTGGCGCTAATGTTTCCAAAATCTTTTATTTGACGTTGACTAACCAATTCAAATAAAGAATCTAAGTCACTTAGTTGCTTATTAGTTAAATTTGGTGGATTCATCTTTATATATTGCAAATAGACTCTGTATCTTTAATTTTAGTATTATTCCTATCTAAACAATTTTTACTTTTAGCGAGGAAAGTTAATCTTTCTAATTCATCTATATTCAGATTGTAATTATATATTGCATTAATATTTTTTGATTTCGCATTACTTAATTCACTTTGCCTAATAAGAACATCTTTTAGAGTTGATATTCCAACATCATATCTAAGTCTGGAAAGCCTTACAGACTCTTTGCTAGATTCAATTTCTTTGAGAGAAGAAATTATTTTTTCTTCATTTAATTTAAGATTTAAATAAGCTTTACTAATACTTGTTGTTAAAACATTTTTTAGATTTTCATAAGTATATTTTTCGGCTTCTGCATCTGCTATTTTTGATTTGTAAGAGTTCTTATTTTGTCCGCCATCAAAAATACTCCATGCAAAATTTAGACTTATGGTATTTGTATAATTAGATCCAGATTTTTCAGAGTCGATATTAGTTGCTAAAGAGTCACCCTTTGAAAATGTACTAGATAATGAATTACTGATATAGATATTTGGCTTATTTTGAGCTAAAAAGCTCTCTGCTTGGCTCTTTTTGATTGATTTTTGAAGAATAAGGTTTTTTAAGGAAAGATTTTTATCCAAACCTTCATTAATATTTTTATTCAATTTATGATTCCAAAACCCTATAAGGTTTTGCTCTTTATTAGTTTCGAAATCTCCCTTAAAATTAAGAATCTCTTTAATAGAAATTTTATTAATTTCATGTTCTATTTTCTTTTCATTAAGTGATTGTTGATCTCGAGATAATTGAGCTTCTGCTTCAAGAACTTCAAATTTTGTACCAATTCCAGTATCTAGCTTCGCTTTAGCATTTTCTAAACTTGTAATTGATAAATCAAGTGTGAATTTTTTATTTTGAATATCTTGATATGACTTTTTGTATTTATGATATCTGATTCTTGCTTCTTGAATTAAATCTTTTTTCTTAATCTCATAATTATTTTCTGCAATTTTGTAATTTGTTTTGGCAATTTTAATTTCAGATCCTCTTAGTGGGGCAATTAAATCCCATTTAATATTCAGGGAGGGATTAGCCGTAAATTGTGATGTTTTTAAAGTAGCTGAATTGCTACTGTAATTTTTACCTGCGACATATTTTGGTATCCCATTGGCTTGAAAATCTAAGGATGGGTATCTTTTGGCAATTTGACTGGAAAGATTAAAGCTTGCAGAGGCTACTAAGTTTTGTAATGATTTTAATTCTTGATTATTTAATACAAGTTTTTCTATTTCTTGATAATCAACAAAAGTAATATTTAATTTTTCTTCTAAAATATTATCAATGTTATTTTTTGTTTCGCTCGATAGAACATTAAAGGTATTCATACTTAATGTAAGCGGCAATAATAAAAAAGGATTTATTACTCTTCTAAGCATGTTTTATAGTTTCGAAAATATTCGATTAACCAATCAAAGTATTAATAATATCATTTGAATCATCAAGAACGTGAATTTTAGTATTTATTTGATTTTCAACTTCTTGAATATTTTTATCATCTAAAAATAAATCAGTATTAACTTTTAACATAATAGACGGTATGTAAACAGCCTCTCCTAAATCCTTATTTTTCAGCCCGTATATTAGATCTTCTCCAGTAAGAAGACCAGTAACAACTTGATCTTGGCCCCAATAAATACTTGGCAAACCATATAAATTAATTGTTAATCCATTAATTAAGTTTAATTTTTTAACTGTAGGAATTAGGGCTTCATAAACTAATTTACCAACAATCCAACTAACTTTTTTTGGTTTTTTTACTTTTTGGGGTAGGTTTTGAGTCTTCTCTTTTAATGTTTCTAGAAAGTTTCTAATAGTCCCAACTCCATTGGATTCTTGTGGCATATTTTCGTAGGTTTTGTAACTAGGTAAATTTGTCCCAGCAATTAAATACCATTCGTCTGCTAGCCAACAAAAACGAGTCCCAAGATTAATTTGTAGAGAGGCTTGAATTCTCTCTACTTGTTTAATAGTTTTTTTTGCGTATTCTGGGCTTATTGATTTCAATCCATCATTTTCTGGTCTAAATTTTGTAAGTCCTACAGGAACTATTGCGACTGAAAGTACCGTTTTAGAGGTTTTTTTGTAGAATTCAGCAAGTTCCAAAATTGATTTCTCAAGAATATCCCCATCATTTATATCTGGACAAACAACTATTTGAGCATGTATTTGAATAGAGTTTTTTTCAAACCACGAAATTTGATCAAGTATCACTCTTGCTTTTTTATTTTTTAATAATTTTTCTCTTGTGGCGGGATCAGTAGCATGAACTGAAATAAAAAGCGGGGATAGTTTTTGCATAGCAATTCTTTCCCAGTCTTCCTTTTTTAAATTCGTAAGAGTTAAATAAGAGCCATATAGAAAACTTAATCTATAATCATCATCTTTTATATAAAGGCTTTTTCTTTTACCACTTGGCTGTTGATCAATAAAACAAAATGGACATCTATTATTGCATTGCTTGATTGAATCAAATAATGCATCTTTAAAATTTATACCTAAATTAACATCTTGATCTTTTTCAATATTTATATTGTGAATCTCATGATTTTTATCTAAAACTGATATGTCTAAAATTTCTTCACTAATCAGAATTTGATAATCAATTAAATCTCTTGGTTTTTTCCCATTAATACTAATTATTGAATCACCTTTTTCAAATCCGATTTCTTCAGCAATAGAATTAGCTTCAATACTTTCAATTTCTGCAGGGTTTATTTTATAAGTAATATTAGGAACCAAAAGATCAATGGGATCTTCCTTGTAATTAACTTCTTGCCACACAATTTAAGGCCAAATACTCTTATTTATATTTATTCTAAACTTATATATGGCTCAAAGTGTATTAAATACTTTTAAAAAACTAAATATAGGTGTTAAATTATGGGCCTTTTATTTATTAAAATATGGCATTCGCAGTTTTCTAAAACACGATTTAGATTAATTAAAATTACCTTTTTCATTGAAAGAATTAATTACAAAAAATTTAGCAGTAAAAGATAAATTCAACTATGAATCCAACAAGAAAGTTGATTCATACGAAAATAGTTTTTTATCAAATCCTACATCTTTAAGATTGTGGTCTTCTTTTTTTGTAATTTTACCTATTTTTGTGCAAGCACCTTGGGTTAGGTTAGAACCAATAAGTGCTCTTTGTTTTACTTTTGTTATTGCCTTAGTGGCAATTGTTTTGAATCAGAAAGGATCAAATAAGTGGTTTATTGTCAGTTCATTATTACTTGGTATATCAGGTAGTTGGCTTGGTGGATGTTTGTTCTGGGGATGGTTAAGCCCATTTCCTATCCTACACATACCGGTTGAAGCTGTAGTTCTCCCATTAGCTTTAATTGGATTTGGAACTAATTGGAAAATAGGTTCAAGTTTTTATATCTCTTCTTTATTTGGAACCGCAGTTACTGATATCACAATATTTTTAATCGGAATCATGGATCAATGGATGCAGGTAATTACAGCAGATTCTGAAAATGCACCCATGATTCTTCAAAAAACTTCAGAGAATCTTATTCAAATAAAATCATTATCTATTATTGTTGTTGTTGCTCTTATACTCTGGTTTATTTCAAAAGAAATTTTAGATTCTGGCACAATAAATACTACTAGTGGTAAAGCACTCTTAGTTTCTGGTTACGTAATTCAAACGACATTAATTGTTGATGGTATTTTTATTGTTTTAGCAATTCTGCAACCAACTTTAAGTGGATTGGTTTAATGTTAAGGCCTCCATTTTCGCAAGAACCGATACCAATAGATAATTGGGATGTAATAGTTATAGGCGCTGGAGCTGCTGGCCTTATGACTTGTCTTGAATTACCCTCAAATTTAAAAGTGCTTCTTTTAAATAGAAATACTAGTAAGGTATCTTCTAGTAGATGGGCTCAAGGCGGAATTGCATCTGTTGTTAGACAAGATGATTCATTTGATCTTCATGCTGAGGATACTTTAAAAGCAGGTGATGGACTATGTGATGTTCAAGCTGTAGAAATGCTAGTTAAAGAAGCTCCAGGTTGTGTAGAAAGGTTGCAGAATTTAGGGATGATTTTTGATCAAAGTTCTGATCAACTAGCTACTACCTTGGAAGCAGCTCATTCACGAAGAAGAGTCTTACATGTTAAAGATCGTACTGGACGAGCATTAGTTGAAGTCCTAGAAGATCATATTGAGAATCAAACAAATATTCTTCACTGCAGAGGTGTAAGAGTAACTGAACTTCTCATTGAAAATAAAGAATGTAGAGGAGTTCAGGTTCTTGATGGAGCAAATTTATATTGGATTAAATCTAGAGCTGTTGTTTTGGCTACAGGTGGGGGTGGGCACTTATTTACAAATACAACAAATCCTGCTCAATCCTCTGGTGAAGGGATTGCTCTTGCATGGAAAGCAGGAGCTGCTATCGAAGATTTAGAGTTCGTGCAATTTCATCCAACCGCTTTAAAATTTTATGGTGCACCTTGCTTCTTAATATCTGAGGCACTTAGAGGGGAAGGAGCGATATTAGTTGATAAAAATGGTGAAAGTCCTGTTAAAAATCTTGAAAATCGTGATCTAGCTACTAGAGATCAGGTAAGTAGAGCAATTATGAAAAATATGCATGATAATAATGCAGACCATGTTGGGTTAGATCTTCGGTATATTGACCCAGAAAAAATTGTAGAGCGCTTCCCCACGATCTTAAGTCGATGTCAGGATTATGGTGTTAACCCTTTAAATGAGGTTATTCCCGTAGCTCCTGCAGCTCATTATTGGATGGGAGGTGTTAAAACTGATTTAAATGCATCTTCAACAAGAAAAGGATTATATGCTGTTGGAGAAGTTGCTTCTACAGGTGTGCATGGTGCTAATAGACTGGCAAGTAATTCACTTATGGAGTGTCTTGTTTTCGCAAGAAAAATGTCTTCAATTGTTTTGAATGACCTTGCTAAATTTGAACAATTTGATAGATCATTTCAAGAGTTTGATATTGAAGATCCTAAAGAAGATCAAATTTCTATAATTGTTGAAAAAATTGATGAACTAAGAAAACTATGTTGGTTAAATTTAGGTGTATCTCGAAATAGGGTAAATATGAGTAAATTTTTAAATTGCGTCCAAAATGATATAGATAAATTAAATACAAATGATTTACTAAATTGTCTTGAAAAAATAAAATTTGATCAAAAAGTAAAACTCAGTGAACGTAATAGAAGAGCATTAAATCTTTTACTTGATTTAAAGAATAGACAAATAACCACTATAACTTTATTAAAAGCTTGTCTATTTAGAGAAGAAAGTAGAGGAGGTCATTATAGGGATGATTTCCCTGATAAAGATAAAAATTGGGAATGCCATACTAGACAACAGTTAGATCATAGAATTCAAAAAAGATTTATTAAAAATTAAGATCTCCCTGATAGTTTGTTTTTGTAGCTAATTCATTTAAGTCACGTGTACCACTAATAATTTCGCCATTTATTTCCCAAGAAGGAAATCCACTGATTCCTTTCGTTTGGCATAGCTCATACTCATTATCTTTTCCGTCTTTGGCACACTCAACTACTTTTAATTCTTTAACTGCTTCCTTACCAAATAATTGTTTCTGATCATGGCAATGCGGGCACCAGTATGCACTATACATAACAATATTATTTTCACTTAAAAATTTTGCAAATTTTACCTTCTGGGGAGAACTTGAAGTGGTAACTATTGGTGATACATTTTCAGTGGGGTTTGCAACATCAATAGCATTAGAGGGGTCAACATTTGTTGACCAAATTAGACCCCCCAGCAGGACACTAATTGCTACAATGAAACCTCTAAAAATCATTGGTTCTCTACTTTCGAACTTTGCTCCAATCATAGAAATTATAAAGATAGAAAACGATAAAATTGCTGAAAGTATACAAAAAAAGCAATATGCTTGAATCTTAAAGAACATTATATTTATCAATAAAAAGCTAAATGTTGATGACGCACAAGAAATTAGAAATATTAACCACCATAAAAACTTATTTAATTTTTCTTTTGGGGAAATTAAATTAAGCGAGAGTATTATTGTGATAACTAATATTGAAAAATATGTTATTAATCCAGCTAATGAGAGAGGGACATTAACTTGATTATTTTCATATAAAGTACCCCAAGGACTATTTAAAACTGTTTCACAACCATTTTGTATCCCAGGACATGAAAGCGAAGTAAATAATCCCCAGTTTTTTAAAGTAATCGAACCTGTATCAACTATGCCTATAGTGCTAAGAATTGCGATTATGATTTTTGGCCATTTCAAATCTTTTTTATTTCTTCTGTTTAAAGTCTTAAGGGCCATACAAAAAGAAAGTTTGTTATTTACATTATCTATCCTAATATTATCTAGGCATGAGAGTTATATACGAAATGCTTTTTAAATCTTTTTATTCTTATTTTTCAAGTTGTGAAACAAAATAGTCTCAATGTAAAAGAAAAAAAACTATCTAAGGTTGCATTTAGTCATGTTGGTTGTGAGAAAAATCTTGTTGATACTGAACATATGCAAGGTTTATTAGATAGAGAGGGTTATGAAGTTGAAAGAAATATAAATGATGCAAATGTTGTTGTTGTAAATACTTGCAGTTTTATTGAAACAGCTAGAGAAGAATCTATTAGAAAAATTCTAGAATATACAAATCAAGGAAAGGAAGTAATAGTTGCGGGCTGTATGGCTCAGCATTTTAAAGATGAGCTTTTAAAAGAAATCCCTGAAATAAAAGGTTTGGTTGGAACAGGAGATTATCAAAAAATAGCCAAGGTTTTAGACAGAGTAGAAAAAGGGGAAATCGTTAATGAAGTTTCAAAAATTCCTGAATTTATTGCAGATGAGGAAATGCCTCGTTTTGTAGATAAAAATAAATTTGTTGCTTATCTTCGCATTGCTGAAGGCTGCAACTATAATTGCGCTTTTTGTATTATTCCTAAGTTGAGAGGTCCTCAAAGAAGTAGAACAATAGAATCTATAGTTTCAGAAGCCAAAAGTCTTGCAAAAAAGGGTATTCAAGAAATCATATTAATTAGTCAAATAACAACTAATTATGGTCAAGATATTTATGGAAAACCATCATTAGCCAAACTTTTGAATGAGCTTTCTAAAGTTCCAATTCCTTGGATAAGGATACATTATGCTTATCCAACAGGTTTAACTGATGAAGTTATTAGAGCTTTTAAAGATTCAAATAATATCGTGCCTTACTTTGATTTACCACTTCAGCATAGTCATCCAGATGTGTTGAAGAGTATGAATAGACCTTGGCAAGCTTCTTTGAATGAATCAATTTTGGAGAAAATTAGAGAAGAAATTCCATCTGCTGTATTAAGAACTAGTCTCATTGTTGGTTTCCCAGGAGAAAAAAAAGAACATTTTGAACATCTTCTGGAGTTTTTGTATAGACATAAATTTGATCATGTAGGAGTGTTTATTTTCTCTCCTGAGGACGGAACTGCAGCTTTTGATTTGCCAAATAGAGTATTTCCAGAGGTTGCAGAGGCAAGAAAAGATAATGTTATTTCAGTTCAACAAAATATCTCTAAAGATAAAAATCAGGCATATGTTAGTTCAAAAATGAAAGTTTTGGTAGAAAAAATATCAGATAATAACGAATTAATAGGTCGATCCTACAATTTCTCTCCTGAAATTGACGGAAATGTTATTTTATCTACTAATACTAAAAATGATTTGAAAAATTATATTGGTAAATTTGTTGAAGCAAATATTTCTTTTGCAGATGAATATGATTTGTATGGAGAGATTATTAAAATCTTGTAGTTTTTAAATTAATTTAACTGCTCTTAAGAGCTTATCTAATGCGAAAGCAGTTCCAAAACCAAAACCAATAAATGCAATATAGAAAATGATGTTCATTAATTTTTTTATTTTTTATTAATTTAACATCAGATGAAAAGATTAGATTTTTTCGTTTAATTTCTTAATCTTGGATATATGGTAATTTTTTGTATAAACATTCTTCTGCTTTTTGTAGTTCCCGGCCTAAATATAGAGCATGATCGAATCTGGTTATTAAGTCATTTCTTTCTTCAGTAATTAATATTCCAAGTTGTTTCGCACTAGTACCTTTAAAAACTTCATTACTAGCTCTTTTATTTTGAGAGTCGCATTTAATTGGTTCATTTGTTTCCGGGTCAAGAGCATAGCCCTCTTCATCGATGTTATTTAAAAAGTGCTCTAGAATTATTTTATTTTCTTCTAAATCTACTTTTATAATAAAATAACCGTTTGGATCTAAATCTATATATCGATTGGATAGATTATTATCAATCTTTATTTTTTTATCTAAATTTTTACTAGAATCCATTATTAGAAGTTAATAAAAACTATATTACTAATATAATCTTTAGAAAAGCCAAATAATTTTTTATTTAAAGGGTATAGAGTTATTCTCAAATTCAATTTCCTTCTCGGTTTGTTTATTGACTTCATTTAGCCAAGGATAAATTATATTTTCCATATTTTTGTCAAACCACTTATGCAAGCTAATAGTGCTTTTTGCAAAAAATCCTCTCCGCCTTTTATGTTTACCACCTGCTCCAGGATCAAAAAAATGGATACTATTTTTTATTGCCCATTCAATTGGCTGGTAGTAGCATAATTCAAAATGTAAATTAGATATGTCTTCTTGACTACCCCAATATCTACCCCATAAGTTGTTTTTATTTTTAACGCACATCGACATAGCAAAAATATCATTTGAATCATTTTTTGATGCGCTAAAAAGTAAAATATTTTTTTTATTAGCAACAATTTTTTCGAAAAATGTAGATGTTAGATATTTACTTCCCCAAACTCCCCACCTAGAACAATGCTGTTCATAAAAATTATGCATTTTTTTGAGGATTTCTTGGTTTATATCATCTTCATTAAAAATTTCTACTTTTACATCTTGTTTAATAATTGATTTCCTCTCTTTTTTGATATTTTTTCTCTGATTAGAGTTAAATCTACAAAGAAAATCATCAAACGTCTTTTCTCCATTACTCCTCCATTCACTGCTGGAATTTATCCATTTATGGTATCCCAAAGATTTAAGATGGTTGCCCCAGCTTTCGTCAATATATAAAAAATTACAACTTAAAATTTTGTTTGTAATAGCAAAGCTTTCGATATGGTTTATGAGTAAATTTGTAATTTCTTTCTTATCTTCATTTTTTTTATAAAGAAATTGATATCCATTTATAGGACTATAAGGACTCATTCCAATTAATTTAGGGTAATAATTTAAATTCAGCTCTTGAGCCAATCTTGCAAAAGATTGATCAAAAATGAATTCTCCATAGCTATGATTTTTTAAAAAAAGTGGAGCAATTCCTAATATTTCTTCATTTTTATAAGCAACAAAATATAGAGGTTGCCAACCAGTTTCTCTTGAGACACTTTTGGATATTTCAAGGTTTTTAAGCCAAGTCCATTCATAGAATGGATTATTGATTTCATTTGTTAATTCATTCCATATCTCCTTGGAGATTTCCTTGATTGACAATTTGACTTCAACTTTTTGTATTTTTTGGTTCATTTATTATTAAATCTATTTCAAATTTTTTTGTAATGAATATGGATTTCATTATTCATAAAATTTTTAATTGATTTTATTTCCCATAGTCTTTTGAGATTAAAAATCTCATTTGTTTCTTCTGGAGGGATCCATGTATATTTACCTCCAATAATTTGTGGAATTATTGTAATTTTTATATCTGTTATAAGATCCTCTTTTATAAAAGAATTTATAAGTTTTGCACCTCCTAAAAGAGCTAAATCATTTATCCCTTGTTTTTTAAGTGAAATTAAAGTTTTACTCCATGAATCTTCGAAAAAGAGTTTTTTCTCGAAGTCATTATTCGACGAATTATCAACTTTACTTGAGCTTATTAGCCATCTTTTAATTGGTTGACGAAAGTATTCCCAATTACTGTTAAATTTTTTGCTATTTGAAGCAACTATAGAAATTGGTTGTTTTTTTGATATTGTTACTTCGTCATTACCATTGAGATTTTTAATTAGGTAAGTTGATTGATGAGCTATTAAAGTACCTAAACCAAAAATGGTGGCGTCAACCATTGATAAGTGTTGATTTAACATTTTTTTATCTTCTTCGCTTCCAAGATGCGATTCTCCACCTCCAGGAAATGCAATTCTCCCATCAAGACTAGATGCTATAACAATTATTACTCTTGGGATACTCAAGTTTGTGAGACTAAACTATTTTCAAGTTTTAACTTCAATGAATTGGTTAGCTTTTGATCAACATAAATTTCTGCAGCATTATTTGGGCTCTCTTGAAGTCTTATTTTGTGTAATGTTGCACCAAGTTCATGTATTGGATTTTTAAGAATATCAGAAATATATAAAGCTATATTTTCAGCAGTTGGAACACAGTTCTGGAAGAATTCGATGTCTTTATTTAGAAAAGTATGATCTAGTTGTTCAACAACCAAATCATTAATTATCTCCTGGAGCGCAGATAAGTCGCAAACCATTCCCGTTCTTTTATCAATGTCTCCTTTTACAGTTATGTCGACAAGATAGTTATGACCATGTCCATTAACTCTGGCACATTTCCCATAGATTTTTTTATTTTCATCAAAGGAAATCTCTTCTTTTGCAAGTCTATGAGCGGCTGCAAAATGAGTTTGTACTGTTAAAAATGCTTCCATGTTTTTTCCAAAATAATCTGCCCATAAATTTGGGTTTTCATAAAGCCTTAGACTTGTAAGAGGTAAATCATCCTTTAGACGACTCCAAATAACCTTTACTAATGCCTCAGTCGTGGGAAGTATACCTTCTCGATTATTAACATTAAATTCAGGCCAGACATCATTTAAAAAACGAAAATCTAATTGTCCAGTAACCTTATCTTTAATAGAGTGTTTTACATCAGAGAGATTAAGTACCATTCCATCAGAGTCTAGTTCTCCACCCATTGAAACAATAAGTTCATAATTATGGCCATGACCTGGTGCAATACTGCAATTTCCAAAAAGAGATAAATTTTCTTCTGGGGTTTTTTCAGGAAGCCAATAACGATGACTAGAACTAAAGCAGGCACGTCGAGTTATGACGCATTCACGTCCTTTTCCATGTAATGGTTTGGATTGTGTAGAAGTCATAACTTTCTGCGATAATACTATCTTAAGGTTTTAAATACGCTTTTGTCTTTATGGAACAATCCATTATCAAAAAAATAGTTCATGCTTTAAAGGGCAGAAGCATATTTTTAATAGGAATGATGGGTTCTGGTAAGTCACAAACCGGTTTGAAGCTGGCTGAATTATTGAAGTATAAATATATTGATTTAGATTCGTTAATAGAGAAGTTGGCAAAAAAATCTATCAATCAAATTTTTAATGATGAAGGAGAAAATAATTTCCGTGAATTAGAAGCAAGCTGCCTTAAAGAAACTATCAAAATTCCTTCATTAGTAATCTCTACCGGGGGAGGAATAGTTACCAAATCGGAAAACTGGGGAATCTTAAGGCAGGGAATAACTGCATGGATAGATCTCGACGAAGATATAGCAATTGGAAGATTGAAAAATGAAATTGAAAATAGACCACTTCTTCAGGGAAAGAATCTAAATGATTTATATATGAGCATTTTTCAATCTAGAGAAAATTTGTATTCTCAAGCAGATTTAAGAATTCAAGTAAAAAGGGAAAATATTGAAGAAGTCGCTATGAAAATAATTAATGCAATTCATAAAGAAATAATTAGTTAATCTTGTTCAATTCTTACTGCAAACCATTTGATAACGTATCCTAATTTTATTTCTAATTCATAAGTGCTTTCTAATAATTCTTCAAAAAATTCCTGATCAGGATCTTCTATATTTTGATATATTGTTTGTGTTTCTATCTTACTGAGCCAATTCTTCAACCATAAAATTGCTTCTTGCTTTGATACAATTTTTTCTTTTGAATCTGGCTCTAATAATACATAATGATCTGATGCTCTTATTAGTGGATTTGACATAATGAAGATTCTTCTTGGATTAATTCTTTGCTTGATTTTTCAAGGAATTTTTTTAGAAAGTTCTTTTGCTTTTGTAGATTCTAATGTACGAGAGTTTTTGGAAAATCGTGTAAATCAATGGCCAGAATTATATTTACCAAATTTTAAACTTTCGGATACTTCTGAGGATTTAATTTATCCTAAATGGTTCGAAGGGAATTGGCTTGTTACTTCTCAAGATATAATTAATGATTCAGAAGAGCCAGTTATTTATAAAGTAAATTTCTTTAAGAATGATTCAGATTTAGTTGTCGGTAATCGTGCAAAAAATTCTGAATCTATTGGAAAAGCAATATTTGGTGATACCTTAATCAAGGTTGTAAATGATCCTCAATCTATAAATAATCAAATTACTTATTTAAAAGATGATTTTTATATCGATTCAAGAATTACAGGGAGAAATCAGATCCAAGATGATGATATTTTTTTCGCAGATGAGCTAGTTATACAGACTGCACATAAGCCAGGTGCTTCAAGGATTAATCAGGTAGAGACCATTAGTAAATTTCAAAAATGTTCCGAAGAAATATTGGAAGTTGATAATTCAATCAAACCATCAATTTGTGGAGTGCAATATGTTGCTTCTTATGGTTCAAAAGTTGGTGATCTTTCTATTCATGCTATAAAAACAAATAAATATAAATTGAATTTTGAATTTATTGAGAGTTAGCACTAAAAAGGTATTCTTCTAAGTTGTTCCTCCAAATGAAAAGATTTTCTAAATAAGGGTTGTTTATGTATTCTTGGCTCCCCTCGCCTGAAAGAATGGGTCCTGCAGACTTTGGAAATTTAAGAAGGGATAATTGAGCAGCAATTGAAATATCTGCAATTGATAAACTATCTCCAACTAAATATTTCTTGTTGATCAAGGATTTTGATAAAGCTTCCAGTAATTTTTGGAGTTCTAAATTATCTTTAGAAGACAAAACAACATTAGAAATTTTACTAAGATTTTCAAAAGGTAATTTATCAACAATACTTTTAACTGAAGAAGGTATTTCATCTGGGAGTAATGCAGTTCTTAGCTGTGGATTTTCTATGGCAGATTTTATTAAAGATTTTCTACAAGTTGTGGCCATTGTAGTATCTGCCCAATCTTCAATTAGTTTGCATTGTGCAAATAATATTGGGTCCTCAGGAAAAAGCGGATTGTTATCATTTTTTTTATCTATATATTCGCAAATAGTTGAAGAGTCATTAATAACTTGATCATTACTATCAACTATTACAGGTACTTGTTTTTGACCTGATAATTTAAAGATTTCAAATTGCCCTATTCCAGGTGTTACTTCTTCAACGCGATATTGTAGTTTTTTTGCATGAAGAGCCATTCTTGTTTTTAAACAAAAAGCGCTATGCCTAAATTGATATAATGTAATCATGCTGTTTAATGTTTGTTAAAACTTAGCTAAAAAAGTAATCTATTTGTGGAGCTGATGGGCGAATTTTTCTCTAATGTTGCGAGATATCCAAAGTATTTGATATCTATCATTGTTGGGGGACTTGTTGCTTTGCTTGAACCTTTATTCAAGAATAGATCAAATCCACTCACAATAGTAGGTTTGATATCTTCTGTCTTAAGTGCTTTCATAACTGTTTATTTTGTCTTGCAAGCGATGACAAACCCAATAAATTTACAACCATAATGCCAAATAATTACCGTCTTGCAAAAGTTTCTTCTCTTTTGAAGAAAGAAATAACCCTTATTTTGCAGAATGATTTAGAAAATGATCTTATTAGAGATCATTTCGTCAATATTTCTAAGATTGATTTATCAAATGATTTGCAACACTGTAAAATTTACATAACTTCAACTGCTCAAGAGAAAGTGAGGAAAGAGATTGTTGAAAACTTGAATATTGCAAAAAGTTCTATAAGGCGTAGTTTAGGAAAAAGAATTGAGATGAGAAGAGTTCCAGAGATAATTTTTAAAGACGATGTTGTTCTTGATAAAGGATTATCAGTCTTGAAACTTCTCGATGAATTAAAAAATAAAAATCAAAATTATAATTTTGAGGACAAGGATGCCGAAAGTTGATCTACCCCTTGATCAAAGAAATATAATTATTACTCGATCAAAAGAAGGGATATTGGATATAAAAAAAATATTCATAAGAAAGGGCGCTAATGTATTTGATTTACCTGCAATAAGTATTGCTGATCCTGATGATTTGAATCCTCTTGACGAAGCATTAAGTCAAATAAATGATTTTCATTGGATTATTTTTTCCAGTAGTAATGGGATCAAATTTGTGGATAAAAGACTTAGATACTTTAATAGTTCATTAAAAGAATGTTCTAAAAAAACAAAAATCGCCGTAGTCGGAGAAAAAACCTCAAAAACTCTTGATGATTTTGGGATTAAGGCTGATTTCATACCTCCAGAATTTGTTGCTGAAAGTTTAATTGATAATTTCCCAGTATCTGGTTATGGACTTCGAGTTTTTGTACCAAGAGTTCAAACAGGTGGTAGGGATTTAATTGCAGATCAATTTAGAAAGGCTGGTTCTCGTGTATTTGAGGTTGCTGCATATGAAACTAGATGTCCTGAATCAATTCCGGAAGAAACAATTGATATTATTTCTAATCGAAAAGTCGATGCAATTATTTTCTCAAGCGGTAAAACCGTAGTAAATGCTGCTTTTTTACTAGAAAAAAAACTTGGTAAACAATGGTTAGAATATTTTGATCAAATTAAGTTATTAACTATTGGACCTCAGACAACAAAAATATGTAACAAGATTTTTGGAAGAGTTGATAGTCAGGCAAAAAAATATACTTTTGAAGGACTACTAGATGTAGCAATTAATATTTTTAATTAGAAAATTTTTTTGTATAGTTCTTTTCAACTAAATCTTTGAACCTATCAATATTGGCCTGTAATTCGTTTGTAACCATTTTGCCTAAAATATTTTCTTCCATAAACCGAGCAATCATTTTTGGTAGTTCATAAGTTATTGCTAAATTTACCGTTGTGATTTGATCAGTTTTACTTTCGAAAACTACTGATCCCTCAGTTGGTAACCCTCCTATTGATTTCCATTTAAGTTTGCTTTTTTCAACCCTTTCTGTAATTTGAGCTTTCCATTTAAACCTAAAGCCATTTGCAGCTAAAGTCCATTCTGTTAAATCTGGTAACGTATTAGTCTCTTCGTCAACTGTTTTTACAGATTCAATCCAGCTCATCCAAAGTGACATTGAGTCTAAATCGCTCCATGTGTCCCATACATTTTCAAGAGGCGCATTAACAACTGTTATTACGTCATGTTTTAGCCAAGTACCCATTAATTAACTTACTGCAAGATTTTTTGCTAATTCGGCTTTCTTCTCTAAAATTGCCGCGGCAGCTAAATGACCACTCATTGTAGCTCCCTCCATAGAGTCTATATAATCTTGTTTTGTATAACTACCAGCCATGAAGAAATTAGATATAGATGTTTTTTGATCGGGTCTGAAAGGTTCCATACCGGGAGCTTCTCTATAGAGTGATTGTGGAATTTGTACCACGTTACTCCAAAGCAATTTAAGGTTTTTTGAGGATGGGAATAGACGGCGAACCTCTTTATCAATTTCTTTTGTAATTCTTTCTGTGGATCTTCCCATCCATCTATCGCCAGGAGTTAAAACACATTGGAGAAGCGATCCCATATCTTTTTTTCTATAGTCTGCTGGACTTGCTAGTGCTAAATCAGCAAAACAACTGAAAGAGGCATCAGCAGAATAAAGAAGGTTATCTAGTCCAATTGGTTCGTTTCCAGTATTATCTTTTTGTAATTCAGTAACCCAACCGTCATATCTTAATTGGATTGTGGCAACAGCTACAGCTCTAAGTTTTTTTAAACCTTCAAATTCTTTAAATTGATACCATTCTTTTGGAATTATTTTTTTAATTCCAGGAACATCACAGGCTGCTAGAAATTTATCTGCAAACACTGCCTTAATTCCTTCAGGAGAAGATATTTTTAATTGATTTACTGAATAAGAGGAAGATTCCTTTTCATAAATGATTTCTTCTACCTTATGGTTAAGATGTATTTTTGCTCCTTTGTTTGTGATGTAGTCGACGATAGGTTGCGTTAACCACTTATGTGGGGAACCTTTTAAAAGATTAAGTTTTGATGCTTCTGTTTTTGAAGCAAACATCATGAATATAGTTAGCATGCATCTTGCTGAAATATCTTTGCAATTAATAAAACCTAATGCATATGCAATAGGATCCCACATTCTTTCTAAACTTTTTTCACTTCCACCATGGTTTAAAAACCATTCTTTAAAACTAATTCTATCTAGATCTCTAATTATTTTCATTGCGCCTTCATAGTCTATTAATCCTCTAACGATTGGACTTGTCCCTAAAGCTAGGGCATTTCTGAACTTATCAACCCAAGTAAGTTGTTCTGTGGTAAAAAAAGCTTTAAGTCCGTTAAAAGGAGCACCTAAAGGAAATCTGAAGTCTAACGATTTTAAATTTCCACCATTATTGATAAATAGATGAGTATGATCTTTCGGGAGTAAATTGTCTAGAGCTCCCACTTTTTTCATTAATTTAAAAAGATTTGCATAATTGTAAAAAAATACATGTAAACCCATTTCTATGTGGTTGCCATCCTTATCTTCCCAACTTCCTACTTTACCTCCCCAAAATGACCTGCTCTCGTAAATTTCTACTTCGTGTCCTTCATCAACTAAATTGACTGCAGCTGTAAGACCAGCTAATCCAGAACCAACTATTGCAATTTTCACTTTTTCTTAAAATTATAACAAATCAAGTTTGGATAACGTTTGTTCTATGCATCCTATCGATTAAGTTTTTATATTATAAATAGTAGAAATCCCTTGTTTATGGAAAATGTAGAAGTTAAACAGGAAATTAAAAATTCTGATGATGGCAAAGGTATCTTAATTACGAATGATGCTTTAGAACAAATATCAAATTTATTGAAGGGCCAAAGCGATAAAAAAGCACTAAGGGTAGGAGTAAGATCAGGTGGTTGTAGTGGGATGAGTTATACGATGGATTTTATAGGAACTGATGAAATAAATCCCGATGATAAAGTTTATGATTATTCGTTAAAAGCTGATCAAAGCTTTCAAGTAGTTTGTGATCCTAAAAGTCTTTTATATATTTATGGAATGCAGTTAGATTTTAGTAAGGAATTAATTGGCGGTGGCTTTAATTTTGTAAATCCAAATGCCTCTCAAACTTGCGGTTGTGGAAGCTCCTTTGCAGTTTAATAAATAATGAATAACGAAATTAATCCCATTGAAGAGGATTTTAATGCAGCTTTATCAAGATATAAAGCAGGGCAAGATTTAATTCCAATCGTTCAAGATTTTCAAAAAATTATACAGCAAATTCCAAATCATTTTGCTGCTTGGACTTGTTTATCATGGCTTCAATTACTTTTGAAAAATAATGAAGAAGCTTTGTCAGCTGCCAGACAAGCTGTTCGATTAAATCAGCAAGATCCACAAGCAAGAATGAATTTGTCTTTAGCTCTTTTGGCTACCAATAATAAAGGTGTTAGGGATCATATTGAGTTAATAAAAAAAATGTCTATGATGATGCCAGATGTGAAAAGTGAGTTGAAAGAATCTGTTGAAGACGGATTAAATAGATATCCAGATTGGCCTGAATTAACCAAAGTAAAAAAATGGTTGGAATTTTAGATTGTTTAAGATTTTAATATTAAGTAATGGGCATGGAGAAGATCTATCTGGCAGTCTTTTAGCTAAACAATTCGTAAAAAGTGGTTATTCTGTTCATGCTTTGCCAATTGTCGGAATGGGAAACCATTACGAAAAAGAAAAAATTAAAATTATCGGTAAAACTAAAGAATTTAGAACTGGAGGAATTGGCTATAATACCTTTAAGGGAAGACTTACTGAGATATTGGGGGGGGAGATAATTTATCTTCTAAAGAGATTATATTTAACTTTTAAAGTAAGAAAGAAATATGATTATTTTTTTGTAGTTGGAGATATTGTGCCAGTTTTTTTTGCATGGGTTTGTAAGAAAGATTTTTTTACATACCTAGTTGCTTATTCTAGCCATTATGAAGGAAAGTTGAAATTACCATGGCCCTCTAAATTTTTCTTGCTCTCACAAAAAGCAAAAAAAATATATGCGAGAGATTCCCTTACAGCTAATGATTTAACATTGCAATTAAAAAAGAAAGTGTCTTTTTTAGGCAATCCATTTATGGATAAGTTTTTTCCTAGAAACAAAGAATTCAATAAAGCTGAATTTAGTATTGGATTATTTCCAGGAAGTAGATTCCCTGAGATTTTAGATAATTTTGTTTTTATTTTAGAGGTATTAGAGGCATTGTCAGATTTAAGATATTTTCAGAAAATTCAGTTTAATTTTGCAATAGTTAATGCTTTATCTTCATTAAAAATAAAGGAGATATTTCAAAAAAGAGGATGGTTAAATATAGAAAATATAAAAGATGATAATCTCTTGAAATTCCAATATAAATTTTTAGAAGTGAATATATATTGGAATAATTTTGACAAAATATTATTGAAAAGTAGATTCTGTATTAGCATGGCAGGAACGGCAGCAGAGCAATCAATTGGATTAGGAAAACCGGTTATTCAGATTGAAGGAAAAGGTCCACAATTTACAAAAACTTTCGCAGAAGCGCAAAGACGTTTGCTTGGAAAATATGTTTTTTGCGCCAGTAATTATAAAGATAAAAATGATCAAATCAATCAGACAGTTAAATTGATCATAAAAATAATATACCTTATACAGCTTAATAAGAAGTTTATGATCTCATGTAATGAAAATGCTAAAAAAAGACTTGGTGAAAACAAAGCTTGTCCTAAAATGGTTGATGATATGAATATTGTTATAAAAAATGACTAAGGAGAATAATCAAAATAAGTTAAAACAAATTATCGATAATTTGTTATTAATAAATTTATTTACAGTCATTTTTTTTGCTATATTTTTTATTTTTGCAATCATCATGCAATTTAATGGGATATTTATTTTTATTAATTTTATTCAGATAGTTTGGAATCCTCTTGTAGTTCCATTGATAACAATTCTAATTATTGGTGCTTTAGTAAACGGTATTAATTCTTGGTGGAGGCGTAAATTGCTTTCTCAAGAAGAGGATATTTAAAAGTATAATTTTTGAGTTTACTGCTAATTACTTTTTGTCCCTCTAAAACAACTTTCGCTCCATCTCCTAACAATATTTTTAGAACCGCTCCAGGCACTGGAAGTAAATTAGGTCTATTCAGACATTTGCCTAAAGTCTGAGAAAATTCTTTCATTAATACTGGATTTGGTGCAACAGCATTAAATACTCCCGAATACTTTTTATCAACTAATGCTTGAGTAATTAATGCACATAAATCAGTTCTATGAATCCAACTCATCCATTGCTTACCATCTCCAATTGGTCCACCTAATCCAACTTTAAATATAGGGAGCATTTTTCCTAATGCTCCTCCGTCTTTCTCTAGAACAATTCCAATTCTAAAAATAACTAACCTTGAGAAAAACGGTTTTTCAGCGGCGACCGCTTCCCATTTTTTGCAAAGATTAGATAAAAAGTCTTTTCCTCCAAGACTATTTTCAGTGAATTCACTAGATAAACTTGTACCGTAATAACCTATAGCTGATCCATTTATAATGACTTTTGGGTTGATTTTTAAATTTTTAAGGGTCTTCATCATAAATTTCGTGGTGTTAATACGACTATTTTCAATCTCCTGTTTTTGTTCAGAAGTCCATTTTTTTTCTGCTATGGGTTCTCCCATCAAGTTAATAATTCCATCTGTCTCTCTTAAAATATTTAGAAGATTTTCGTTATTCCAGTTTTTTTCTTTTGATAAATCTATTTGAAAAAATTTAAACTTATTGAAATCTAAATCAAGATTAAATTTACTAATTGGTTTTCTACTGACAATGTATATTTCGTGATTTTTATTAAGTAGTGTTGGTACTAATTCTTTACCAACAAATCCAGTGCAGCCAAGAAGTAAAAGACGCATATCTTATATATGTTTATCATTTAAGGCTATTAAATTTTTTAGACGTTTGTAATTATTATTCCGGTATAAATTTTTTTTAATAGTTTTCAAACAAGTTTTTGTATAATGAATTTCAAATAACTTTCTTGAATTTATTATGACAGATTCTATTTCAAAGAAGCCTCTCAAGAAAGGAAGCTTAGTTTTTGTCGATAGAGAAAATTATATAAAAAGTATCGAAGCGCTAGCCAGTGATGATAATCTACCTAATTATGTCTTTGAAGGTCCTGGAGAGATACTTTCAGTCAAAGAGGAATATGCTCAGGTTCGATGGCGCAGACCTGTTCCAGATGTTTGGTTGAAATTAGATCAACTTAAAGAATATACTCAATAAAATTTTTATATCTAAAAGTTTTTATTTTTTTTCTCTATAGACATCTTTGATTGTATTCTTTTTGCTTCTTTGATCATTTCTTTGCCATCAAATAAGTAATTATCTACGTATCCTTGTGTATATCTATCAAATTCTAATAGCGCATCTTTAACTTGTGAAAAACAATGATAAAGATCGAGGCCTAAAGCCCAAATAGACTTGGGAACTTTTTTTTTGTTATAAATTTTTTCAACTTTTTCTATTTTCTTTTGTGAAAGAATAATATAACTGCAAAAATTTTCCATTAGTTCGTCATCATATGGATCCGCAGATAGTTCTTTTATTTTGTTATTCAAAGGTTTAATGATTTGACTAATTAATCTATTTATCGGACTATAAATTTCTTTAATCCATGTTTCAACTTCTTTGTCCTTAATTGAAGAATTATGTTTTTTTGAATTAAATTTCTCTTCCCAATTGTCATTTAATGAATCAAATGATGAGCTGGAATAAGAAATACTGCTATCGTATTGTTTCTTTTTGATAGGGTCATTTAGAGTTTCCCAGGCATTTTGTATCGCAAGAAATCGTTCTTTCTTGCCGCCTGCATCTGGATGATGTTGCTTAACTAAAGAGCGATATGAAGATTTAATTTCACTTATGGTTGCATTTTGTTTGAGACCTAATTCTTCATATAAATTTTTTTCCATCTTTAAAAATTACGCATTAAAGATAACCATCTTTTCTTGCTTGAATTGAAGTATTAGATTCAAACATTGCTGTTGATAAATATCTTTCTCCAAAACTTGGAAGAATAACTATTAATCTTTTATTCATTAGTTCTTTTCTTTTGCCGATTTTTATAGTTGCTGCTAAAGCTGCACCGCTGCTTATGCCAGATAAAAGACCTTCCAATCGAGCTAATAAACGCCCATAATAGAATGCTTCATCGTCATCTATTTTTATAATTTCATCAATTAATTTAGTATTAAGCACTTTCGGTACGAAACCCGCTCCAATTCCTTGAATCGAATGAGATCCTGCTTTTTCTCCTGAAATCACAGCACTTTTTTTGGGCTCTACGGCATAAATTTTGCAATTTGGATTAACTTTTTTCAAAAAACGTGCACAACCAGTAATTGTACCTCCTGTGCCTACTCCTGTAATTAGTCCATCTAAATTGTTATTGGATTGGTGCCATATTTCTTGGGCCGTTGTTCTTTCATGAATATCTGGATTAGCAAAGTTTTCAAACTGATTAAATTGATAGCTATTAGCAATGGTTGAAGACAACTCATTAGCTAAATCTAAAGCTCCTTTCATTCCGTCTTTTCCGGGTGTTAGCTGTAATTCAGCTCCATATGCTCGTAACATTGCCCTTCTCTCAATACTCATTGTATCCGGCATAGTTAAAATCAATTTATAGCCTTTTGCTGCGGCAACCATTGCTAATGCGATGCCAGTATTTCCACTAGTTGCTTCAATTAAAGTTGTTTTATCTGGTGTTATCAATCCTTCTTCTTCAGCTTTACATAACATTGAATAAGCGATCCGATCCTTAACGGACGCTGAAGGATTGAAACTTTCTAGTTTGGCTATTATTTCTGGATAACAATCAAAATACTTTCTGATTCGATTTAATTTAACTAACGGGGTATTTCCGACTAGAGAAGTTATATCATTTGCTATATCCATGAAATTATTTTTTAAAATGCAAAATAAAATCTCCTATATTCATATTAATTGTATTTAAAGTACTTTTATATAATTTTCTCAAAAGAATTTAATTTAAATAACTTCCTGTTGAAAAATATTTAGTAATATTAGAGGTAGTTTTTATTATGATTATGTATTCGTTGGAACTAAGTCTGAGATATTCACCTTTTCCATTATCAATTCAGAAGAAAGAATTTGATGATGTTAAAAGAATTTATGATGAAATAAAATGTTCTATGAATGAAAGCTTAGAATCTTCAAACTTGATCGAATTAAGGTGTGACAAAGTTCAAGATAAATTAATAGCTGTAAGAGCTAAAGAAATCATTTCTGTTCAGATATATGAAAAATCGTCAGTAGCAGGAGGAGCTAAAAGACCAGGATTTTCTCTCAACATAGATTGATAGAATTAATGCGAGATTCCCCTGAAAATGAAATACCTCATATTAAATTCAAAGATGTTTCTTTTTCATATCCTGGAGAAAAAGAAAATTTAATTTTTAAATGTAACTTCTCAATAAAAAAACCTGGATTTTGGATGGTCGTAGGTAAAAACGGGAGTGGAAAAAGTACTCTTTTAAAATTAATTAATGGAATAATCAAACCTCAAAATGGTGTCATTGATTTTAATGCAAATATCGGCATGGTGTTTCAAAATCCTGATCATCAAATATTGATGCCAAATTGTAGGAGTGAACTTCTGATTAATATTAATCAGAATATAAGTCAAAATGAAATTAATAAAAAAATTGAATATGTACTTGATCTGGTAGGAATGACTGGTTTTGAAAAAAGGCCAGTTCATACTTTAAGCGGTGGACAAAAACAACGCTTAACTATTGCAAGCGCTCTGATTAGTAATAGAAATTTTATTCTTTTAGATGAGCCTACAGCGTTACTTGATCAAACTAGTCAATTAAAAGTTTTACAAACTATTAAAAATATTACAAGTGACTATAAAAAACCTATATCGGCTTTGTGGATTACTCATCGTTATGAAGAATTAACTTATGCTGATGCAGTAGCAGAGTTGAAAAATGGTTTTTTATCTAGCTGGCAAGAACCGTCAAAATTTCAATATAATTAACTCTTGTACTTGTCATAAGGTACTTTAACGAGTTAAATTCATTCTATATTCCTCGGTAGCTCAGCGGTAGAGCGATCGACTGTTAATCGATTGGTCGCAGGTTCGAATCCCGCCCGGGGAGTTTATAAATTTCAAAAAGTTATCCAAAGTCACCATAAAAAGGTGACTTTTTTTATTTCTTTGACTTTTTTGCAAAATAGTCATAAGCCGAAGATATAATCAAAGTATATTTGACGTAATTTTAATAACAGTATATAGAACATTTAGTATAATTAATTTATAATCATTACTAAGTAGTTATAAATTTAAAATTTGTTTTTTAAGAACAGTAATTAGAACAATTATAAAATTCTCCGTAAAAGTGAATAACAAGCTCTTTGATTTATTTTCATTTTTAAAATTAAAACATATTTTCGTTTATATACTTTGAATTACTACACCATTCAGAAAATTTTAGTCATCCCACATATCCTTTTTCTCTTGATCTAAATTATTCCTTTCAAGTAATTCTATTCTTTGCTTCTGAGAATCTATTTCTGTTTCAATTACGTTTTTATCGTCAATATATTTTGTTTGTATTTCTAAGATATTTATTTCAAATTGTTCTCCAAAAAAATCTGACATTTCTCTCCATGCTTCCATTTCCTCTTCTTTGCCAATAGTATCATTTATCTGATGTGAAATAATTTCTAATACATATTGTTTAAGTTCTTGATGACTCATCGATTCAACTTTTTTTTGAATGTAAAGTTCTTTCAGAGTTTCTAGTTGTTTTTTTGATAAATCAGAATAAATAATAGACTTCTTTTTCATGGATACTTAAATATTTTTTATATAAATAATATTATGGGTTTAAACATTTTGTAGAAATGAAAAATTTTAAACTTAATTAATTACATTTTGAAAGCTGAAAAACTCCATTTAATTCAATTTTTATAAACTTACAATGGCAATCGGAATAGAATATTCTTTCAATTTGAACCATTATTTGTTTCTATTAATCCTTTGATTATTAAGAAAAAGTGAATAGAATCGAAAGAAATTCTAAAATTTCAAATTTATTAAAATTAGGAATTTTCATCTAATCTATTGCTATCACTAATTTATGTGATAATTCTAATTGATAAAATTGTTTACAGTAATTCAGCAATCTTTATAAATTCTTGAGAGAATCGTATTACTAAAATTTAATTTTAATTTAATAGTTTATAAATATGAAAATTTCAATCCTCTTAATTGAAGACGATCGTGATATGCGTGATTTGGTGGCTAGACATTTAGAACATTCTGGTTTCGATGTCCAAAAAGCTGAAGATGGAATTAAAGGACAAGCATTAGCTCTTCAATATTCGCCAGATTTAATACTTTTGGATTTAATGCTACCAAGTGTTGATGGTTTAACTTTGTGCCAGCGATTAAGAAGAGACGAAAGAACATCAAATATACCAATTTTGATGATAACTGCGTTAGGCGGTCTTAAAGATAAAGTTACTGGGTTTAATTCTGGAGCAGATGATTACATTACTAAACCATTCGATTTAGAAGAATTATATGTACGTATAAAAGCTTTATTAAGGAGAACCAACAGAGCACAATTAAATTCTACTAACCAGCAAGAAATATTAAATTATGGCCCTTTAACTCTTGTTCCGGAAAGATTTGAAGCTATATGGTTTGAATCTCCTGTTAGGTTAACGCATCTTGAATTTGAACTTCTTCATTGTCTTTTGCAGAGACATGGTCAAACTGTATCGCCAGCACTGATTCTTAAAGAAGTATGGGGATATGAACCTGATGATGATATTGAGACAATAAGAGTTCATATTAGACATTTACGCACTAAACTTGAACCCGATCCACGCAAACCTGTTTATATAAAAACTGTATATGGTGCTGGATATTGTCTCGAGTTACCTGTTGGTTCTCAAGTGGAAACTGCTAGGCAAGAGTTTATTCAAGCAAGAAATCCTAACCTGATAAATTCTGCGGTAGATTAATCTCATATATCTTCCATAGAAATTTTTAAAAAAGCTATTTCCCATGCCAACCTTGGTTGAATGTTTTTTTTTAAGAGATATTTTAAATTTTCAAGTTTTTTAACTAAACCGATATTTTTTGTTTTTCTCCACCAAATTGTTTGAATTAAATTTACTAGACAAATCTGTTGCAAAATTTCTAATTTTTCAGATATTGATTTAGATATTTCTAATATTTCTAGACTATTTTTAATTGGAGAATCCAATTTACTTATAATTTCATCTGAAAAATCATTCCAAATTTCAATATTTTTCAATAATTGATTTGGAGATCCATTGGATGAATTAATTAAATCTTCAAATTTTAAATTTGTATTTATCTTTGATTTAGAAGTATCTAAATAATCTTTTAAAATCGACTTTATTTGTTTACTAGAAAAAGATCGAAATCTGACGATTTGACATCTTGAGATAATCGTATCTAAGAGAAGATTTAATTTAGATGTTAGTAAAATAAAAATGCCGTTACTTGGTTCTTCTAAGGTTTTTAAAAGGCAATTCGAGGCTGCTTCGTTTAAGAGGTGTGCATCAATAATCAAAACAATTTTTTTTTCTGAGTTTATTGATTTTTGACCAAGAAAAGTTTTGATATTACGTATTTGAGAAATTTTAATAATCTCAGATCCACTTTTTACTATTTTTTCAAGATCGGAACTTCCTGAACTTTTTGTTGATAAAAGAGAATTAGGTTCAATAATTAAAAAATCAGGATGGTTATTGTTTGTAATTCTCTCTTCAACATTTTCGCTTTGTGAAGACTGTTTGAAAATCTCTTTTATAAATTCAAGAGCAGTTTGTTTTTTGCCTAATCCTTCAGCACCATAAAATATATAACCATTAGCCAATGATTTTTTTTTAATTATGTTCTTAAGAAAGGTATTGACTTCTTCATTCAAGAAAAAATTGTTTTTTTTAACCTCAATCATTTGTTATTAGAAAAATTGTTTAGTAAAGTCTCCTTAATTTGATTAGAAATAGTTTTAATATTTTGTGAAGCAGATATTACTTTCCAGTTTTTTTGTTTGGCAATTAGTTTGAAGCCTTCATTTACTTTTTCTAAAAATTTAATACCTTCTGATTCTATTCTGTCTGGAATTTCATTCTTTCTTCGAAATATGCTCTCTTCTGGAGAAATTTCTAAGAAGAAAGTGAGATCTGGAGATACTCCTTGACACACAATAGATTCAATATTTTTAATTATTTCTAAATTTATTTTTCTTCCATAACCTTGATAAGCAAGTGTCGAATCGGAGAATCTATCACTTATTACCCAATCATTGTTATTTAAAGCAGGTGAAATAATTTTGGAAACGTGTTCAGCTCTATCCGCTGAATAAAGCAATAATTCTGCAAGAGATGAAGGCTTATTATTTTCATTATTTTCAAGAATCAGTCCTCTAAGTTTTTTTCCTAAAAGACTGCCGCCAGGCTCTCTAGTCGTGATTAATTTTGACCCTTTCTTTATTAGACCACTTTTAGGAAGCCATTTAGACAGTTCATCTATTTGGGTAGTTTTACCACATCCATCAATACCCTCAATAACGACAAATTTTCCTTTCATTTAATCCAAAGATAAAGCGTTAATTACAACTGTAATAGAGCTAATCGCCATTAATAATGCTGCTATTGAGGGAGTAAGAAGAATACCGTATTTAGGGAATAAAATGCCGGCGGCTAAAGGTATAGCTAGTAAGTTGTAACCAAAAGCCCATGTTAGATTTTGGTTTATTTTTCTTATAGTTTTTTTTGCAAGATTTAAGGCGTAGGGTAATCCATTTAGTTGATCTCCCATTAATACTACATCTGCGTTTGCCTTGGCTATTTGAGTACCAGATCCTACCGCAATTCCTAAGTCTGAGGATGCTAAGGCTGGGACATCATTAATACCATCACCAATCATTGCCACTTTATTATTAATTTTTAAATTTTCTATAGTCTTGAGCTTCATTTCAGGAAGAAGATCCCATTTTACTTCTGTTTCTTTACAACCAATTTTTTTTGCTAAAGCTAAAACCGTTTGTTTCCTATCGCCACTTAAAATATTAATTTTAAATTTGTTTTCTCTCAAATTTTGAACTGTTTTAATTGAATCATCTCTGAGTAAATCTCCTAGCAAAATAAAGCCTAACAACTTATCTTTGATACTTACTCCAATGATAGTGTTCGTTTTTGTTTCTTCATTTTCAATGACTTTTTTTGCCTTACTATCAATAATTATTCCTTTGCTTAGTAGCCATTCAATATTTCCAATATTAATAATTCCATCAATTGATTCAAGTTCTCCAGAAATACCTCGCCCTGAATGAGTAAAAATTTTCTTTATTGGAAATAAACTTAAATTTTGCTTTTTTGCCTCTTGAATTAAGGCATCTGCGATTGGATGTCTGCTTTCCTTTTCTAAACTGGCAGCTATTTTTAATAAAAATGAATGATCATCATAATTTTTATAATCAACAATAAAAGGCTTACCTTTTGTTAAAGTGCCTGTCTTATCAAAAATAATTTGATTAATTTTTGAAGCCATCTCTATTTTGTCCCCGCCTTTAAATAAGACGCCCTTTTTTGCTGCTTTACCTGATGCGACAGTTATTACAGTTGGGGTGGCTAAACCTAATGCACAAGGACAAGCTATTACTAAAACAGCAATTGACAATTGTATGGCTAAACTAAGAAAATTCTCAGCATTACTACCAAGCGAACTATGAAGTGTATGGCTTGTGTGAGTGATTAATTGATTATTATGACTTAATAAATCTGGCCAAATGTTTCTTGCCCCTTTCCACCAAAAGAAGAAAGTTAAAGTAGCAAAAATAAGCACAAAGTAAGTAAATTTGCCTGCAATTTCATCGGCAATTCTTTGAATGCGAGGTTTTCTAGCGTTTACAGACTCAATAAGATTTACTAGTTTTGCAAGAGAAGAATCCCCTCCAACATTTTGTACTTTAAGTCTAAGAGTTGAATTGAGATTTAAAGAACCACTAGATAGTTTTTCTCCTTCTTTTACCTCGATAGGTTTGGATTCTCCAGTGATATGCGAAACATCAATATATGAATTACCTTGAGTCACAATGCAGTCAGCAGGTACTCTGTCTCCAGCTAAAACTTGTATCTCTTGATTTGGTCTTAAAGTGTTTACTCTTATTGATTTTATTTGATTATCTTCTGTGTAGATATTTGCCATTTCAGGTTGAAGGTCTAATAACTCTCCAATGGATGAACCAGTTTGGTATCTTGCTCTTTCCTCTAAGAAACGCCCAATCAATATAAAACCTAACAGCATAACTGGTTCATTAAAAAAACAAGGAAAACTAGTAGCAGGAAATATTAAGGATAGAAGACTCGTTATATATGCGCTAGTTACTCCAAGAGCTACTAGAGAATCCATATCAGGACGGTTCTTAATAAATGATTTAAACCCATTAATAATTATTTCTCTGCCAGGAAATAAAAGAGCTAATGTCGCTAATGAAGCGTGAAAAAATATATTACCTAATATCGGAAAATTTATATATCTTCCCTCTGCTAAATGACCTAAACCTGAAAATAATAAAAGTAATAAAGCAAAAGTTAGTTTTTTCCATTGATTATTCCACTTCTTTTTTTTTTCTAATTCTGCCTTGTTTATTTTTTTTGAAAAATCATTTATGTAAATTTTTGATGGAAAACCATTCTCTTTTAGATTTTCTAGAACTGTTTCTATTTCTATATGTTTCTGGGTAATCTCAAAATATGCACTTTCAGTAAGCAAGTTAACAGAAACATTTTCAATACCATCAGAATTATTCAATATTTTTTCAACAGTACTAACGCAACCTCCGCACTTCATTCCTGTAACGCTTAATTGAATGATCTCCATATTTTTCACGATAAAAGCAAATTAATGCTTGACTTTATTTTTAACTATAATAATAAATGTAATAGACTTTTTAAATAGTTATTTTTTAAATTACTATATTAATTTTATTAGATTTAGAGCAGTGCCTAGTAATCAAAACAGAGACAATTTTATTGATAAAGCTTTTACTGTAATTGCTGAATCTATTGTAAAAATAATGCCTATAGCTGAGAAAGAAAAAAAGGCATATATTTATTATAGAGATGGCTTAGCTGCACAAAATAATGGGGATTATTCGGAAGCATTAGAGTATTACAAAGAGAGTTTACTGCTTGAAGAAAATAAAATTGATAGGGGCGAGACTTTAAAAAATATGGCAATTATATACATGAGTAATGGTGAAGAGGATTTGTCTATTGAAACTTATGAAAAAGCATTAGTAGAAAATCCCAAACAACCATCATGTTTGAAAAATATAGGTTTAATTTATGAAAAAAGGGGAAGATATGCTGAGCAAAATGGTGATTTAGATCAGAGAGATATTTGGTTTGATAAAGCTGCTGAAGTCTGGTCTAAAGCAGTAAGACTTTATCCAGGTGGGTATTTAGATATTGAGAATTGGTTGAAAAACTCAGGTAGAAGTTCAATTGATATGTACCTTTGATTTTTTTATTTTGATAAAGAATAATCAACTGCTTCTTTAATATTGGATATCTCTTTAATATTTATTAAATTTTGAAAATTATTATTTAGCTCCTCCTCTAATTTTGGCACTACGATATTTTTGATACCTAGTCTTACAGCTTCTTCTATCTTTGTACGAAGGTTATTCGATTTTCTAACTTGACCGCTCAAACCCAATTCCCCAATAAATGAGGTACTAGCCAAAGGAGGAATATTTTTCAAACTTGATAAAATTGATATTGCTACACCTAAGTCAGAGGATGGATCATTAATTTCAAACCCCCCACCAGTAGCTATATAACAATCAAATTCAGATAATTTTATTCCTACGTGTTTTTCAATAACAGCTAGAATTTGATGCAATCTATTTATGCTTATTCCAGTTGTAGTACGTCTCGGGTTACTGTAGAAAGTTTTATTTACCAGTGCTTGTATATCAACTGCTAATGGTCGAGAGCCTTCATTTGTAATTGTAGTTGTTACACCTGAAATATTTTCTTTATTTGTAAAAATTGAACTTGGGTTTTTTATCTCATGTAAACCCTCTTCAAGCATTTCAAAAATTCCAATCTCGAAGGTCGATCCAAATCGATTTTTTATACTTCTTAGTAATCTATGTGAGGAAATATTATCTCCTTCAAAGTTTATTACTGTATCAACTAAATGTTCTAGAGTTTTAGGGCCAGCTAAAGCACCATCTTTGGTTACATGACCAATTATTAGAAGCGCAATGTTATTTTCTTTGGCAAGATTTTGCAATTCAGATGAACATTCTCTAACTTGAGAAACCGATCCAGGAGAACTTTGCATTTCATGATTATGGATGGCTTGAATACTATCAATAATTGCGAAACTTGGATTTACACGTTTGATCTCTTCAATAATTAGGGATAAATTGGTTTCTGCAAAAATTTGTAAATCTATACTGTTTTGTTTTAATCTTTCCCATCTAATTTTTACTTGTTCTAAAGATTCTTCTGCAGTGATATATAAAACTTTCTCAGTAAGAGATATTTTTCCTGCTGATTGAAGAACTATTGTACTTTTACCTATACCTGGTTCGCCTCCCAGTAAAACAACAGATCCAGGTACTATTCCACCTCCAAGAACTCGATCAAATTCCCTAAAACCACTAGTGAATCTTGATATTTTTTTTGATGAGATCTCATTGAATGGTATAGATTTTTTACTGTTTTTTATATTTTTTATTTCTTGATATTTAGAGCTCTTACTTTTTATTTCTTCAACAATGGAATTCCATGAGTTGCAATTAAGGCATTTACCAAAGTATTGAGAAGTTTCAGATCCACAATTCTGACAAATAAAAATCGATAATTTGCTAGACATTAAGTTTCTGAATGAAGTAATGGAACTGCAATGTTTGGGATATTGCCCCTCTACAAGTTAGATTAGGTTAATAATAAATTCTCTTACTGATTAGCTAATAGAAACAAATGGCTTTATCTAGTCAAACTAAAGAAACCATACTTGTAGCAGATGACGAGGCAAGTATTAGAAGAATTCTGGAGACACGTCTCTCCATGATTGGCTACAAGGTGGTAACTGCAAGTGATGGTAAAGAAGCACTAAAGTTATTTAAGGATTATGAACCTGATTTAGTAGTGCTGGACGTCATGATGCCAAAGCTAGATGGTTATGGAGTTTGTCAAGAATTAAGGAAAGATTCTGATGTTCCAATTGTTATGTTAACTGCATTAGGAGATGTTGCAGATAGAATAACAGGTTTAGAATTAGGTGCTGATGATTATGTAGTAAAACCATTCAGCCCAAAAGAGTTAGAAGCTAGAATTAGGTGCGTTCTCAGAAGAATCGACAAAGAACAAATTCCTGGAATGCCTAATTCAGGATTAATTTTGGTAACTGATATAAAAATTGATACAAATCGAAGACAAGTTTTTAAAAGCGATGAAAGAATAAGATTAACTGGAATGGAATTTAGTCTCCTAGAGCTTTTGGTAAGTAGGTCAGGAGAGCCATTTAGTAGAGGAGAGATTTTGAAAGAAGTTTGGGGATATACCCCCGAGAGACATGTAGATACCAGAGTCGTGGATGTTCACATATCAAGATTAAGATCAAAACTTGAGGCTGATCCAGCAAATCCTGAATTAATTTTGACAGCGAGGGGTACAGGATATCTTTTTCAACGAATTGTTGATATTGCTCCTTTTGATGGTAAATAAATGGGGAAAGAAACAGCGCAAAAAATTAACAAGTCCAGAGCTATTAGAAGATTAGTTATTTGGTACAAAAGAAATTCGGCTGTAACTTCTATTGTTGATACTGCTGCTAGTTCTGCAGCAACGGCTAGTACTGTTGCGGGTAATATGGTTTCTGGTGCTGGCTCTGTTGTTAGCACAGCTAGTAATGTTGCAGGTAATGTTGCAGGTAATGTGGTTTCAAGCGCTGAATCTGTTGTGAGTACTGCCAGCACTGTAGTTTCAAATGCTAGTTCAATAGCTAAAAATACTTTACAACCATTAGTTTTTGACCCATTAAAAAGATTACAAAATAACGATAATATTTTAGATAGGGTAGAGGAATCTCAATCTAAAAGAATTTGGATCGCAGTTGATGGGATGGGTGGAGATTATGCTCCTGGTCCAATTCTCGAGGGTTGCCTAGAAGCAATAAGTAGATTTCCAATAAATATAAAGTTTGTCGGCAAAATTGAAGAAGTTAAAGATGCAGCAAAAAAAACTGGTTTAGCTGAATTATTAGAAAATGAAATAGATAATAATCGTCTTGAATTGATTGATAGTGGAGAGCCTATTGGGATGAATGAAGAAGCTACCGCAGTTAGAAAAAGGAAAAATGCAAGTATAAACGTTGCAATGGATTTAGTGAGAAATAATAAAGCTGAAGCTGTCTACTCCGCGGGTAATTCAGGCGCCATGATGGCTTCTGCCATATTTAGAATTGGGAGATTAAAAGGGATTGAGAGACCAGCTATTGGAGCATTGTTTCCAACAAGGGATCAAACTCGCCCGGTATTAGTTTTAGATGTCGGAGCAAATACTGATTGTAAGCCATCTTATCTGCATCAATTTGCTCTTCTAGGCAATATTTATGCAAAGGATGTCTTACAAGTACAAAAACCAAGAATTGGCCTATTAAATATTGGAGAAGAAGAATGTAAAGGTAATGATTTATCCTTAAAAACATTTGAATTATTATCTTCTGAAAAAAGTTTTGATTTTGGAGGTAATTGTGAAGGGAGAGATGTATTATCAGGTAGTTTCGACGTAGTAGTCTGTGATGGATTTACTGGGAATATACTATTGAAATTTCTTGAATCTGTGGGAGGAGTTTTATTAGATATTTTGAGATCTGAGTTGCCACGTGGAAGGCGGGGGAAAGTTGGTTCAGCTTTTTTAAAAAGTAATCTACTTAGAATTAAGAAAAGGTTAGATCATGCCGAACATGGAGGAGCTTTATTACTTGGGGTGAATGGTATTTGCGTCATTGGTCATGGAAGTAGCAAATCTTTATCTGTAGTTAGTGCTCTTCGCTTGGCTCACTCTGCAGTGAATCATGGTGTTATGGACAATTTAAATCAACTGCAAAAGCTTCAAGTTTTAAATTCATAAAACATATTGAGTCAAATTTATGTTTGACTAATATAAGTAACTAAAAAATTCTTTTGGAAGGAATAAATTTTAATCAGATTGGAGTGTCATTCAAGGGAAGCGGAAGTTATGTACCTAATCAAATCCTAACTAATCAAAAAATTAGTCAAAAGGTTGATACAAGCAATGAATGGATACTATCTAGAACTGGCATTTCTGAGAGAAGAATCTCTGGCCTAGAAGATAATGTTACTGAGATGGGTTATAAGGCTGCTCTAAATGCTATAGAAATGGCTAATTGGGATATTAAAACGATTGATTTGATTGTTTTAGCTACTTCTACTCCGCATGACTTATTTGGATCGGCCCCATCCATTCAAGCTAAATTAGGGGCAGCTAACGCTGTGGCTTTCGATTTAACTGCAGCTTGCAGTGGATTTTTATTTGCCTTAATAACAGCCTCACAATTTTTAAAAGGGGGTAGTTTTAAAAGGGCTATTGTTATTGGAGCAGATCAATTATCAAGTTTTGTTGATTGGAATGATAGAAGAAGTTGTATCCTCTTTGGAGATGGTGCCGGTGCATTAGCAATTGAAGCCACAAATGAATTTGATAATTTTATAGGTTTTGATATGAGAACTGATGGGGCAAGGGGTTCTTTTCTTAATCTTCCATCAAAAAAGAATAAAGATTCAATAGTTGATGAAATTGACTTTTTAAGTGGAGGTTTTTCTCCAATTCAGATGAATGGTCAGGAAGTTTATAAATTCGCAGTCAAAGAAGTACCCCTAATTCTTGAAAAGTTGTTGAAAAAAATGAAATATAATTCTGATCAAGTTGAGTGGCTCTTGCTGCATCAAGCTAATCAAAGAATATTGGATTCTGTAGGAGAAAGGTTAAAAATTCCCAGAGAAAAGATTCTTAGTAATTTAGAAAAATATGGCAATACGTCAGCAGCAACAATTCCACTAATGATGGATGAAGCTGTAAGAGATAATAGAATTAAACAAAATGATATTATTGCTACAAGTGGTTTCGGTGCTGGTTTAAGTTGGGGTGCAGCACTAATTAAATGGGGTTAAAAACAAAATAGGAACATTATGACAGTTGCATGGGTATTCCCTGGACAGGGTTCGCAAAAAATTGGAATGGCAAAACAAATTGAAAATTTGCCGATTACAAAAGAGAGGTTTAGTTATGCTTCTGAGATATTTGAGAGAAATTTATTTGAAATTTGCGAGTTAAATTCTGATCCAACAAATCCCCTTAGTGATTTGAATAATACAAGAAATACACAAATCTGCCTTTTTTTGGTTGAATCTATTTTATTAGATGCCTTAAAAGAAAATGGTTTTCAACCAACTTATGTTGCTGGGCATAGTTTGGGAGAAATAACTGCATTATATTGCGCGGATGTTTTTTCATTCGAAGACTGCGTATCACTAATAAAAGTAAGATCTCAATTAATGGTAAATGCTGGGCAAGGATCTATGGCAGCAGTAATTGGTTTTGATAGAAATGAACTTGATTTATTAGTCAAAAAAAGTAAAGATGTTGTAATTGCTAATGATAATAGCTCTTCCCAAGTTGTCTTATCAGGATCTAATGAAGAGTTAGACAATTTATCGAAAGAAATTTCTTGTAAAAGATTTCTAAAATTAAATGTTTCAGGTGCATTCCATTCACCATTCATGGATGCGCCTGCAGTTAAATTTTCTGAGTATTTAAAACAGATTAAGTTTAAAAATCCTTCTTTCCCAGTAATAAGTAATTATGAACCTTCATTATGTGACGATCCTGATGAGCTTAAAACTAGATTGGAAAATCAAATGTGTAATGGAGTGAGGTGGCGAGAAACTATGGATTTAATGGCAAAAGATACTGATCTTCATATTGTCGAAATTGGCCCTTCTAATGTACTAAGCGGTTTAGCAAAAAGACATATGAAAGATTTAAAAATTTCTCAAGTTTCATCTTCTGATCAAATATCTTATTAATTTGTATGAAAAATCATACTATTCAAAAATTAATCTATGAATTAGTAAGCAAGCTTTTTGTATTTCCAATTTATAAATTTGTATTTAAAGGTCATTTAATAGGTAGAGAAAATATTCCGCAAAAAGATTCCTTTGTTATGGTTTCTAATCATGGTTCTTTACTTGACCCTCCTTTGTTAGGACATGCCCTTGGCCGTAATATATCTTTTATGGCCAAGGCAGAGCTTTTTAGAATCCCTTTCCTCGGCTTTATTATCAAGGCTTGTGGAGCGTATCCTGTAAAAAGAGGAATTGCTGATAAAAACACAATTAAAACAGCATGTAAGAAATTATCAGATGATAATTGTATTGGAATTTTTATTGATGGCACTCGTCAAAAAAATGGTCGAGTGAATAAGCCCAAACAAGGTGCAGCATTATTAGCCTTTAAAAATCAAAAATTATTATTGCCTGTTGCAATAGTTAATTCACATAGACTAATAAGATTTAAATGCTTTATTCCTTTGTTTTCAAAAATAGTTATTAAAGTGGGAAAACCTGTTAAACCTCCACAAAGTTCATCAAGACATGATCTGAATTCTGTAACAATGCACCTTCAAGATAAAATTAATAATTTGATTGGATGAATATTTAGTTAACTGGAGAAAGAGGGTAAAGAGGCAAAACTTTTCTCCAGGAATCTATATTTGAATTTAATAAATTTTTATTTGATAAAGCTAATAGTTCTTTCAAATCTTTTTTATCATCATAAGTAGCTTCAAAAGAAAGTTCTTTACTATCAAGTTCTTTGACAACTTTTGGTAAAATTGTTTCTCGAATGATTAGGTCCGAGGTGTTTTTTTCGTTACCACAAATTTCATATTTACCTGCAATAAAACCCTTACGTTTTAAATTTTTGAAAATCCAGAATGATTTTTTGTTTTTTAAGATATTATTTTTTGATGCGATTCTTTTTGCCATTATTTGAAATGAACTAAAACTGTCTAGAGGGCAATTTATTTGTTGTGAGATAGTTCTTGCTAAAACTACAATTAGTCGTGAAGCATTAAAATTTGCTGGCCCTATGCTGACAGATAACTTATTTATTTTTTGTAAATTTTCTTTGGAAATGAATTTGTTAAGATCATTTATTAAGTTGTTGCAAAGGTCATTATCAAATTTCTTGATAAATAATTCATCAGATTCTAGGTCATTGTTTTTTCTATAACCAAAGCCAAAAGAATTATCTGTGCTATGAATCACTAATGTAGAGTAATTTTTTCCTTGACTGAGTTTATTTGTCATCTATTACCTTTAAACAGGTAATTCTATACCTGGATTAATCTTAGACCATTTACCAAATTCATTTTCAAAACTTTCACAAGATTGAACATCCCAATCAGTTTTATAATCACCATTATTATCTTTAACTATATTGACATGAATGAATGGTTTTTTTGCTTTAAAATCAGGTAGATCACAAATATGATCAACACCATGATTATTCTCAACATCATGATATGTGATACACCTATCAACCCATTTACAGTTGATGCAAATGCACATAATTAATTAATAGAATGAAAATTAGTATTCAAACAGATCATACAATAATAATTGATGAATTAGAAACAAGTATAAAGTTTCATAATTTGGATTTAATATTAGGTTTTTTACCTAAAGGATCATATTTAGTTGGTGGTTACATAAGAGATATTATTTTGGGAAGAGAAGCTGAAAAGTTAGATGTTGATATTGTTGTACCATTAAATGCAATTGAAATTGGTAAAAAAATTGCAGAAAATGTTGGATCAAAATTTATAATTTTAGATAAAAAAAGAGAAGTAGTAAGAATTATTCTTAATCATATTTATATTGATATTGCTAATCAGGTTTCATCTACGATAGAAGGGGATTTATTTTCTAGAGACTTTTCAATTAATTCAATTGCTTTTTTATTTGATAAGAAGTGTTTGTTTGATCCATTAAATGGTCTTAAAGATTTAGAGATTTCTTTGCTTAGAACTCATTCTGAAAAAAATTTACTAAATGATCCTTTACGAATATTAAGATGCTTGCGATTTGTTTCAGAATTGAATTTTAAAATTGATTTTAATTTAATAACTTTTATAAAAAAAAATAAAGGGAAATTATATCTCGTTGCTAAAGAGAGGATTAATTATGAAATACAGAAAATAGTACATGGAGCAAATGCTCTTGATGCAGTATTGTTGATAAAAAAATTAAATTTATTTGGTATTGATAATTTATATGAAGATTCTTTTTTTTTGGATTTAGAGAAAATTAGTTACGCAGAACTTAATCAGAAAGAAAAAGAAAAATTTTTACCTTCATTTTTTATTGCTCAAATTTTAGATGTTTTATCTTTAGAGAAACTTAAATTTAGTAAAGCTGAAATTGAAAAAACTAAGTTATTACGAAAATGGCACTTTTTGTTGGAGAAAAGAAATATCGCTCAATTGACTGAATCAGATAGATTTGCATTACATAAAGAATTAGAGATGTTTATACCATCATTTATTTTTTATTTACCTCAAAACTTACGATTAGATTGGCTTCATAGATGGCGTGATAATGATGATAAATTATTTCATCCATCAAACTTACTTAATGGTGATGTAATCAAAAAAAATTTGAAAATAAAGGATGGGCCTCTTTTGGGAGAGCTTTTATATTATCTTTCTAAGGAACTTGCTTATAAGAGATTAAATAATTTTGATGAAGCTATTTATAAAGCAAAGCTATGGATTGAACAAAATGCGCCAAAATGTGATTAAATACACATAGCTTAGTTTTGTTTAGAAGTTCAGACTTCAAAATCATTTTTAAAAATTTATGAGCATTCGCATTTACATTGGCAATTTACCACAAGGATTTAATCCAAAAGAATTTGATACACTTTTAAAGTCAATTTCTGATTCTATTAAATTTAAAGCAGTTCTAGATAAGGAAACTAAGGAATGCAGGGGTTTTGGTTTTGCAACAACTAATAATGAAGATAATGCTAATTTGTTAATACATAAGTTAAACGGGTTTGAATTTAATGGTTCTAAATTAAGAGTGGAGCTATCAGAAAAGAAAGATTCAGCTTCAAACAAAAGAAATAGTGGAAAATTAAACAAGAATAAGAAGAGAAAAGACTTTAAGAAAATTGTTCATAGTGATGCTCCTAACTTAGAAGCTCCTGACCCAAGATGGGCTGGAGAATTATCCAAATTAAAAGATTTGTTGGCTAATCAGAAGACGCCAGCTTAGTTATTTAATTCGGGAGATTAGAAAAGATATTGGGATCTCAAGAGCTTTAACTGAATTTTTTACAAAAGCTCTATTGTTAAAAACATCATAATCAAGTCTTTCAATAGAATCTAATATTCCTCTGTAAAGGCGTAAAGACGTCCATACTGGCCATCTCGCGTCAGAAGAGAGCCATTTGATACCATCCTCAGACTTTTGGAACCATTCGCGAGCCCTTGTTAGTTGAAAGTTCATCAGTGATTTCCACTGCTTGTTTATTATTCCTTGTAAGAGTTCTTCCTCAGAATAATTAAATTTTTCAATGTCCGCTTGTGGGAGATAAATTCTTCCCCTCTGTCTATCTTCTCCTACATCTCTTAAGATATTTGTTAATTGATTTGCTATTCCAAGAGCTATAGCTGCTTCGGAGGGGTCAGGCAAAGCACTCCATGGGGCTGATGTATAAGCGCTATCAATCCCCATCACATTTTGAGTCATTAAACCAACAGTCCCAGCGACTCTATAACAATAGAGTTTTAATTCATCAAAATCTTTGTATCTAAATTTATTCAGATCCATTCTCTGACCATCTATCATATCTAGATACGGTTGAATACTTTGTGGATATTTCTCGATCGTATCTAATAAAACTGAGTCTAATTCAGATTTAATATTCCCTTTAAATACATTTTTTGTATTTTCTTCCCATTCATCTAGATTATCTGAAAGCTCATCTTGCGATTTAGTTGAGGCTTCTGCGCTATCCATTATTTCATCTGTTCTTCTACACCAAACATAGATAGCCCAAATAGCTTTCCTCTTTTCTCTAGGTAATAGAAGTGTTCCCAAGTAAAAGGTTTTAGCCCATTGTTGAGTTTCTTTTCGGCATATCTCGTATGCTTGGTCTAGTTGAGAAATTGAATTTTTCAAAAAGTTTTAGCTAAATTTAGTGGTTTGTAAACGTTATAAAGAAACATTTTGAGGAGTTTTGGAATACTCCTTATTGATTGATTCCGCGCATAATTTACCACTTAAAACAGCACCTTCCATAGATGCTAAATATTTTTGCATAGTATAATCACCTGCTAAAAAGAAGTTTTTTATAGGAGATTTTTGACTAGGTCTGAACTCTTGGCATCCAGGAACTGCTTTATAAACTGATCTTGGAGTTTTGACTACTTTATATTTTCGTAAGTTTGTTTTATCGTCTCCCATGAAATGCGTTGGGAATAATTTTTTGAGTTCCTCCATAGTTGCATCAACAATATCTTGATCACTCCTATTTATCCAATCTTTTGCTGGTGCAAAAACCAATTCAAGCATTGATCTATTTAGATCTTCATATTCTTTGCAGGTGATACTCATATCTGCATAAACACTGAGGAGAGGTGATCTGCTGAATAATAAATGATCAATATCTGTTAATTTTTTGTCAAACCATAAATGGATATTAATGACTGGCACACCATTTAAACCATCTAATTTTGAAAATACATCTAACCCTTTCCATTGTTTTGGGATCATTAATTTAAAGAGATCTACTGGCATTGCACTTACATAAGCATCAGCCGTTAGCTCTTTCTTTTCGTTTTTATCTAACGAGGCGACAGTAAAACTTTTAACAGTGCTGTCCCCATTAAGATTGATTTCCCTTAATGGACTATTCATGTGAACTTCACCACCACGAGCAGTAATATAATCAACCATTGGCTGGCATAGTCTTTCTGGAGGAGCTCCGTCAAGGAATGCCATTTTAGAACCATTTTTTTCTTGTAGAAATCTGTTTAATGCTGTTAATAAAACTGTAGATGATATTTCATCTGGTCCAATGAAATTAAGAGCTTTACTCATGGCTATAAATACTTCATCATTAACTCTTTCCGGTATATTGTGCTCCTTTAGCCAATCTGTCCATGATTTTGTATCACATTTATCTAAGTACTTTTGGCCTCTCAACATTGCAGGCACTAAACCTAATCCAAATAGAATTTTTTCATTCCATGAAAGCATATCATTATTACTTAGTATTGCTGATACTCCATTAACTGGAGCAGGTATATCGGGAAAGTCGAATCTACTGTAAGTTCCAGGTTCTGATGGCTGATTAAAAATCATTGAATGACTTTTCCATTGAAGTCTGTCTTCAATATCTAATTCCTTAAAAAGTTGCAGCATATTTGGGTAGGCTCCAAAAAATATATGTAACCCAGTTTCATACCAATCTCCATCTTCGTCTTTCCATGCTGCAACTTTTCCACCTAAAACGTCTCTGGCTTCAAGTACAATCGGAATGTGTCCATTATCGACTAAATATTTAGCGCAAGATAAACCTGCTAAACCAGCACCAGCAATTACAACACGCATTACTAAATCAAGAAATAAATTAACACTTACTAATAAGCTACATTAAAGTTAGAACATAATAGTTTTTTTCGTTGATTATTTCGTAAAATTATGGAAAAAATGCTTTTAAAATCGACTACTAGGCATGTAAGAATTTTTACTGCCGAAGTGGTAGAAGAGGAATTAAAGTTTCATCCCAATAAACTAACTCTTGATTTAGATCCTGATAACGAATTTATTTGGAACGAAGATTCTCTAAACAAAATAAATGAAAAATTCAATGAATTAATAAAAGAGAGAGCAGGAAAGGATTTAGATGATTATGAACTTCGAAAAATAGGATCAGAAATTGAAGGTTTGATTAAATTTTTGCTTCAAAATGGTCAACTTAGCTATAACCCTGATTGTAGAGTAATGAATTATTCAATGGGTTTACCAAAGACAAATGAAGTGCTGTGAATAGATCATCCTCAAATAGAAGGCCAAGAAGAGGCTCAAATAGAAGTTATTATGCACCAAATCCAAAGGATATGGATCCGTATGGTCAAAGAAGCAATAGATTGCCTGCTTCTTCTGAACAAAAGATCAACTTTAGTACAGGAACCATCGCCGTACTTGCTGGAGTGTTAATTTTAGGAGTTGGTATCGGGAGCGCTATTACAAGTACAACTGATGGCGGCCAGGGAAATATAGCAAGTCAACAACAATTAGATATGGCTGTACCAGATCCTGAATTTTGCAGACAATGGGGAGCTAGTGCTTTTGTAATTGATGTTGAAATGTATACGACTTTAAATCCATCTACGAGTTTTGTAACGCAACCAGCTCTTCAGCCAGGGTGTGTTATTAGACGAGAGAATTGGACAGTTTTACAAAAACAGGGCGCAATAAGTAATGAAGATGTAAGAGAATGTAAGCAAAGGATGAATACTTTTGCTTATATTGGTTCTATAAGAGATAAGCCAATAGTTAAGTGCGTTTATCAGACTGATGTAAATGAAAATAAATTTATAATAAAAGGTGATGGACAAGCCGAAGACGGCGGGGTAGGTATTAACAAAGAAGCGATTCAGTTTTGAACGAAATTATATATGCCTCAAAGGGCTTTCTAAACTAGCAAATTGTGGGAGAATGTTTTTCTTAAATACTTCTGATGCTCTTGATGTATATCTTGAAGGATTAGTAATTAATTTAAGTTCTCTTTTTACCTCTAAATCAGCAACGAATGCTTTGTGGATTGTTCCAGCCGATAATTCTCTTTCAATAGAAACAACAGGCAAAAAGGAAGCTCCTAAACCTGATTGAACTGCATTCTTGATTGCTTCAAGAGAGTTAAGTTCCATCTCAATTTTTAATCTTTGAATATCAAGCCCAGAATCTTGGAGAAGTTTGTCAACAACTTTTCTAGTTGTAGATTGTGAATCTAATGTCACAAAATTTAATTTGTATAAGTCTTCTTTTAGAAGCTCTTTTTTTGACGAAAGTGGATGTTTAGATGGTAAAACTAATGCCAATTCATCAGTGGCATATGGAATTACTTGTAGCAAATTTTCTAAATCCCCAGGTAATTGTCCGCCAATAATAGCTAAGTCAATTTGTCCATTGGCCACACTCCAACCAGTTCTTCTCGTACTATGCACTTGAAGTTGAACGGATACATCAGGATATTTTTGTCTGAAAAGTCCTATCATTCTCGGCATTAAATAGGTGCCCGTTGTTTGGCTCGCCCCAATGACAAGAGTTCCACCTTTTAAGCTGTTTAAATCTTCAATAGCTTTACAAGCTTCGTCGCATTGATTCAAAATTCGTTCACAATATTCAAGTAATAGTCTTCCAGCTTCAGTCAATAGAGCCTTCCGACCACCTCTGTCAAAAATTGTGATTTCAAGTTGTTTTTCTAAATTTTGTATTTGTAAACTAACGGCAGGTTGTGTTACATATAAGAGATCTGCAGCTTTTTTAAAACTTCCTTGAGCTGCTATAGCTTTTAATATTCTTAATTGGTCGAGTGTAAATGGTAATTCTGGCATCTATTATGCCTACAATTTCTTATAATTCTAATGCTTAAGAGCATTCTTGTTAAGAACAAAAATTATTTGAACAATTGAAATATATGGAGACTCATAAAACTTCGCTAATCATCTTAATTTTAATTCTGATTTTTGCGGTCATTCATAGTGGGGGAGCTGCTTTAAGAATTAAAGCAGAATCTATTATGGGTCCAAGATTATGGCGGTTATGTTTTGTTTTTTTAAGTTTGCCATCTGCAATTATCTTAATTAGTTATTTTTTAGCTCATAGATATGACGGAATCAGATTATGGAATTTACAGGGCAATAATTTTGTTTTTATGGTCGTTTGGTTCTTAACTGCAATAAGTTTTTTATTTTTATATCCTGCTACTTACAATTTGCTAGAAATTCCTTCCGTTTTAAAACCTACAGTACGAATCTATGGAACTGGGATAATGCGAATCACAAGACATCCTCAAGCATTTGGTCAGATAATTTGGTGTTTTGCTCATACTTTATGGATTGGTACATCATTCACATTAGTAACTTCTATTGGCCTAGTTTTGCATCACCTTTTTGCAATCTGGCATGGCGACAAGAGATTAGCAAATAGATTTGGAGAAGATTTTGAAAATTTTAAAAAAAATACTTCCATAATCCCTTTCTTGGCAATACTTGAGGGGAGGCAAGAATTTAAGATTAAAGAATTTTTTAGGTTGTCTCAAGTTGGCATATTAATTGCAATAGGCGTACTTTGGTGGTCTCATCAATATATAAATATTGCTGTTAAAACATTTAATTCATCATTTTTGTCTGAATTTTTCAATTGACAGTTTAAAATCAAAATACAAGTTCTTTAAAAAATGCCACAAGCTTCAGAAATTGCCTGGTTAATTCCCGTTTTCCCACTTATTGGAGCATTGCTTTCTGGCTTAGGACTAATAAGTATTAATAAGAAAATTAATAATTCAAGAGAAATTGTTTCTGTAGGTCTGATTTCTTTCGTTGGGATTTCTGCAGTAATTAGTTATAAAGCTTTAATTGAACAAGTTAATGGTTATCAATCAGTAGAAAAATTATTTGTATGGGCCAATGCAGGGGATTTCACAATTCCAATGGGATTTGTCCTTGATCCGTTGGGGAGTGTAATGCTTGCGTTAGTAACTACAATAACCTTGCTGGTAATGATTTACTCTCATGGTTACATGGCGCATGACAAAGGATATGTCAGATTTTTTACATATTTAGCATTATTTAGTAGTTCAATGATGGGATTAATAATTAGTCCGAATTTATTAGAAATTTATGTTTTTTGGGAATTAGTTGGGATGTGTTCTTATTTATTAGTTGGTTTTTGGTATGACAGGGATGGCGCTGCACACGCTGCACAAAAAGCATTTGTCGTTAATAGAGTGGGAGATTTTGGTTTGTTACTAGGAATTCTTGGCCTATTTTGGGCAACAAATAGTTTTGATTTTAATGAAATAGCTACTGGAATTTCCCAATCGATATCTGACCATTCGATACCCATTTGGGCTGCTTTATTACTTTGTTTTTTAGTTTTTCTAGGGCCAATGGCTAAATCCGCTCAGTTTCCTCTTCATGTGTGGTTGCCTGATGCGATGGAAGGTCCTACACCAATTTCTGCACTTATCCATGCTGCAACAATGGTTGCAGCAGGAATATTTCTTGTAGCAAGACTTCAACCTTTGTATTCAATATTTCCCTCTATTCAGTTCATTATTGCTTTAATTGGTACCATTACTTGTTTTTTAGGAGCCTCTATAGCTTTGACCCAAATGGATTTAAAAAAAGGTTTAGCATACAGCACAGTTTCTCAGCTTGGGTATATGATGCTCGCAATGGGTTGTGGAGCACCAGTTGCAGGAATTTTTCATTTAGTAACTCATGCTTGCTTTAAAGCAATGCTATTTTTGGGATCTGGTTCAGTAATACATGCTATGGAAGAGGTAGTTGGCCATCAGCCTGTATTAGCTCAAGATATGAGATTGATGGGCGGTTTAAGAAAAAAAATGCCATATACATCAACAACATTTTTAATAGGTTGTGTAGCAATTAGTGGAATTCCCCCATTGGCAGGTTTTTGGAGTAAAGACGAGATACTCGGAAATGCTTTTATATCATTTCCAGCTTTTTGGTTCGTAGGACTTCTAACAGCTGGTATGACTGCTTTTTATATGTTTAGACTTTATTTCTTGACATTTGAAGGAGATTTCAGAGGTGAGAATAAAGAATTGCAAAAACAGCTTCTAATAGCCTCTAAAACAAACCTAGATGAAGAAAATGAAGAAGAGCATGAAGAACATGGCTCTATCCATGAGTCACCCTGGTCAATGACATTTCCCTTGGTATTTCTAGCTGTACCGTCTCTAATTATAGGTTTTATGGGACTTCCATGGGATAGCAAAATTGCAAATTTACTAGATCCTGAAGAAGCAGAGACTGCTGCAAAAGCATTCGAATTAAAAGAATTTTTGCCTTTAGCGATAGCTTCAGTTCTTATTGCATCAGCTGGAATCATTATTGCTTATCAGGCATATTTTGTGAAAAAAATTAATTTATCAGTTTTATTTGCCGAAAAGTTTCCTAGTATCAACAGGTTTTTATCCAAAAAATGGTATTTAGATGATATTAATGAAAAACTTTTTGTTAAGGGTAGTAGAAAACTTGCTAAAGAAGTATTAGAGGTTGATTCTAAGGTTGTTGATGGCGTTGTAAATCTTACTGGACTCGTAACTTTAGGCAGTGGAGAAGGTTTAAAATATTTTGAGACTGGTAGAGCTCAATTTTATGCGCTTATTGTTTTTGGAGGAGTAATTCTACTAGTTGCTATATTTGGTATTCAATCTCCACAAGTATCTTAATTACAATTGTGTGTCTTCACTGTCCATTGGGGTGAAAAAATACAGAAAATTTCTAGACTTTATTTAAGATAAATTTCTTATTAAATTGAGCACTTATTTTTATACACATTTTGCGACACAAATGTTGGGAACTTTGGGAGCTGGATTGTCAAATTTTCCTTGGTTATCTGCTTCAATTTTATTCCCGATTGGTAGTGCATTTGTGATACCTTTTTTCCCAGATAAAGGGGATGGCAAAGAGGTGAGATGGTTTGCATTGTCTATTGCATTAATAACTTTTTTAATAACTGTAGGTTCATATATAAATGGCTTTGATATTAGTAATGAAAATGTTCAACTGAAAGAAAATATTAGCTGGCTTCCTGATTTAGGTCTTACTTGGTCTGTTGGCGCTGATGGCATGTCTATGCCGTTAATATTGTTGACTAGTTTTATAACTGCTTTAGCAGTTCTTGCTGCATGGCCAGTTAAGTTCAAACCAAAGTTATTTTTCTTTTTGATATTGGTTATGGATGGTGGGCAAATCGCTGTGTTTGCAGTACAAGATATGCTTTTGTTCTTTCTGACTTGGGAACTTGAGTTAATTCCCGTTTATTTATTATTAGCTATATGGGGTGGCAAAAATCGACAATATGCAGCAACAAAATTCATTATTTATACAGCTGGTAGTTCTATCTTCATTCTTTTGGCAGCGTTAGCAATGGGTTTCTATGGTACAGAAATTCCTAACTTTGAGTTTTCTCACTTGGCAGCTCAAGATTTTAGTCAAAAATTCCAAATATTATGTTATGTCGGGCTTTTAATTGCATTTGGAGTGAAACTACCAATAGTACCTCTTCATACTTGGCTTCCAGATGCTCATGGAGAGGCTACAGCTCCTGTTCATATGCTTCTAGCAGGAATTTTATTAAAGATGGGAGGATATGCTCTTTTAAGATTTAATGCACAATTATTACCCGTTGCTCATGCTCAATTTGCCCCATTATTAATAGTTCTAGGGGTAGTCAATATAATTTATGCTGCATTAACTTCTTTTGCTCAAAGAAATCTTAAAAGAAAAATTGCATATAGTTCGATAAGTCATATGGGTTTTGTTCTTATTGGTATAGGGAGTTTTAGTAGCCTTGGAACAAGTGGAGCTATGCTGCAAATGGTTAGTCATGGATTAATCGGTGCAAGTTTATTTTTTCTTGTTGGTGCCACCTATGACAGAACAAAGACTCTTAAACTTGATGAAATGAGTGGTGTAGGGCAAAAAATGAGAATCATGTTTGCCCTATGGACTGCTTGCTCCCTTGCTTCACTAGCCTTGCCTGGTATGAGTGGATTTGTTTCCGAATTGATGGTATTTACAGGATTTGTTACTGATGAAGTGTATACACTTCCGTTTAGGGTAGTGATGGCTTCTTTAGCTGCTATCGGTGTAATACTTACTCCTATTTATCTACTTTCAATGTTACGAGAAATTTTCTTTGGTAAAGAAAATCCTAAATTGATCGAAGAACGAAAACTCATAGATGCAGAGCCAAGGGAAGTTTATATTATTGCTTGTTTACTTTTACCAATTATTGGAATAGGTTTGTACCCAAGATTAGTTACTGAAAGTTACATTGCATCTATCAATAATTTGGTCGATCGAGATTTAACTGCAGTTAAAAGTGCTGTGAAAACAAATATTTTTTCAGGAACTAAAACAAATGAGATCCTAAAAGCTCCAACTATATAATTTTTAAAATTAATGCGATATTGTTTTGCATTAAATAATTAAGGGTATATCTTATGTATAGTTATTACCAATTTAAAAATATCTAACTACAACCCTATTCATAGACAACAATTAGGACCTAGATTGTTGATTAAGTTTCTTCAAGACGCCGCAGGTAAAGGTGATCTTGATCCATGGGATATTGATGTAATAAGTGTAATTGATAGTTTTTTAGAGCAATATTCACAATCTTTCGGCAGCAAATCACATAGCAAAAGTTCCTATCATAAGGATTTATCTGAGACAAGCGAAGCTTTTTTTGCTGCTTCCGTACTAGTTAATTTAAAGGCTCAAGTTTTGGAATCTGATGTTTTCAAAGATAATTCTTCCGATTTTGAAGATGATTTTGACTTGGATGATCAAGATTGGATTGACCAAGAATTTGATATACCAAAATATCCTGAAAAATATCTAAGGAGGAGGTCAATAGCACAACCAATTCTCAAACGTACAACAACTCTGGGAGAACTGGTAAGTCAGTTAGAGTCTATTGCTGAAGTTATAGAAACCCAAGACCTTCTAATAATGAAGAGAAAAAGAAATAAAAAATATTCAGATAAAGCTTTAATTTCTCAAGTGAAATCATTAGCGCATCGTGAGAAACTACCGGAAACCACAAAAGCACTAGGTAAATTTATTGATGGGTGGGAAAAAGCATTACAGTGGACAGATTTTGAATATCTAGTTGAGAAATGGCAAACTGTTGTAAAAAATGATTTAGATAAAGATCGTTTGGGGGTTTTTTGGGCCTTGTTATTTTTATCATCTGAAAACAAAATTGAAATTAAACAAATTAACTCCTTATATGGCCCAATTCAAATTAAAAGGATAATTCCTGAAGGAGGTTTAGCTCAATTGCCTATAGAGAATCTTGATGTAACCAAGACCGTTCCTTCTGCTGTTTAGGAGCTTATTAGTAATAACGTATAATCTTTAAAAAGAGGTTTTGAATTCATGAAGGCAATGATACTTGCTGCAGGTAAGGGTACACGTGTTCAGCCTATTACGCATGTGATTCCGAAACCGATGATTCCGATTTTGCAAAAACCTGTTATGGAGTTTCTCTTGGAACTTTTAAGAGAACATAACTTTAAGGAAATAATGGTAAATGTTTCTCATCTGGCTGAAGAAATTGAAAATTATTTTAGGGATGGGCAAAGATTTGGAGTAGAAATTGCTTATAGTTTTGAGGGAAGAATTGAAGATGGAGAATTAATAGGTGATGCTTTGGGATCTGCAGGAGGATTAAAAAAAATTCAGGATTTTCAAAATTTCTTTGATGAAACTTTTGTTGTTTTATGTGGTGATGCTTTAGTTGATTTAGATTTAACTCAAGCTGTTAAAAAACATAAGCAGAAAGGAGCTATTGCAAGCTTAATAACAAAGAAGGTAACTAAAGATCAAGTATCAAGTTACGGTGTCGTAGTTTCTGATGAAAATGGGAGAATAAAGGCTTTTCAGGAAAAGCCAACAGTTGATCAAGCTCTAAGTGATTCTATAAATACAGGAATTTATCTTTTCGAACCTGAAATTTTTAATTACATACCTTCAGCAGAGAAATTTGATATTGGAGCTGATCTTTTCCCTAAACTTGTTGAGATGGATTTACCATTTTTTGCATTACCAATGGATTTTGAATGGGTAGATATTGGAAAAGTTCCTGATTATTGGAGTGCTATTAGAAATGTATTGCAAGGTAAGGTAAGACAAGTGCAAATACCAGGTAAGGAAATAAAACCCGGAGTTTTTACTGGCTTGAATGTAGCGGCCAACTGGGAAAAGGTTAATATTACCGGGCCGGTTTATATAGGAGGCATGACTAGGATCGAGGATGGAGCAACTATTATTGGCCCTTCCATGATTGGACCAAGTTGTTGTATTTGCGAGGGCGCAACTATAGATAACTCAATTATCTTTGATTATTCTAAAATTGGTAAAGGTGTAAGACTTATGGATAAGTTAGTGTTTGGTAAATATTGTGTCGGTAAAAATGGAGATCACTTTGATTTGCAAGATGCATCTTTAGATTGGTTAATAGCAGATTCAAGAAGATCTGATTTGACTGAGCCATCGCCTCAGCAGAAAGCTATGGCAGAATTATTAGGTACTGATTTGATTAATATTCCAGACTAAGACTAGCTTTTTCAATAATCTCAGGAATCAAATGCTCTGATTTTACGGCCATTAGATGAACACCATTTGCGATATTAATAAAATCATGAGCTTGTTCAGCTGCAATTTTAATACCTTCTTGTAATGGGTCTTTAGCATCTTTGAGACGAATTAAGATATTTTCAGGGATGTTTGCACCTGGAACATATTTGTTTATAAAGAGGGCGTTTTTGTAAGACTTTAATAGGAATACACCTGCAATTACAGGAATTTCAAGAGGCTTGCTTATCTTTTCACAAAAGTCTATCAAATTTTCTTTTTCCATAACCATTTGAGTTTGTATAAATCCAGCTCCAGCCTCTTTTTTCTTTCTCATTCTATTTTCTAAACTTCTTTTATTTCTGCAATTTGGATCAGCTGCAGCACCTGCAAAAATAAATGTTTTTTTATCGGAAAGTTCTCCTAGTGTAGGGTCGATTCCTTCATTGAAAGCCTGAATTTGTTGAAGTAATCTAACAGACTCAAACTCATGTACGGCCTTTGCATCTTGTTGATCCCCAGCTTTTACTGAATCACCTGTAATACATAAGATATTTCTAATTCCTAAAGCATTTGCGCCCAAAATGTCTGATTGTAAAGCAATTTTATTACGATCTCTGCAAGAAATTTGCATTACTGGTTCTATGCCATTTTCCAGTAATAGTTTGGACATTGCCAAGCTGCACATTCTCATTACAGCTCTGCTCCCATCGGTAATGTTAACAGCATGTACCTTATCTTTCAAAAGTTGTGCTATCTTAAGAGATCTTATGGGGCTTCCACCTCTTGGCGGCATTAACTCTGCCGTTATTACCTTAGATCTTTTTTCTAAAGTCTGCTGAAGTTTTGATTTCAATTGCTTTTGTTTCCTAGTTGGTTAACAAGTGTACTGAGATTGCTAAACTTAATTAATATAAAAAAGGAACTGTTTAAATGCAAATGGTTGAAGAAGAAGTAAACAACATTGATATGATGGGTCTCTCAGCAAGAGAGATGGAAATCATTGATCTCGTAGCTGATGGGCTTACAAACCAAGAAATTGCGGTAAAACTAACTATTAGTAAAAGAACTGTTGATAATCATGTAAGTAATATGTTTACAAAAACTGGTTCTAAAAATAGAGTAGCACTTTTGAATTGGGCAATGGACAATGGAAAGATTTGTAGAGATGGATTTAATTGTTGTACACTTCCAGACTCTGATCAAGATTAGTATTACCCTTTACTTTTTTTGTATCATTAGCCAAATCCATCAGACAATAATTTGTAGAACCTAATTCGAAGAGTTCAGCATATGCAATACAGGCATCCTTGTCTGAATCGACAAATCTCAATATTCCTTCTTTGTCATAAAGACCATACATCTGAGGAAAATAAAAATATCATGTTTAAATATAAAGAAAATATAAAGGACAAGTGGGTCCTTTGACTAGTTACTTTTGAAAGTTGTAAATTAGTCTTCTTTCCACTCTGAAAAAGGATTGTTAGCGAGACTAAAATTGGAGTAATGGGTCAGCCCAGTAATTTCTTTTGAAATGAAAGATGGTAGAAATAAATCTTCCTCTTCATTAGAAAGTTCAATTTCTGCAATTTCAAGTGGATAATTTTTTTCTTTAAAGCAATCTATAATCCAAAATTTTTTTCCAATTTCTAGAAAGAATCTATCTTTTTTAATTGTATTTGAAAGATTTGACATTATTATTTCAGCATCGCTTCGTGGAATGGAGTATTCAAATTCAAAGTTGGTAAAACCCTTGATATGTTTTTTAAGTGTAATTTTAGAGTTTTTGCCTATAAGCCTTACCCTAATAATCCAACCATCTAAACTTTTGGAAAAATATCCTTGTTCAATATAAACTTTTTTATTTATGAATTCTTTCCAATTATCATTTTTTATAAGAAATCTTCTTTCTATCTCAAAGGCCATTTAATTTTTGAAATTTTTTGGAGACAAATCGCCTTTCCAATCTAGTTTTTTTATTAAGGTATTATAGTAACTTGTGCTTTTTTTAAACTTTATTATTTTGCAGGGTGATTTCCCTTTCTTGATCTCACAATAATAATTTTCCTTAATGGTCATACATTTTGAACCGTCAGTCCATAATTTAATTTCCCCTTTACTTTTTTTTACTGGCTTAATGATTACGGTACTGGTATTAGGTATGACTATTGGTCTGCTAGCCAAACTCATTGGGCATATAGGGTTAATAATCATTCCATCTATACTTGGATGTACTATTGGACCTCCTGCAGCCATTGAGTAGGCTGTTGAACCTGTTGTTGTAGCTACAATCAATCCATCACCTTTATATTCATTTACCTTCTCATTATTTATTTCAATTTGTATTTGGTTGGTCGGAGAAATATCTTCTTCAACGGATTTAAAATAAAAATCATTTAAGGCGTTATAGCTTTTTATGGTTTTTTTCTCAGAACTTGTCCCCTCAATACAAACATTGCAATTTAATCTATTACGAAAGTCAATTAAATATTCTTCGTTTTCAAGGATTTCAATAAAAGATTTGTCAAATAAAAATTCTTTCTCTTGAGTAAGAAACCCCAAATTACCTCCGATATTAATACTCAACAAAGGAATATCATAATCAGCTAATGCATTTGCACATTTCAGGAAGGTTCCATCTCCACCAAGAACTATGCCAATATTTGGTTGTGATTCTGAATTGGACAAATATTTTTCAATTTCATCTTTATGAAAATCACTTTCAATCCTGTTTGATTTAATATTTTTTGCTTTAAGAACTTCTTCACAGAATTTTGAAGCCTCTTGAGCTATAGAACTATCTGAACGATATACAATGAGCACTAATGAAAGTTTCATTTAATGCTTTTACCATTTTAATAAATTAAAACTTTCCATATCTACAGTCACCCTATTCCTATAAAGAGATAACAATATAGCTAATCCAACGGCTGCTTCTGCGGCAGCAACAGTAATCACAAAAATTGTAAAAACTTGTCCTTGAATTAAATTATTATCAATATAGGAAGAAAACGCCATCAAGTTTATATTTACCGCATTGAGCATTAATTCAATGCTCATAAGAACTCTGACTGCATTTCTGCTATTTAATAATCCCCAAATACCAATGCAAAATAGTACTGAAGAAACTATTAAAAAAGCTTGAAGAGGAATTGATTCTAAATTCATAATAAGAAACTCAAAAGGTTAATTTTTATTTGTAAGTAATGGTTCTGATGATTTTTCAATTAACTCTTGATCAACAGGTAGTCCTGTCGAAATATCTTCGCTCATTACATCTCTTCTAGCTAAAACAATAGCCCCAATCATTGCCATTAAAAGTAAGACTGAAGCTACTTCAAATGGCAGTAAATAATCACTAAAAAGATGTTCACCAATCCTAATAGTTGATTCTTCTCCAATAGAGTTTTGAGGACTTGATAGGCTCCATACATTGGTCAAGTCAACTCTTATTAAGAGGCTTAGGAGGGTTAAACATATCGATGTTGAAATAACTCTTCTCGATTTAATGTCATTGATAGGCTTTAAATCTTCTTTTTTATTGACTAACATTATCGCAAAAATTATTAATACATTCACTGCACCCACATAAACTAAAACTTGAGCTGCAGCAACAAAACTTGCATTTAATAGAAGATATAATCCTGCAACACTCATGAAAACTCCACCAAGTAGAAAGGCTGAATAAACAATACTTTCGAGCAACACAACACCAAGTGCTCCAATAATGACAACTAAAGATAAAACTGTAAAACAAATAAATTGTGTTGTTATGGCAATGGACATAAATTATGGAAATTAATTAGTTGGATTAGAAACGTTATCTTTATTTTCATTGGATTCAGGCCTCATCCAATCATAAACTTCTTCAGGTAATTTACCAACTCTTGCATCTGAAGCTGGGATTTCATGAGGGTCCATGACACCTTTAGGAAGATAGGCAAGTTCTCTTAGAGGTTTAACTGAAGGATCTGTTGTAACATTTGTGGGTAGTCTGCCAAGTGCGACATTATCGAAATTTAAATTGTGTCTGTCAAAAGTAGCTAATTCATATTCTTCAGTCATTGACAGACAATTAGTTGGGCAATATTCAACACAATTTCCGCAAAAAATACAAACTCCAAAATCTATTGAATAATTTCTAAGTTCCTTTTTTTTGGTTTCTTTATTCATTACCCAATCCACTACTGGGAGATTTATGGGACATACTCTCACACAAACTTCACAAGCAATACATTTATCAAATTCATAATGTATCCTTCCTCTATATCTTTCAGAAGGTATTAATTTTTCATATGGATATTGAACAGTAACAGGTCTTCTTCGAAGATGATCAAAAGTTACCGATATACCATTGTATAAATATTTGCCAGCATTAAATGCTTCTTTGATATAGCTATTTATTTGTTGAAGGAAATTGTTCATTTCGAAAAATTTACTTAGTTATTTTATTTTAGTGGAATAATTTTGGATTTAAGTATTTTTACTTAAATTTAACCACCAAAGAATTGCGGAAAAGCAAGTTTTAATCCTGCTGTTATCAAAAGATTAGCAAGAGAAATTGGTAGAAGAAACTTCCATCCGAGATCTAAGAGTTGATCTATTCTTACTCTAGGAGTTGTCCAACGTAATAATATTGCAATAAAAACTAAAAGATATGCCTTCAGTACAGTCATTACAATTCCTATTGATGCAGTGAAAACTTGAATAAAGGGTGCATTAATAGGTAAATTAAGAAACTTAGCTATTAATTCAACTGGAATAGGAAAACCCCATCCTCCCAAATAAAGTATTGATACTAATAAAGCGGAAAGAATTAAATTAATGTAACTACCTAGGTAGAACAATGCGAATTTCATCCCTGCATATTCAGTTTGATATCCCGCAACTAATTCTTCTTCAGCTTCGGGCAAGTCAAATGGAAGTCTCTCACATTCTGCAAGAGCACAAATCCAAAAGACTATAAAACCAACTGGTTGTCTCCATATATTCCAACTTAGGATTCCAGCTCCACTTTGTTGGTTGACAATGTCAACAGTACTTAGAGAATTTGTCATTAGTACGATAGCCAGTACAGATAAAGCTAAAGGAATTTCATAACTTATTGATTGAGCCGCTGCTCTTAAACCTCCTAATAAAGAATACTTATTATTTGATGCGTATCCGCTCATAAGAAGGCCAATTGGCTGAATGCTGCTTAAAGCAATCCATAGGAAAATTCCAATACCAACGTTACTTATTAAAAGGTTTTGTCCAAAAGGAACAATTAGCCAGGACAAAATCACTGGGACAAGAACTAATATAGGTCCTGCAGTGAAAAGAATCCCATCCGCTTTGGCAGGAATAATATCTTCTTTGACAAGTAACTTAAGACCATCTGCAATTGGTTGGAGGACACCGAGCGCTCCAGCATATTCTGGACCTATTCTTTGTTGAGCAGCAGCAGATATTTTTCTTTCAAGCCAAACTGTTACTAAAACACCAACAACTGCCGCTACCAAAACCAAAAGCATAGGAAGAGGGAGCCATATTATATGAGCGATTTCGCTGGAAAGGCCAAAACCTTTTAAGAATTCATTAAAACTATATTCGAGATCTAATCCGTATTCCAAAATTTTTAAGTTATTTACTTAATAGATTAACTCTTCATAAACAATATGTGTGTTTTTTATGAAAAGCTGCAAATATTATTCTCTACTTTCTAAGCTGATCCAATCTCTTGGTGCTGAACCTGTATAGATTTGCGATGGTCTGAAAATTCTATTTGCTCCAAGTTGCTCTCTCCAATGAGCTAACCAACCAGCCACTCTAGATATGGCAAAAATTGGAGTAAATAAATCACGAGGAATACCAAGTTTTCTATAAACAAGACCAGAATAAAAATCTACGTTAGGGAATATACCCTTAGGTCCAAGTCTTGGTATTGCCTCTGCCTCAAGTGATTTAGCAACTTCATACATTTCATCTGCTCCAAATCTAATAAAAAGTTCTTCTGCAAGTTTTTGAAGAATGATTGCTCTGGGATCTTTGACTTTATATTCTCTGTGGCCGAAGCCCATTATCTTACTTTTATTTTTTATTGCATTATCTAAAAAAGACCCAGCTTTTTCTGGGGTTTTAATCTCTTCTAACATCGCAATCACATCTTCGTTTGCTCCTCCATGCAATGGACCAGCCAAGGTTCCTACTGCAGAGGCGATGACAGCATATGGATCTGTAAGAGTACTTGCAGTCACTCTAGCGCTAAATGTACTTGCGTTTAAACTATGTTCGGCATGTAGAATTAAGCATCTATCAAAAACTTTTGCAGCTATCGGATCTTGTTCTTTTTCAGTCAACATGTAAAGAAAATTTGATGAGTAAGTTAGATCATCTCTAGGTTGAATTGGGTCTTGTCCTTTTCTAATAAGTTGAAAGGCTGCAATCATTGTGGGTATTTTTGCAATTAGTCTTATGACTGCGTTGTAGATGTAATTAGGATCATCTATTGCTCTACGCGAATAGAAGAGCCCCAAAGAAGCCGCACTAGATTGAAGTGCATCCATAGGATGACCAGTTGCAGGGAAACATTTCATCATATCTCTAACTCTAAAACTTAACCTTCGATGCATCTGAACTTCTTGTTCGAAATCTCTTAGTTGAATAGCTGTGGGCAATTCACCCCAAATCAATAGGTAAGCAGTTTCTAAAAAACTGCTTTTTTTGGATAGTTCCTCAATGGAATAGCCTCTGTACAATAATTTACCTTTGTTGCCGTCAATATCACATATAGATGAATTAGTAACTGGGACACCCTCTAATCCTGGTTTTAAAATTAGTTTGTTACTGTCCAACTGCTTAATTCAATATCAAATACTTATAGATTAAAGATAGTCAAATAATTTTTAATTAA
>QCDG01000009.1 GCA_003280995.1 Prochlorococcus sp. AG-355-A09 | reverse complement strand
TATTTGAGGAATAATCTGTCAAAGAGAATATCCATTCCTTGATCAATAAGAGAGATTCTTTATTTAGGCTGTAGTACACCCATCTACCTTCTTGTCGATCTGAGATAAGACCAGCTTCCTTCAATATCTTTATATGATATGAAATTCTTGATTGAGATAAATGAGTTAATTTCATAATATCGCAAACACAAACTTCTCCATCCATCATTAGGTCAATTATTTCTAGCCTAAAAGGATCAGAAAATGAAACCATCAACCTAGATATATTTTCTTTTTTTAATTTGCTACTTTCTTTTAACAATTTTAGAGTAATTAAATTCTCCTAAATATAGCTTAAATAAAAAAGATTTCACTAATCAAAACATCTTGATACATCAAAATATTTTGATGTATAATTTCAATAGAAAATTTCAAAGTTATGAAAATTGGAATTAATGGTTTTGGAAGAATTGGCAGATTAGTTTTCAGAGCATTATGGGATAGAGCTGATATAGAAATAACTCATATAAATGAGATAGCAGGAGATTCGAATGCTGCTGCGCATTTACTCGAATTCGATTCAGTCCATGGTAGATGGGTGAAAGATATAAAGGTTAAAGAAGAAGAAATAATAATCGATGGAAAGAAATTAACCTACACATCTTTTAAAAATTACCTTGATGTTCCTTGGGAAAAATCTTCTGTAGATATTATTTTGGAATGTACAGGAAAGAATAAAAAGCCAGACAAACTAAATCCCTATTTTGATACTCTTGGGATGAAAAGAGTAATAGTAGCTTGTCCAGTCAAAGGAATTGTTGCAGAAGCTGAATCACTGAATATTGTTTACGGTATAAATCAAAGTCTTTATGACCCTTCCAAACATAAATTAGTAACTGCAGCATCCTGCACTACAAATTGTTTAGCTCCGATAGTAAAGGTAATTAATGAAAATTTTTCTATTAAACACGGTGCTATTACAACTATTCACGATGTAACGAACACTCAAGTTCCTGTAGATTTTTATAAAAGTGATCTGAGGAGAGCAAGAGGATGTATGCAAAGTTTAATACCTACTACCACTGGATCTGCTAAAGCTATAGCTGAGATCTTTCCAGAATTAAAAGGAAAATTAAATGGACATGCAGTAAGAGTTCCTCTACTTAATGGTTCTTTAACAGATGCAGTTTTTGAATTAAATAAAGAAGTGACAACTGAACAAGTGAATATGGCACTAAAGGAAGCTTCAGAAACTTATTTAAAAGGAATTCTTGGCTACGAAGAAAGACCTTTAGTTTCTGCAGATTATGTAAATGACTCTAGAAGTTCAATAGTTGATAGTTTATCAACGATGGTTGTTAATTCAAATTTATTAAAGATATACGCTTGGTATGACAACGAGTGGGGTTACAGCTGCAGACTTGCAGATCTTACTGAATATGTAATCAAAAAAGAGATTTAATTTATGTCTTTATGAAGTTATCTAATATTCAACAATATAGTGTTGTAACAGCAAACTATTGGGCGTTCACGCTTACTGACGGCGCATTAAGATTATTAGTTGTTGGTCACTTTCATGAGCTAGGTTACACAACTCTACAAATTGCTTTACTTTTCCTTTTTTATGAGTTTTTTGGAATAATTACTAATCTTTATGGTGGCTGGATAGGAGCAAGATATGGATTAAGGCTTACTTTATGGATTGGGACTATCCTGCAAATCATCGCTCTTTTTATGCTTATTCCAGTTAAGGAAGATTGGCCGGTAATTTTTAGTGTCGCATACGTTATGGTTGCTCAAGCAGTTAGTGGAATAGCAAAAGATTTAAACAAAATGAGTGCTAAAAGTGCTGTTAAGACAGTAGTCCCAGAGACAAATGATGGCAATGATACTGGCCAAAAACAACTTTTTAAATGGGTTGCTATTTTAACTGGATCTAAAAATGCTCTTAAGGGAGTTGGTTTTTTCTTGGGTGGACTTTTATATAAGTTATTTGGATTCAATAATGCTGTAGGAATTATGGGTTTTGGACTCTGCTTAGCCTTTTTATTGACATTAATTTTACCTGGAGAAATTGGCAAGATGAAAACCAAACCAGCTTTTAATGATCTTTTTTCAAAATCAAATGCCATAAATATTCTTTCTGCAGCAAGATTCTTTCTTTTTGGAGCAAGAGATGTTTGGTTTGTTGTAGCTCTTCCAGTATTCCTAGATATGGCATTTGGTTGGGACTACATGGAAATAGGATTATTTCTTGGGGCCTGGGTAATAGGTTATGGAATTGTTCAGGCTTCTGCTCCAGCAATTAGAAAGATATGGGGCCAGAAAGAAAGTCCAGATCGTAAAGCTATCCAATTTTGGAGTGCCGTATTAATGGTAATACCATCTTTGATAGGAGTCGCATTATGGAGAGAAAGTTCTCCATCAATAGCAATAATTTTAGGACTTACTATTTTTGGATTTGTTTTTGCAATGAATTCCTCTACACATTCTTATATGATTTTGGCCTACTCTGATAATGAAAAAGTCAGTTTAAATGTTGGCTTCTATTACATGGCAAATGCTGCTGGAAGACTAGTTGGAACATTACTATCTGGCTTACTATTTATGATTGGGAGAAATCCGAGTATTGGTCTTCAATATTGTCTTTATTTTTCATCACTTTTAATATTCTTATCTTGGATTTCGAGTCTTAAATTACCATCAATCAAACAAAGCTTATCAGCTCCATAAAGACTAATTTTTAGGAATTAGAATATTTTAATGGCAAAAATATCCTTAATTGAACTTGCAAAAACTTTCCTAAAAATTGGTATTTTAAGTTTTGGAGGACCCTATGCTCATATTTCCTTATTCGAAGATGAACTTATAAATAATAAAAAATTGATATCAAATCAATCTTTTGAAAAAGGTATTGGATTATGTCAAATACTTCCAGGACCAATATCTACTCAATTGGCAATATATATAGGTCTTAAAATCAATGGTTATCTTGGTGGATTGATATCAGGTATAAGTTTCATTATCCCAGGATTCATCTCAGTATTAGCTCTTAGTTTTTTTTGGCAAATTGGTTCTGGATCAAAATTCTTAACAGATTTAATTTATTTTAATCCGCCTATTATTGCAGGGATAATTTTTTCATTCTCATTAGTTCTATTAAAAAAAAGATTAAAGTTTGATCGAATATTATTCTCCAGCTCAATATTATTTCTACTTATATTTGCTAAATATAATAGTATTCAATTTCCACTCATAACAATTCTTAGTATTGCAGGATTGATAAATATATTTTTAAAAAAATTCAAAAATATATTTTATAGCTTGGTCCCTTTATCTATATTTTCAACAACCTCATTTTTGATTAGCTCGGTCTTTTTAGATATATCAAAGTTTTATAATTTTTTAAGAGAGTCTATAACCTCAAAGTTTTTAGTAGATTACCTTAATCTGTTTTTTTTCTTCTTTAAATCGGGACTTTTTATTTTTGGAGGTGGATTAGTAATCATTCCTCTTATGAGTGATTATGTTATCTCGCAAGGATGGTTAACAAATAATGAATTTATAGATGGAATAATGATTAGCCAAATAACACCTGGTCCTGTCTTATTAATTACAAGTTTTATTGGATATAAAGCAGGGTTTTCGATCGGAGGAATAAATGAAGCTTTAAAGTATTCATTTATATCAACTTTTGCAATTTTTTTACCAAGTTTTATATTGATTTTTGTTTTTGGAAAAGGCTTTATAAAAAACAGAATTAAATCAATTAATTACTTTATCGAAGGAGTGATCAATACAATTCCTGGAGCAGTTATTTTCTCTGGATTTAATTTAATTGAAGATAGTTTTTCATCAAAATTCTTTTTAATTAGCTCTATTTTTATAGTTTTAATCTCCACACTATTATCTTTTTTAAAAATAGTTCCAACATACATACTCATTCTTTTTTCTTTAATATTAGGCTTGTCAAAATATTTGTTTGCATAAAAAAAAGGAGGAAATAAATTCCTCCTTTTAAATATTGTCTTACGGTTTATTTACCGATTCTTTTTACAGCAGCTCTTGACTTCTCAAGAATATCTCCTTTTAAGGGGACAAATCCAAGTGATGGAGCTTTATCTTGATACTCATCACTTAATAATGTATTAAAGGCTTGTTTGATAGCTTTAGTGTTTCTACCATTACCTTCTTCATAAGCAAGTATCCATGTTAATGAAGCTATAGGGTATGCTCCTTTTGCAGTTGGATTAGGATTTTTACCAGCAAGATTTTCATCTAGAGTAATACCATTAAGAGCCTTAGCTCCTGCTTCTACAGATGGTTTTAGAAACTCACCTGAAAGATTCTGAAGTGCAGCAGCTTTGACATTACCTTTTATGTAAGACTGGTTAACATAACCAATTGCGCCTGGAGTGTTTTGAATAACACCTGCAACACCAGAATTACCTTTAGCACCAACACCTGAAGGCCACTTAACAGATTTACCTGTTCCTAGTGTCCAAGTTTTTGAAAAAGCTTCCATAGAGTTTGTAAAAGCTTTGGTTGTTCCTGATCCGTCAGAGCGATGTGCCCAGGTTAATTTACCAGGTTTACAGCCAACTTCTTTCCAATTCTTGATCATACCCATAGCAACTTGAACAGCTTGTTCTTGGGTAAGTTTCAAGTCGCAATCATAGTTATAACCAAAAGCAATAGTTCCTCCAACCATAGGAATCTGTACTAATCCTCTTGTTACCTTTGCTATATCCTTATCTTTCATAGGATCATCTGATGCACCGAAGTTAACAGTTTGATCAATAAATGCTTTTCTTCCAGAACCAGAACCAACAGCTTGGTAATTAACTCTTGGCCCACCTGAAGAGGCTAAATCTTTAAACCAACGAGTATAAATTTTGGCAGGAAATGATGCTCCAGCACCACTTAATCTTGTTTTAGCAGAAACACTTGTGCCAGGAACACTTGTACCAGCAGCAATGGCTACTGCAGAAGTGAAAACCAAAGCTTTCTTAGCTATGTTCATGGATGTCATGATTAAATAAAAGACTACATATATATAGCATCGAATTTATACACAAATACTCATTAATTAAAATTTTATCCTGTGTTTAATTAGTTCTTAACCCCTTCTTAAACTAAATGTCAATTTAACTTATTTACGTTTGGTTTTGAAAATATTTGAAAATAAATAAATTTCAATTTTAAATTCTTGTTTAAAAAATATTCAAAAAATAAAGAAATCATTTTAATTGATTTAAGGAAAGTTTAAACTCTCTTTAAAATTTCCTTATGACCTAATTTCTTACTCTTTTCTTAACTTTGATTCGTTCATATGAAGTGGGTTAATACCCTTTTTTACGTGTTGAGGTTTATGAAACTTTTTCAAAAATTAATTGCTGCTCCTGCCATAATTTCTTTGGCATCAGGGTTCGCAGTAAGTGCATCTGAGATCAATACTTCTGATCTTGGTAAATTTTCAAATTCTAGTAATCTAGTATCTTTAGGTGATTTTAAATCTGATACTTTATCACCAGGAGATTGGGCTTACGATTCATTAAAGGATCTTACAAATAGTCCAAAATTCAATGGTAATTCTGTTACTCGTTTAGAAGCTGCTGCTGAATTAAACAATTTAATTGCAGGTGGCGAAGGCTTAATGAACGGAGCTGCAATAGGTAGGCTAAGTGATGAGCTTGGATCTGAATTGGCAATCATTAAAGGAAGAGTTGATGGCCTTGAAGCTCGTGTTAACGGACTTGAAGCCGGAGCTTTCAGTGAAACAACATCAGCATCTTTTGGTGTAGATGCAATTCTTGAAGCATCTGATGGTGGTGGTGAATCAGAAGCTGTAGGATTTCACTATGCTTGGGAGATGAAAACAAAAACAAGTTTTACTGGTGAGGACACATTAACGATTGCTGCGGAGGCTGGTAATGGAGCTGGAACATCTGGAGGAGTTCTAGATTTCGGAGCTGGTACCGATAATGTAATAGAAATTAAGGATGTTAACTACAAATTCCCAATTGGTGACAACTTTACAATGAAAGTTGGTGATTCTCTTAAGATTAGTAAATCATTCAATCAAGCATGTTCATACGGAGCATTCACTGATGAGTTAAGCAACTGCGGAGACGGTAAAGCTCACAATGTTAGTGGAGACATTTCTGCTTCAGGAGAATATGATTTTGACAATGGATTCACATTTTCTGGAGGAGTTTCAGGTAAGAAAGGTGCAACCGAGCTTCTTACAAAAGAAAACCCTGGTATCTGGGCTTTAAACGCAGCTTATGAAGCAGACACTTACGGATTATCAGTTGCCTATGCAAGCGATATTGATAACGCATATTGGGGTGTAAATGGTACTTATGATTTTGGCCAATTTGCTGCAAGTGCTGGAATGGGATTTAAAAACCCAGATTCTGGTACTGAATCAACTTCATGGATGGCTGGCGTAACCTTGCCTGAAGTAGGTATTGGAGAAGTCAACATCGGTATTGGAACTGATGGCTATTTTGAAGATGCTGAAACTGAATTACTAATTTACGAAGCAAGTTATGGTTTTGACTTAGCTGATAACATTGGCATGACTGTCGGTGCATTCATTCAAGAAAAAGCGACAGGAACAGATGACATAACAGGTGTAGCTTCCACTATTAGTTTTAGTTACTAAATTTATTCATTTAACTTAAAATCTTTAAATTCTAAAGACCTGCAATAAGCAGGTCTTTTTTTAATTCTAAATCTTATTTAAATTAACCTAACCTTAATATTTTTATTTTTTTTTCTTAACTTTTTAAAGGGAATATAAAAATGTGTTTTCTTACGCACTAAATGAAAAAAACCCTAGCTGCTGCAAGTTTTTCAGCATTACTTGCAATCATCGCCTCCTCTACAAGTAGCGGATTTGCAAATTGGAATACAAAATATTGGGCAAATGAAAAAAACTTTAACAGAATTTCTTCTTTTAATGTAAGTGATAATTTACCAAAAGGATCAAAATCTACCACCAAAACTTCTTCAGAAGTTGTTACAGCATCAGAAGATGGCAAGACTTTGATGTATACAGATAGCGATCTAGGGGTAGTAGGTTTAGTTGATATCTCAGACCCTGCAAAACCTAAAGCATTGGGAGTTGTTGAACTGGAAGCAGAACCAACTGGAATTGCAGCACTTGGAAACAATGCATATATAGGTTCAAATACATCTGAAAGTTATACAAATCCTTCAGGAGCAATAGTTCAATACAATTTAGAAACAAGAAAAGCAGTAAAAGAATGTGATTTAGGTGGGCAGCCTGATAGCGTTTTTGTTTCACCAGATGGAACATTTCTAGCTGTCGCTATAGAAAATGAGAGGGATGAAGAATATAAAAATGGATTTATCCCTCAAATTGATGACAATGGCATTCAAATTAATCCTGCAGGTTATGTTTCTCTTGTGAAGTTAAACAAAAGAGGAAAAATACAATGTAACTCAATAAAAAAAGTAGATTTAACAGGCTTATCCGAAATAGCTCCTTTTGATCCCGAACCAGAATTCGTTGCTATTAATGATCTTGGTGAAACAGTTGTCTCTCTTCAAGAAAACAACCATCTTGCAGTAATTGATAAAGATGGAAATGTAATATCACATTTCTCGGCAGGAGTTGTAAAACAAATGGCAGGAATGGATACAAAGAAAGATGGAGCACATAAATTTAAAAGCAAACTAAAGAATGTAAGAAGAGAACCCGATGGTCTTACTTGGATTGATAATGACCATTTTGCAACAGCAAATGAAGGCGATTACAAGCATATTGATCCAAATCAGGCAAAAAGAGGTGGTTCAAGATCCTGGACTATTTTTAAAAAAGATGGAACAGTAGTTTATGAAGATGCAAATAGACTAGAAAGAGCAATTGCACAAATAGGTCATTTCCAAGATGGGAGAGCAGGTAAAAAGGGAGTAGAACCTGAGTCAGTTACATATTCAAAAATTAATGGAACGCCCTATTTATTTGTTGGTGCTGAACGAGCTGGGATAGTAGCTGTTTACGATATCACAGAACTAAATCAACCTTTGCTTACTCAATTACTTCCATCAGGCATTGGACCAGAGGGATTTGTCGCAATTCCAGAGAGGGGATTAATTGCCTCAGCAAATGAAAAAGACTACAACAAAAAAGAACCTGGTTTATCTTCTCATGTGACTATTTATCAACTACAAGATGCTCCTGCTTCATACCCACATTTAACAAATGAAAATGGCCTCGAATTTGTATCTTGGGGTGCGATAAGCGGAATGGTGGCTGGTGATGACGGTAAGATTTATGCTGTAAATGATGGGACTTTTAAAACTCAGCCAAGAATTTACGTTATTGATCCTTCATCTTCCCCAGCACTATTAGAAAGAGCTATAGATATAAAGCTAGATGGTAAGACTGCATTATTTATGGATCAAGAGGGTATTACTACTGATGGTAATGGTGGATTCTACATTTCTACTGAAGGAATCAAGAAAAAGCTAGATGAACATCCTCCTGCAATCTACCATGTAAGCTCAGATGGTGAAATTTTAGAGAAGATAACTCCACCACCTTCATATCTTAATTATGCTAAAAATCCTGGTTTTGAAGGCATAACAAGGAATGGGGATATTCTTTATATTGCTCAACAGAAGCCTTGGGGTGATGATGCTTTCAATACTACTAAGATCCTTTCCTATAATTTAAAAACCAAACAGTGGGGGGCCGTAAATTATCAATTAGATAGGATCAAAAAAGGTGGCGTTGGCATTTCAGAATTGACTTACCATGACGGGGCACTTTATGTAATCGAAAGAGATAGTTTTTATGGTAAAAAAGCAAAGCTAAAAGCCATCTATAAAGTCGATCTAGATGGAGTTGTTTTCGAAGGTCTTCAGACTAATATTCCTCCCAGACTTTATCCTTTAGTTGAAAAAGAGTTAGTTACTGATCTAAAACCAGTAATGAAATCTACGGGTGGTTTTATCCTTGAAAAGGTTGAAGGCTTAGCAATAACAAGCGAAGGGCAAGCATGGATTTCAACTGACAACGATGGGACTGGAAAGAAATCAACTGGTGAAACTCTTTTCCTAAATATTGGAAAAATCTAGTTAAAAATACTAATGAAAGCCACCTTTTACATAAGGTGGCTTTTTTTGCAGTTCTTATAATTAAAAAAAGTTAAATCATGAAATACCTAATATTTATTATTTTATTCATCGCCCCAGTTAAAGCTGAAACAAAATATTATTGGCAGGGTGTAAGGCATTATTTAAATCGACCCAAACTAATGCTAGAAGCATGCAAAGATATGAAAGAAGAAAATGACATTGGAACATCTGCTTTCGAGAGTATGTACATGCCAACATTACCTGATAGGCTTTGGTTAGCTATTGGCAAAAGAGATTCTTATTGGGCAGATGACTCCAAAGAAGGAAGCATTCTTTTTACAAGAGAAGGGGTTTTGAATTTAAAAAAATTTATTGCAGAAAAATCATGTCCTAATATTTTTTAAATTTTCCCTATTAATCTGTATTAAGACACGGAAAGATAGTTTCAATAATCGCTCCACCATCTTTATGATTAAATGCCTTTATAAAACCTTTATTGTTATTAATTATTTTTTTTGTAATTGAAAGACCTAAACCACTTCCACTTTTCTTAAATTTAGTCCTTGATGGATCCCCACGATAAAAACGAGAAAAAATGTCATTTGATTCATTTTCTTCTAATCCAATACCTTTATCTCTAACTCTTATAACAACAGAGCTATCTCTCTTAAAAATTTCAATTTGTATGCCCTCTTTTGTTGGGGAATAACGAATAGCGTTATCTAAAATATTTATAAATGCTCTTTTTAAATTTTCAATATCCCCAGATATATAATATTTTGTTGGAGAAAATAAATTTATTTTTATATCCTTTTTTTCTGCAAGCGGTTTTAGTGTTTGCCAAGATTCCATAATCAAATCTGAAATAGATATTTTTTTGTTTTTATTAAAATCTTCGCTACTTTCTAGCTTAGAAAGCTCTAAAGTCTCTTCGGCCATTTTTCTTAATCTTTTTGACTCTTTCTTAAGTCTTTTAACAAGATACCTATCCTTTTTTGATACTACTGATTCAAGTCTTTCCCCAATTAAGATAAGTGATGTAAGAGGGGTTTTCAGTTCATGAGACACATCATTAATTAATTGATTTTGTCGTTTTTTTATCGATTCAATTGATAATTTACTTTCCAATAATATTAAATAATTCTTTTTTCTTCCTCTAACAATATTTACCGAAATGGGTACTCCCGCAATTGTGAAATCAAGGTTGAATGGGAAATCTTTTTTTCTTAAATATAGAATTTTATTACTAAGTACTTCAAGCTCATTAATATCATTAATTGCTTTTCCAATAACATCTTTATACTTGATAACCCTAATAAGAGATAAAGCTCTCTGATTGATAAATTTTATTGTTAGATCAGATGATAAGATTATCCACCCTTGCGATGAATAATCTAGCCAAGACAACACTTCTTGAGGTCTAATTTTATCAAATGGGAAATCAATAGTTTTTTTATACTTATTTTTATCAACTTCAAATTTTTTTTCTTTTGATTGAGAAAAATGCTTGACTTTTATTTTCCACTTCTGATGTAAAAAAAATAATACTTCTTGTAGTGTTTTCATTTTCATCCAAACTTATATCCAAAACCTCTTACAGTTTTAAGAAACTTTGGAGCAGAGGGATCTTCTTCTAATTTCTCTCTTAACCACCTAACATGAACATCTACGGTTTTAGTATCACCAATAAAGTCAATTTCCCATATTTTTTCAAGTATTAAATCCCTTGACCAAACTCTTTTTGGATTTTTCATAAATAACTCTAATAATTTAAATTCTTTGGGAGATAATGTTATTTCTTTATCAAAAGAAGTTACCCTGCATTCTTCCAAAAACATTTTTATATGATTAAACTCGAGAACAGTTTTTGATTTTTCTATATATTTTTTATTACGTTTAGATCTTCTTATTAAGGCTCTTGATCTAGCAATTAATTCATTTAAACCAAAAGGTTTTGTTAAATAATCATCTGCACCAACCTCTAATCCAAGAACCCTGTCTGATTCATTATCTTTAGCACTCAAAATTAATATGGGTGTATAGTCTTCGTCATTTCTTATTTTTCTGCATAACTCTAATCCATTTAGTCCTGGCAACATTAAATCTAGAATTATTAGGTCAACATCTTTTTTAATATCATTATTAATAAAATCTAAGGCACTTAAACCGTCTTTGAAACTTGATACTCTAAAACCTTCGCTGCTCAAGGTTTCACTGACTGTAAGCCTAATACTCTTATCATCCTCTACAAGAAGAATTCTTGAGTCTTGCAAACTTTTATGATCTTTAATAGCCATTGAAAGTTCCAACAATTTTATTTTATATAATCAAAATTATTTGATCTAATTATTTCATAATTAATTTACATTGAATTATTATTTTTTTCATCTAATCTTATTTCCTTTTTAATTTTCCCTTAAACCCTTTTATCTATATTTAGATTGTCTCTTTAATATTCCTCACACAAAATTTTAAAGAGACAAATTTATTGAATTTAATAATAGATATTAAAACTAATATCCCATCGAAGCATAATAATAATCGTCATCTTCATCTATATTTGTCACTACCCATTCTGGCGGAAAGTCACCAATTTTTACATATTGATAAAGCTTATCAACATCTGGATCGTAATAAGTGTCATTGATTATTGGATGTTTGATTACTTTGTTTGGATGCATAATAAAAATTACTTCTACTATGTTTTTTAGGAAATTTAGTTTAACTTATATTTAAAATCCATTTAAAAGTTCCTTACAAAGAAAAAATATAAATTATTTTTTCAAAAGCAAGCCTTTATTTAGAATTTAATTTTTGTTGTTACTCTGTTTTTATTTTGAGATTTTAATTCAAAAATTCCTGTATCAGTAAATATTGTCAATTCATCTCCAGATGTTTCTTCAATTGATAATCCTTCTGATTCTAAGTTTTTAATAAATACATTTCCAAATAGTTTTAAAGTTTTCGAATCATTATCGTAAGTAAGCTTATCTGAGAAGGCTTCAAAATCATCCTTAGTCCTTTTAATAACTACATTTCCAATGGCCTCTAAATCACCTTTTAAAGTATTTTTTTGAGAATCAGATGTAATTGTGTAATTAGTTAATTCCTCAGCAAAAGAAAATTCAGCGAATAGAAATAAAAGAGATGCAAAAAGTAAGCTCCTCATCTACTCCCAACCCTCTTGCGCATTTTGAATAATCCATTGTGCAAGAACCTTATCCTCATCATCATTTAATTTATTTTTATAACCTTTCATAAAACCTATCCCATTATTAGCAATTTTTGTTATTGAATTTACATCTGCTATTCCTCTTTTTTCAAGATCGGAAAGTTTTAATGATTTGGATCCTTTAAGAACAACTAATCCCCCTCTTACATGGCAGCCTGCACAAACATTTCTAAAAATCGTTTCTCCATCTCTAATTTCAGAAGCCATTAGATATCTATTTTGCAAAGAGGTTTGAAAAGCAATTATTAAAGTTATTACAGGAATTACAAGTAGAAATTTAAATATTCTCATTTGATCTAGTTGACCTAAGACTAATTTAACTTGTAATTAGTCTTGATTGTTTTAATTACCGATTTTTTAGGATCTTTATTTGGATAACAATTAACAATTCTATATTTACCACCTTTTCTATCTGTCTCAACAAGAGTAAATTGAACAAATTTTTCTTTTTCAACATTTGAAAAATCCTTTACTTCTATTTTGATTATTTCTTCATTTTCACTTTCAATTATTCTGGATTTCCCTCCACAAAGACGAACAGCAGTTTCTTTCGTTACATAAAATAATTTTTTTTCATCATTAATAGATGATTTACCTTTCGTAATCGAAATTTCATCCTTTGTAATGGATAATTCATCTTGGGTAATGGATAATTCATCTTTTGTACTGCAAGAAGTAAGAATAAGAATAAATACAACCAGTAGCTTTTTCATATTTTTTTTTAAATGATAAATTCACTTGTAATTGCTTTTAATTGTTTTTTATTTAGTTGGGTAAGGTAGCCATAAATTTCTTTTCTACATAATCTGTCTTCAACTCTTTTACTTTCAAGAATTGAAAAAGTAATGAAATTAACAAGTTGAATCTTATTCATATTTACTTTTTAAGTGTCTATTGTTAACCCTGAGTTAAATTCTTATTAAATAAACTTTGACTGTTAGAAAAATATTTAGTTTAGAAATTTAGAAGTTTTTAAACAAATTTATTTTCTGCTTAATAACTTCTTAATCTAATAATTTTAAATTTTATATGTCTTCTATATTTTTAAGCCTTGAATATCGAATACATTAAATCAAAAATAACAATAAGAAATGAGTTTAAATAATTTACCTTCTACCAAAAGATCAAATCAAGCAAAAAATACGGAGCAAATCAAATATTCTTATAAAGAAAGTTTTAAAATAGAGAATGAATCTTTTTTAGATGATTCTGCATTTATTGAAAATTACAATAATGCCCTTAAATCGCCTCAATCAAGGAGACTATATAAAATAATAGAGAGTGAAGTTCATACAGAAACAACTTAAGCCATTAATTCTGAATCTCGATCTATCTATTTTAATAACTCTACTGCCACAACAAGATTACCCAACAAACCATTCAAAATATTTAGTTGTTCTTTACTACCAAATGCTATTAATACCTGACCTGGTTGAAGTATGAAATTACCTCCAGGATTAGTGAACAACTTTTCATTTTCTTTAATGGCTAATATTTTTGCACCACTCTTTTTGCCTATTCCAAGTTCAGAAAGTGATCTTTTCTCTGCTGTTTCAAAAAGACTAATATCATTACTTAATTCAAATTCTTCAATCTCACATTCACTTCCTGCAAGCAGATCAAGAAAATCAATAGCAATAGGTCTTAAAGCCATTGATGCCATTGCTCTTCCTGCAGCGATATAAGGGCTTACAACTATACTTGCACCAGCTAATCTCAACTTACTAGCCGCCTCTTCAGTTCCTGCTCTTGCAATTACTCTTATAGAACTTCTTATACCTTTAGCACTTAAAACAACATATAAATTTGCAGCGTCATTAGGTAAGGTAACAACCAAGCTTTTACATTTTTCTAATCCTGCTAGTTTTAAAGTCTCATCAAGAGTCGCATCAGCACAAAGCACTTCTAAACCATTTTCTTCAGCAATCTTTTTTCTATCTTCATCACTCTCAACTACAATAATTGGAATATTTTGTGTTTTTATTTGGTTAGATATTTCCTGACCTACCCTCCCATATCCGCACAAAATTACATGATTTTCCATTTTTCTAAGAAGTCTTTTAAAACGTAATTCGTTTACTCTTTGAAAATAGCCGGATTCGAATAATCTAACAGCTTTTTGAAAGGTAAATTGAATAAAGATCAATCCGCCTACGATTACTAAAACAGTTACGATCCTGCCTTCAGGACTTAAAGGTTGAACTTCTCCAAAACCAATAGTGGTTATTGTGATCAGAACCATCCATAAGCAATCACTCCATTCCCATCCCTCTGTTATTCGATAGCCAATTGCACCTAAAAAAAACAGAAAGAATAAAGAATAAATAAGACCAAACCAAGGCCTTAAATAGTCTTTAATAAAATAGAACTCAAATAATCTAAGCTTCATAACCCTTATTATCGTTAACTATTCAAAAATTTCAAAAAAATTTTCTATTATGTTCCTAAAACTATTTATTTGATTAAGTGAAATACATATTGAGCAGGATAATAATATTTATTTTCGTAGCTGTATGCATTAAACAAATGATTACTGTCTCAGGTCTTATTTAATGCTTGATTAAAAATTAATTTATGGTTTTACTTGTACTGATTCAATAAGAAAATCAGAAGCTGCTTTTAACCAATCAGCGACTGTAAGACGGAGGTCAGGTTGAGAATATACAAGCGCGACAATAATTCCAACTAAAATTATCTTCACCATGGGAATTCAAATATTCTTATGAATTAAAGCACAACTATTTGGTAAAAAGAACCTTAAATTTATAAAAAATAGATTAATTAAAATTTCTCTAATTGATTAAACAAGTATTCCACTCTTCTTAGATTCACACCTAAATCTGATTGCCCTAATCTTGCTGCAGATCTTATCTGAATAATTCCTTTAGATCTATCTACATAACTTCTCACATCAAGCTTTAAAATTTCGAGGTCATCTGGAAATCTAAAAATTAAGCTTCTACAAACGCCCCTCCAATAATTTCTACCACTTTCAATAACTTCTGTACGAGGTAAACCTTCTGCCAGAGAAACAAGTTGAATAAACTTTTGATCAACATTTATTAGTTTCTTTTCTACTAAGACACTATTTAATGGATTAGTTATTGGAGCAAGACCTTGGATGGAAGAAACCATATTTTTTAAGCACGATGTAGATGTTCTAACCGATTTCATATACAAAGTGAGAGAAAAAAAGTAAATAAATTCCCCATAAATTTAATCTCTTTATAAAGATTCCTTATTTTGTGATCAAAATTCTAAAATTTGAGATTTTTTATTGTTTTTTTGGGTAGCGATGGTTGTCTACCTTTTTTACTAGTTAGTTTCCTAACCCAAAAAAAAACTCCAACAAACAAAAATATTTCAACAATAATTCCAACCTTTATTAAACTCATTTTTTATCCTCTTTTTTCTTGTTGGTGCCCTCTATGTATGGCACAAGAATTTTTAATAACCACTTTTTGAGTGAATTTAAAGGTTTCATAATCTATTTACTTGCCTTTTCTCCACAAACTCCTCCCTTTTATGAGATCCTCTATATTTGGCCAAGCTGCTATTAATTCTTTAAGTGCTTTTCTATTAGGAGTATAAAAAACACATGACAATGCACTTATTACATAAAGTATGAACCATAACTTACTTTCTGAATAAGCTAAAAACAAAGAGAAAAGAAAACTTCCAATAAAGAAAAAGAAAAATGACCTATTTAGTATTTCTAATGGAGTTCTTTTAAGTCTGTAAAATTTAATCTTTTTACTATCTTCTTCAGTATCTTTCTGAAATTTACTTTCGTACGAATTAATTATTTCTTCTTCTAGAACTTTTTCATACTCTAAATTATCAATTGGATCGCTTTGATCCTTTTTATTTATCATTGGTATCTATACAGTACAAATATGGTAACTAATTTAAGGTATTTTAAAAAGTATCAAATTTTATCTGTTAACTGGAGCTATACAAACAGATCATGGTTTTGAAAATACTTCAAGATTGTCTTATTTATAAAAGATAAATTAGTCAAAATATTCTTTTTAACTTTCCAAAATCTTTCAGTCATTCAAAAAAATCACTTCTATAAACTTCATAGCATTAATTAAATTGGGAGGCAATATCTAAATCTAGAGTTAAAATAGTTTAGAGATTTTAATAATAATCTATATGCAAAGGTATTTGATTTCCTACGAATTTACAGATGGCGAAGATCAAGAAGAAGGGGCAGAAATGCTAATTAATTGGTATGAATCAGGAGGTCCCCAAAACAGACCTGAAAACTACGAGGTTCATTCTTGGATTTTTATGGTTCAAAATGGGATTGGACATTCTGTAGTGAGTGCAGATTCTCTTGAGACAATTTGGAAGCAATGGCATCCATGGAGAAGGTTAATGGATATAAGCATTCAGCCGTGTATGGATCTTGATGAGACAGTAGGATTATTCAAAAAACAAAAAATGAATACACGGATAGTCTAAAAGTATTTCTAACTTCTAAATATAAATTTCTTTTAGTAGCACCTAATACTACATACATATTTCATTGCGTTAAAAAGAATAAGATTAATTTTCCATGATGAATGATTCTTATCACATTTACTTCAAAGGAGAAATTCTTTTCAAGAATTTAAGTAAAGATGAATTTGAATTTGTTTGGGGAAAACTTTATACATCTTATATAAATGCCCTAGATAAAGAGCTAACCTACGAATTAGTTAGCGAAAGCAATATTATGGAGCCGGCCTTTAACCTTGAGCCATCTTACTAAATCCTAGATTATGAATAAAACAAGAACACCTGTCTCTCTTTTATTTTGAGGTACTCTTTCTCTTCTTTAGTTATATCTAAAGCAATTTTATTTGCCTCAATTTCGACATTCGAACTATAAGTTTCAAAGTTTTCCTCTCTTTTAAATAGTGCAACGATGCCAATATCTGTTATAAACCAAATAAAATGATCAGTTTCTCCAATTGGCTCCTCTTTTAAAGAGTCAATAATCAAATCACAGGTTGAGTCCACTTAATTATTCTGAGAGAGATTTTAATTGCCCCCGTTGCAATACCTTACAGCCTCAGAATTGGTACCACCATCTTCAATAATTTCAGCAACACATTTGTTGAAAAGTTTAGACTCTTTTTTTACTGAACAGAATCCAAAAGCGATTGCAGCTAAAGCTATTGCAGATACGAAACTAGAACCAAGTTGTATAAAACCATAGGCAAACATAATGTTTTTCCTTCCAGAACATTTTTTTGAATCCTTTTTTTCTTCTGTCATTTAAAATTTTTTAACTTTGCTAACCCTATTTGATTAGCTTTGGGTTTGAGAAATATTTGCATAGAGAAAACCGAATTAAACAATTTTTAATCAGCTATGGCAAAAATTAAAAATTTCAAGTTTAGATTGATTTTTCTTCACTTTAATTTTCAATTTGATACATCATGAAGAAAAAACTTTTTAAATTTATTATCAACATGAGCTTCTGGTATAGAAAATTTATCTTTTTTAAAAAGTAATGATCCCACAGTTATAACAAGAGATTATGTTAGCTTTTAAACTATATTTTATTTTTTTTGATGAAGCATTAATACTTAAAAATTTTTCCAGAAAAGCGTGTTTTGATAATGCTCCCGAAGAGTTATCCACTTTTTAAGTGTTTTTCAACAGGGTTTTCCACAATATGTTGATTAAATTTGAATTTCTATGTGCAAAATAAAATATTATCTCCTTTTAAGAAAAAACTATCCACAAATTTTTTTTGGGATCACTATGATCACATTTGTCTTTTAATAATTTTAAGAACAATTCTTATGAATCTAAATGAGACAAAAAAGGATTTAAATTCAAAAATCAGAAAAGATTTGGAAAAATCTAAGCTCAAAGTTCTTACTAATGAAAATGATTTTTTAGTAAAAAACCTCAAAAAGGCTGGATGATCTACTAGAGCTTTTAAATACTTTTCAAAAAATAAATTATTTAAACTTCCATTCAAAGACAAAAAAAATATTTTCTTGAATGATCACAAATACGTTCATTCTATCAAATATAAAATTTCTATTAAATATACAAACTAATTACTCCAGATATTAAACATATAAACCAAATCCTAGTTATATTGTTTAAATCTCAATAAGAGATCAGATTAGAAATATAAACGGGAAAATTATTTAAATTATTTAAACATTCAGCTTTTCCTGTATCAGCATCATAGTTCATTTCAAAAGATGAATACCCAAGAACTAAAAGTCAGTTATAAAAAGCTTTTAAATAAAGCTGCTCAAGCAAACGGTCGTAAAGAAACTGTTTCTTACTTAAATCGTGCTGCTAAAATTAAATCAAAGATCTATTCAAACACTAAAGTAATTTGCTTTAGGTGTAATGGAGCAGGTTTTCTAAGAATTTCATTAGATGAGACTAAAACATGTCTATCTTGCTATGGGAAGGGTTTTTTAATTAAAGAAATTCAGCAGGTTTAAAAATTTTTGATTGTTCATGAAAGATCTCATTCAAGCTCACAAAAAATTGATTAAAACAGTTAAAGAACAAATGGGGTTTTCTGATTATGGAATGTATTGGTTAGCTTTCCTAGAAGGGGGTCTAACTATATGGCTGCTGGATAGAATATTTTTCCATTGGTTAAAGTTTTAATTTTTATTTAAGTCAGAAAAATTTCTGCAGGTATTAAATAAATTAATTTATCGAAACCATTTGAAAAGTTGTAGGATGGTAAAAAACTAATATGCAATTACTCGGATTAATTCTTCTTCTAGCTAGTAGCTGGTATTTATGGAAATTAACATCAAACTTTCTTGACGAACCAACAAAAAAAGAACTGACTAATAGTTTAAATAACCTCAAAAATAAAATCTCTGAGGGAAAACAAAATTTCTCTAAAGCAAAAATAAGCGAAGCTTGGGAAAAATACAAAGAAGAAGGTGGTGCTTTATCTAATAAAGAAAAAAGCTAGTGGACTTTTTTATTATTACAAGTCTCACTAAAGATATTTCTAGAATTGATCTAATTGGTATTTTGTTTGGTCATTTAATTTTTGGTGTTGCATTGACACAGCTTTTAGATTGGACGTGGTTAAAGAACCTTATGAGTGAAGAAGATAAAACAAGGATGCTTAAAAGTTATACATGGAAAGACTTATTAGTAGATGGAGCAATTGTCACGGTAGTTTTAGGAATAATCTTTTTGATAATTAGCATTTTTCTATAAATGAACGTAACTTACATCCTTTTAGTTTTTTTAATGATATCAATTGTGATTTTCACTCAAATAATCAATTCCTCTGATAAATCAAAATAAATGACCGAAGTAACTAGCAACTCCTCAACTGGATGGTACTTAATCGCTTTGGTAAGCACTTTATCTTTTTTAGCCTTAATTTACTTCGGCCAAAAAAGATAGAGTAAATTTTGAAAGACTATTTAAATTTATAAAAAAAGCTCTGCAACTTCATGAGATGCAGAGCTTTTAATTATTAAGTGACTGATTTATATAAATCTATTGATTATAAAACCTTTTTTCTTAATCAAAGAAAAAGAGACCGATGAATGTGATGAAGATACTGAATTCACGGCCCCTTTGATAACCGCATTTTTCGGTAGATACGACAATGAATCACCTCCTTTACTAATGTTTTTTTTAAGATAACTAAAAGAATGAAACAAGGAAAGAAATTCGTTAAAAATTTAAAAGTTTTTTAACAAATAAACAATATAAATCTCTTAAAAATCAAAATATAAATATTACCAAGGCAAAACCTCTCCGTTGGCATGCCAAAACGTACCCGAGTTATTTTTATTTAAAGAATCAATACGTTTTAAAAGGCCATTTGCTGATTCTTCAGGACTAATTCCATTTCTTGTAAAGCCAGTCATTCTTGTACTCACTAAACCAGGATGCAAAATAGCTACATAAATATCATCTCTTGATAAATCTATAGAAAGTGATTTTGCTGCCATGGACAAAGCTACCTTAGACATCCTGTAGCCATAAGAACTTCCAGATGAATTATCTTCAATAGATCCCATTCTACTTGTGATAAAAGCAACTTTAGAAGATCTTTTTAAAAGGTGTTTAAGTGATTGGGTCATACATATTGGGCTCAATGCATTAACTTCAAATTGCTGCAAAATACTTTTTTTATCTAAGTTTTCGAAAGAATTAAATTCATAAATTCCTGCATTGTGAATTAAGCAATCTAAATTAACTCCAGATAGTTTTTTACACAAATTTGTTATCGACTTATCAGAAGAAATTTCTATATTCTCTTCAATTCTCACTCCTAAATCTCTAAGTTCTTTTGAAGCTTTCCTACACGTTGCAATTACATTATCTCCCCTCTTATGAATTTGCCTGCATAGTTCTAATCCAATACCCCTATTTGATCCTGTAATTAGATAAGTAGACATCTCTAAACTAAAAAATAAAAAATCAATCTTGATCCAAATATAAAAGAAAACAAACTAGAAAAAGAAAAAATTTATAAAATTCCTTATTAGATTTTTTAAGGTTATGATGAGTTAGGAATTTTAAAAAATTTTAAAAAAGAAAGCAAAGATATTTTTATCATCAAAATTTAATATATGGAAATTTTCAATCAAGAATTTATACAAGAGATTATTAGGTTAACGTGGAGAAATCCTGCTTTCATGGCTATAGCTATTGCGTTAATTTGGCTTATCCCACAATTATTTATCAGAAAAATAATGGCAAAAAAATATGAAAGGAGAAAAATAAAAATTCAGAAAAATAAAATTCAGAAGCTTTACCCAACTAATACTCCTAAATAAGATTTTTATTTATAAGATGATCTAATGAATCAAAAAATACTTTTTGCATCTAAGTAAAATATGACCTACAAAATAATTAGAATTGATGGAAAAGATGACGAACTAACATCTCAAAGTTTTGATAAGTATTCAGATGCGTACGATTTGTTAGAGGAACTATATGGAGATTTATGTTGTTCAGATGCTGATTATGGAGACATAACCTATTACGATATTGTGGAAAATAATTTAAAAAATATTAATGGAGAATAAAAAATGGGCTCCCTCTCAAGAAGAAAATTTAGGGGTAATAACGAGTGTATATGAATTCATTAAAGAAGAACTTTCAGAACTTCAAAAAGAAACTGGATGTCCCGATTCATTTATTTATGATTTTATTGGCAAAATTCAGAATGAATGGCATCCTGAATCTTGCCACTCCATAGTTAGAAATAAAAAAGGAAAAATTAGAAAATATTAAATCTTCAACTCAAATTTATAAAATTTCTCTAATATGGTTTGAATTTAAAAAATCAAATCATGATTATTAGGATACTAGGTATCGTACTTATCCTTGGTACGATTGCATATTATGGTTTAGTTTTAACTGGGCAAAGCAATCTTTAGTTTTTCAACTTTTAAAATTTCTCATGAAATGGCCTCCTACTCTTTGTTGGACAGCACCAAAAACTATTAATGGTAATAGGCATTTTCAAGTTAAAGCTTATGGTGGTAAAAATGAAGATAGATGGGTTGATATTTTTCCTACCAAAAATAAAAAAGATATTAAAAGGATCCTATGGACAAAATTAAAATCAGAATGGACTTCTGGATGGTTAAGGCTCCCAAAAGATAAAGATTAATTTGTCTATGTAAACAAATATTATTAACCAGAAAACTGTAAAAAATAATACCTAATGCAAAAAAAATAACTTCTAAAATTTTTAAAATGCTGTTTAATATGAAGCCAGAACCGAAAAAAAAACTCCCGAATAAAAAAGTTATAAGTTCAGCAAAATTTGAGGCTAAAGAACAATTCACAAAATCTGCATTAGAAAATTTAAAAACAGAAAATGAAAGGCTTGTTAATTCACTAAAAAAATCTGGGGAAATTAAAGAATCAAAAAGAAAATAGACTTACAATATTAAAAATTTTTTATTATGATAATAGTTTATACATTGAGAAATGATTGAAAAAATCTCTCTAGCAAATTCTCATTTACCGCAACTTGTTGGGTTCGTACTCATGTCGATTGGTTATACATTAGGCAATAAATTTTACCTTCCTGAAATCAAACAAAAGTAATAATTTCTAGTTATTAAATTTTTATTAAATAAATTATCTTAAATCTATATTTCTAGTAAAAATTTAATACATTATCTGAATTTACGAAAAATTTTAAGGCTTTCTGCAATTCAATTAAGAAAAGTCAAAGGATATAAATAACACATTAATGTAACACATTAGTCTTTAAAAGTGTTAAATCCAAAGAAAAAGTAAGATTTCATACTAATTATTTTTAAATATGTTACATTCATTAATAATTCAAGTTAAGGTTTCCTCTGTCAATTAAGCAGAAATAAGGAAATGTTTGATACATAAAATGTCATTTAATTTTGGCTTACAAAATGATCACATATGAAATATAAAAATGGATGCTCTTACTAGTTTTATAATTGTTATCATCGCAATAACTATTCAATTCTCTTTATACACCATAAAAAGGTTGCAGGAACCTTTAGAACCAAATTATTTGATAGATAAAAATTCGAAAAAAATAAAAAACTACATGGGGAAATTTTGGAAAAATGCCGAAATAACAAATGGGAGATTAGCTATGATTGGTTTTTTAGCTTTGATAATAAACTACGGTTTTTTTGGGTGGATAATACCTGGTTTTATTTAAAAGATAAATACATTAAAGTTTTAAAGAGAATAAATCTCTCGTTCAAAACAAACTCTCCTTTTAAAAAAAAAATTTTTATTATAAATAAAAAAGCAATTGAGTAATTCTGATTTTGATAAAAATGGATTAGACAGCTATGGAATACATTGGCTTCAATATGCTGCTTTTGCTGTCTCTGGTTTTGCTATATTTACAACCTGGGCATTTTTCTATGATGAAAGATTCCACAACTTTGTAATGAATATTTTTAGGGTTATTAACTGCAGCGGGTTCGACTGTAATGGAGCATTTTAAAATTCTATGGCTAATCCAGATCAAAAAACAATATTAATTGATAATGCTTATGAGGAAATTAAACACATTTGTATTAATCTTCAAAAAGATACTGATGCTTCGAATTTGGAAGTTAAAAGTTTACTGAAACTAATTATGAATGAATGGGCAGAAAAGGAGGAGCAAAAAACTCGTTTTGGATTCAGGTAAAGTTAATCACTTCCTTCAAGTGTCTTTAACATCTAATCATTTTAATATGAACAGATTTTTATTTTAAAAATTTAATATTTATAATTTCACATTTCTTTAGAAAGAAATTTAAAAGGAATGAATCTCAAAAAGAAGATTCATTCCAGATTTAGCATTAGTTTTATCTAGATTTAAATTTTATAATCTAACTCCACTGGTGGACTGTCAATCATTAGATCCCTCCTATTCAACAAATTAAACTTAAGTCTTTCTTATAAAGAAAGTAAATCAGTAAAAATGCTGATTTATTATTTTCTAAAATGTTTGAATTAAAGTAGCCAATTCTGGTGCATCTAATAAAAGTGCAAAAAATGTAAGCACAACTAATAAAAATATTGAAAAATAAAATTGAATCATAATTCTCAAATTACTTAAAAAGATTTTTTTAAGTTGTATAAAATAATGCTTTATTTACATAATTAAATATCTTTACCTAGAAAAGGTTAATTGGATAATGATTAAGATCCTTCAGGAGAAAATATAGTCTTATTTTTTTGCCAATATTCACAACCTTTAAGTAAATGGTCTCCCTGTGGTATACGTTTTTCGTATCTTGGACATATCAAGACAGTAGCAAAAGTTTCTGTAGTGCTGTAGCGAAAGTGATTGCAAGTAATACAAATCTTTTTACGTTTTCGTTTTAGAGTAGATTCTTTTAGATATTCCCATTTTGAAGGATTTACCTTAATCATGATTAGTGGAATTTACCAGTAACAATTTGCCAACCTCCTGAAACTAATTCATCCCATGTTTCGCAAGCACACTCAATAGAATGTAGTCTTGAATTTTTAAGTTGAGCTGGTTCACCTAATTCATTTGCATAGAAAAGGTGGGTATAAACTTTTTCATTATTAGATAGAGATTTCTTATAACTCTCAAAAAGAATTAATAAACCACTTTTTTTGTTAAACAACCAGCCAGCTGGGGTGTCAATAAGGCTGCCACAATAAAAATTAGTCCGAACATTAGCTACTCCTGAAGTCATTAAGATAATACAGTTGTACTATTAATATAAATGTACTACTCCTGAGCGTCAAGTATTCATCCAAAAAATTATTTAAATACGAAAATTACTTCCCAGAAATAATCTACAGTAAACTTCTTATTTGGTAATGGCGTATACAAGTAACACCTTGAAAAGGAAAATAACATTAAAGAGTATATTCTGAAGAATACAATGTATCGAAATCCCTTCTATTTAGGATGGAATAAAGGATGGTCTTTTTTATTTTTTTTAGAGGGTGGCATTGCAAAAATTGAAGCGAAAGGTTTTGGTATATCTATTACAACAAAAGTTGAGAAAGGAGAATCACCCCTAGAATCTGCGGATAGATTAGTCTCGAAAGAGCAAAGGATTAGAAAATCAAGATATTATTCTTGGGTTAAATCTATTAATGAAAAAAAATAAATTAAGCAATCCTTCAATAACTAAAGTAATTTGTTGACAATCCATTTAAAATAGAAATTTATTAATTATTTATTTTTCGTGTCCAATAAATTTTATGAATGGTGGAAAAACCATAGAAAAGTTGTAACCTATGGAGCTTTTATCATCTTGTTTGGTTTTTATTTATCTCCTGTTGTCAAAGAAGCAAAATACAAAAACCTATGTATTAAGTACTCTACTAAAGGAGCTTTAACTAAATTTAATAAGGACGATATAGGAGAAACTTTACTAGAGGAAACAGGTTTGAACATTGATGAATTAGCAAAGATTGAAGGTTATAAGAATTGCATTAATTAAAAATTTCGAAAAAATTACGCTGAGTTTTTAAATGATTAAAGGCATATTTAAACTTACTTTATTAATTTTATTATTTGGATTTATATCAATAAGTCCAAAAACAAGATATTTGGTTGGCATAACTCTAAAAGAAATTTCTTCATTTCTTTTATGGACTGTTAAATATGAAGATAGAGAAAAATGGATCATAGATAAACCAAGTTGGATACCTAGTCAAACACTTAAGCCATCGTATTAAATGAAAACTTATTTAGAAGAACGAATTGAATGGTATGACGATAATTACAGAAATGGTAATGCTTTAATCTCTGATAAACAGTTCGACCAACTTGAAAAAAATTTATTAAGAACAAACCCTAATTGTGATTACTTCAAAAAGAAAAATAAACTAGTTTTACCTTCATTAGAAAAGGATTCAATAGATGAATTTTTGAAAGGTTTATTAGCAGATACAAGATTATTAATTGAACCGAAAATTGATGGTTGTGCTGTTGCTTTGCAATATAGGGATGGCACCTTGGAGAAAGCAATTTCAAGAAAAGGGGCAGACGTTACTAGTAAACTTATTAAAGTCCAAGACATTCCCAATAATCTCCCTTTACGAGGAATTCTTCAAGTTAGAGGTGAATTATACGCACCCAACCAAAGTCCAAATATCTCCCAGAGAATCGCTTCTGGATTTCTAAGAGCTAAAGAAGGATTTTCTGGAAGTCTTAGCTTCTGCGCATTTCAAATACTTAATTCAACACTTAACCAATATGAGTCCAAAAAGAGTCTTTCAAAGCTTGGCTTCACGATCCCTCAGGATATTTCATGCAACTTTACGAGCCAAGTTGAAGTATTTAGAAAACAATGGCTAGAAGGGAAGCTTTTTAGTAAATATCCAACAGATGGAATAGTAGTAAAAATAAATTCTAGAAAATTACAATTGATTAGAGAAAAATCAAATTTAGATTATCCTTATTGGCAAGTTGCAATAAAACGTTAATGGAATTAATACACCAGATTTTTCCTACTTGGCATATTTACTTGGATATGTTTTTGGTTGGCTTTGCAACTTACGGTTTTCTGAGAATTAAGAAAAAAATAAAAACTAAATAAAGTTTTTAAATCATCCTTGGTCCTTAAGCATGGATTTAAGTTGTTCGGTATCTAATTGCTCAAGATAATTTCTCATTGCCAACCAAGATCTTCTGCTTTCTAACTTTCCACTTTGTTTAAATAAATTTGCGGAAACTTGATCTATCAATTTTTTATGAGTCATATTTATATTCTTCATCAAGTTCAATGACAACACCATTAAAAAATTCTGCTAATAATTTTGATGGGTCTTGCATAGATATCTTTTTATCTACTTTTGATAATTTCTTTTTGATTGGATTTAAGTTAGTCATACAGATTCAGGTAATTCAAGTTCTTCAAAAGTCCAACCTTCTAATTGAAGGTCATGCCATTTATCCCAAGCATTATCCAAATACATTTGAGTGGATGATTTAATTGCCATTGGCTCACCAAGATCATTTGCATAATATGTATGAGCAAAAATTCTCATACTATTTCTTGGAGATTTTTTGTTCCTTATAAATAAAATTAATCTGCTGCGGTCTGGGCTAAGCAACCAACCACTTGGGGACTCATTACGATAACCGTAAGAAAAATTAGTCCAAACATTAGCTCCTCCTAAAGTCATTAATTAGCAATACATATGTACTACTAATATAAATACATTGGGAATTGATCGTCAAGTATTTTGGCAAATAAATTATTTACACTGATAGAGAATAAAAACAGCTCAGTTATTCCAAAAAAATAAAATACCCACCAAAAACCTGTTTTAGCAAGCATTTTGATAGGTAAGACCGGATCCCCGTCAGTTCTCTGCTGCATCGACCTGGAAATGCCAGAAGAGGATTCAAAGTGGGCTTTCGTTTCCGATTACAAGATCGGTTTACTACCGCATCACGACAGTCTCCTCATGTCGAAAGAGAGTCAGATCAGAGCACATAAAGAAGAACTTAACCAAAGATCCAGTAATCTAACTCTAACTCATTTTTTTATGCATTTGGAGATGGCCAAATGTCTCTTACCATAGTTAATAAAATTTGAGCTTCATCATATCTTTCTGAATGCGTTTTACCATTTAATAAAAATGTGATGTGAGCCATTTTTCTTCCCAGAATTTCGCGAGATTTGCCATAACAATGAATATTAGAACCCTCAATTTCAGATAACATTTTAATTCTGGTTTCCATTGAGATTGGGAAATTCTTTTTTAACCCCAGTAGATTTATCATAATTGCCCCTTCACAGTTCATTTTAATTTCAGGTGGCATTATCCCAGAAGAAATGCAAACATATTGATCAAACTGACTTGAAGTGCAAGCTTCAATAGAGAAATGAGCTGAGTTATGCGTTCTAGGAGCTATTTCATTAATTAAAAGACCATTATCTCCATAGAAGAATTCAATAGCTAAAACTCCAACGTAATTAAGTTCATTGACTATTGAAGAGAAAATATTTATTGCAAATAAGTTCAAATCATATTCATTTGTTCCAGGTGCAAGAACCCAATCACAAACATGGTTTGATTGGAACGTCTCAACTATTGGAAAGAATCTTATCTTACCGAGCCTATCTCTCGAACCAATAAGAGCCAGTTCTTTTTCATACTCTATCCATTCTTCTATTAACCATTCATCAGAATTATTCTCTGTTAAAAAAGAATCTAAATCTTCTTTTGTCTTTATTTTTTTGTTCCCTTTACCGTCATATCCACCTTTATTTGATTTTGCCATTAGAGGAAAAGTCCAATTTTTGATTTCCTCATCCGAGAGATTTTTAAAATCTTCAATACTTATCCATTTTGGACAGGGAATATTCATTCTATCTATTAATTTTTTTTGAGAAAACCTATCTACTAATGGCTTAATTGCATCTAGGCTTGGAACAAAAATATCATTATTGCCAATTAAATTTAATTTATCAATTTTTATCCATTCATTTTCAAAAATTATTTTTTCACACTCATTAATTAATGATTTATTACCTCTTATTTTTAAAGGATCAGCTTCTATGACATGATCTGCTTTTGAACCAGCAGGATCATCACAGGATTTTGTTTGCACACATACTTCTAAATCTCTTTTTTTTGCTGCCTCGGTTAACATCAATGCCAGTTGACCACCTCCAATTATTCCTAGGGAATAATTTTTCTTAATATCGTTTATATTTTTTTTAAAACTCATAGCATGATTTTATTACCATTTCTAATTCTTAACAACTGAATTTTTAAGGATCTAGAGCTTAGATTTTGCTAATATATAAAGTATTTAATACCAAATATTTATAAATTTTAACTAGGTAATCAATTGTGAATAAGAGAAAAATATTAGTCCCATTAGCTGATAAGTCATACGAAGTAACTCTAGAAGCAGGGATACTGAATAATATCAGCGAAGAACTTTTAAAAATTGGAATAACAAAGAATAGAAAAATACTTGTGATTTCAAATGAAGAAATATCAAATTTGTATGGAGAAAAATTTTTAAATAATTTAAAAGATAATAAATTTCAGGCCAAAATTTTCCTTATCAAGGCTGGAGAATCATATAAAAACTTAAAAACCTTAAGTGAAATATATGATGTAGCATTTGAATTTGGCTTAGATAGAAATTCAATAATTATTGCCCTTGGAGGAGGAATTGTTGGAGATATAAGTGGGTTTGCAGCTGCGACTTGGCTGAGAGGTATCGAATATATTCAGATTCCAACAACATTATTATCAATGGTTGATTCATCTGTGGGAGGAAAAACGGGAGTAAATCATCCAAAAGGTAAGAATTTAATTGGAGCTTTCAATCAACCTAAAGCAGTTTTTATTGATCCAGAAACTTTAAAAAGTTTGCCCAAAAGAGAATTTAGTGCAGGCATGGCCGAAGTAATAAAATACGGAGTAATAAGAGATAAAGAACTTTTCGAATACTTAGAAATTGAAAAAAACAAAAATGAACTTATAAATCTCAAAAATGAATATCTAATTAAAATAATTAATAGTTCAATTAAAACAAAGTCTCATGTTGTATCTCAAGACGAACATGAAAATGGTGTTAGAGCAATATTGAATTATGGACATTCTTTTGGTCACGTTATTGAAAATTTATGTGGATACGGCAAATTTCTGCATGGTGAGGCAATTTCGATTGGTATGAATATTGCAGGGAAAATAGCAATTGAAAAAGGGTTATGGTCTAAAGAAGAATTAGAGAGACAGCGAATTCTCTTAGAGAGTTTTGATCTTCCTACCGAGATCCCCAAAATAAATAAAGAAGAGGTTCTAACAATACTTATGGGCGATAAAAAAGTTCGTGATGGCAAAATGAGATTTATATTACCGAAAGAAATTGGTGCTGTTGATATATATGATGACGTAGAAGATTCATTATTTTTAAAGTTTTTTTCTTAACGCAAACAGGTTGAATTTATATTCATTTTCTTCTCATTGAACTTTTTAAAAACAAACCATTTAAAATCACCTAAACAAACAGGATCTACGAGTCTAAGTAATGCCTCTCTTCTTAAAAGAGCATTTGATAAATTCTCCTTAAATTCTTTCTGAATCCCATAAAGTCTCTCTGCCAATCCAAGCGCCAACAAAGCCTCGCCTTGTTTAGTTATTCCATCAGTATTAAATCCAAGATTCTCAGCATCATTAATTAAAGTTTCTATGCACACATGAGATGTTAAATCGCAATTTCCAGGAGAATCTAGGACATTATTCTTCATTTTTTGATTTTCATATGAAACTATCGTCCCATCATAATTCTTAGAGTTATAGTATTTTTTAGCTTCTTTAGCGTAATCAATTATCAATAAAATACCATTATTTATTTTCCCATAAATAGCTTCTAACCATTTTGAGTTATCTACATGCCATTCTGTCGTCCATCCTTCAAGAGCATCTGCAGGCGGAATAGTTATTCCCAACTCACTTTTAGCAGATTCAAAACTTTTTTCCAATTCACGTGTAATTGGCATTTTATCAAAAAATAATTTATGAGATTTTTTGTCTATAGAAACTGCTTGTCGAATTAATTTTCCCTTTGAGAAGGTTATTCTTTCTACTGGCAAAGCATCCAAAACCTCATTTGCTAGAACTATTCCATTTATATTATTTTCTTTTACTTCATCCAAACCTTTCCATAAAATATCAATACCTAAGTTCAAAAATTCCTCCAATTTATTTTTTTGTTTTTCTACCATCCCTTCATTAGGTTCAATAATTACAAAAGAAACTCCTTCTAAAAAATTCTTACTGTTTTCTAAAAAATATTTAATTAATCCACTCATAAAGCTTCCATCTCCAGCTCCAAATTCAGTTACAGATAATGTCTGATTAGATAAAAAACTACTTTTGAACTGAATCAACCAATCCTCTATTTGTTTACCAACCAAAAAAGCAAAATCATCAGATAAAGATGGTGATGTGACAAAATCTCCTCGAACGCCTAACTCAGCTTTACCGCTGCCGTAGTAACCATTAATAGGATCATTTAATGCAAAATTCATAAAGTCATAAAAACTTATAGTCCCACCCATTTTTTTTATTTTTTTTACTAACCAATCTGGATTATTCGCGGGTAAGCTATTCATCGGCGAAAATATAAAGAGACAAAACTTATTTATGCCTTCAAAGATTAACTATTTATTAGGAATATTTCTATCTATATTAGTTTTAATTTCACATAAACCCGTTTTCGCTATAAATAATCCAAATCTCTTACCAGAAGAAAAAACACCAGTAATTGATTTAGCAAAAACATTAAGCCCTAATCAGAAAAAATCTTTAGAGGAAAAGCTAAACAATCTAGAAATTGAAAGTGGGTGGAAAATTAAATATTTATCTCAGTTTGAAAGTTCACCTGGTAGTGCAATAAAGGACTATTGGGATTTAGATGAGACAAGTTTGTTGATAGTTGCGGATCCTAGAGGGGGAAATTTGCTGAACTTTAACGTAGGAGAGGCTTATTTTAATTTTATGCCAAGGTTATTTTGGGTTGAACTTCAAACAAGATTTGGCAACCAATACTATGTTAAAGATCACGGTGAGGATGGTGCAGTATTAGATGCAATTGATTCAGTAAAGATTTGTCTCGAAAGAGGAGGATGCCAAGTTGTCCCTGGCCTACCCAAAGAGCAATATGTATGGACTTTATGTACATCGATTCTTGGAGGTTTAGTAGCAGGTTTTGCATCTGCCCCAAGAAAAGAAGGTCAAGTCATTTCAATTGGATTTTTAGCTCTTCTTTCTCCTTTATGGGGAATGTTATTTGGAATTTTTGGTTTGGCACCGATAATATCCAGAACAAATGATTTATTACCTTTGTTTAAAAATGGTTTAGCTTTTACAGCAGCAGGAATTGCGGGTTATATCTTATCTCAAACATTATTTTCAAGATATGAAAAGCCCAAAAATACTTAAAATATGATCAGAGATGTTTGATCCTAAAAAAATTTATCTTCTTCACGAATTTCACCAGACTCTGAATACCATCGATGAGAAACATGCCTTAATTCCTTATTTTCAAACTCAATCCATGAAAAGTTAATTAGCAATTTCCCATCTTCATCAGTTTTATATCTTGGTACTACAGCAGTGTTGAAATAAATTGTTCCTTTGCCATCAATTTTAAACATCTCCCTTAAACCAAGATTTCTTTTAAGCCGGTTGTGCATATGACCAAAAATTACAACATCAACTTTTCTTCTCTTTTGTATTTTAGAAATAGCAACAGACAAATCTCTATCTCCCCAATCTAAAGAGGGTAATTTCCAGTCTTTCCCACAAATACTTTCAGGTTCTGAACCTAAACCCGAAGGACCAGCATGAGACATAATTATTAGAGGTATTTCTTCAACAGTCTCTTCTGAACATTTGATAATTTTATTTATTGAATCTTGTTCGGTTATAGGTCCATAAACGCCTTTAACTTCTTTTGAAAGATAATAGCCGCCGCCAGAACTACATGGTCTAGCAGACAATAAATTTATTTGATTATTAAAAACTTTCAAATCCCATGCACAATATTTTTCACCAAGAACACGTATCTGCTTTGAGAGAGTTTCCCCTGTAGAATCTTTCCCTCTATCATGATTTCCTAAAATCACAAAAGTAGGAATATTGATCTCATTGATTTTTTTAATTATTTTGACACTTCCATCAGAAATATCGCCAACAAATAAAACAATATTTGGTTTGATAATCGATAAAACTTTCAAGTCTAATTCAGACCATTGACCATGACAGTCACCAACAATAGCAATTTTTAAATTTGTCAGAATTTTTTCTGTTTAAAGGCATATAATCTATTTAGAGATATTCTAAATCCTGACCAGTATAACTTCTACTGCAAAACAGAAATCAGTTCAAAACGAAGCGGATTTGATTTCTGAAATAAAGGAGCGTTGCAAAAAAGCTAATGCAATTATTCTTGCGCACTATTATCAAGCTCCAGAGATTCAGGAAATTGCCGATTTTATTGGCGATTCATTAGATCTATCTAGGAAAGCTGCAAATAATGACGCAGATATAATAATTTTTTGCGGTGTGCACTTTATGGCCGAAACCGCAAAAATACTTAGCCCTAATAAAACAGTCCTATTACCAGATATTGACGCAGGATGCTCATTAGCAGACGATTGTCCTTCAGATAAATTTCAAAAATTCAGGGAAGAAAATCCAGATCACTATGTCGTAAGTTATATAAATTGCACTGCAGAAGTAAAAGCACAAAGTGATCTGATATGTACAAGCAGTAATGCAGTCTCATTAATTAAAAAGATACCTGAAGATAAAAAGATAATATTTGCGCCAGATCAGAACCTTGGGAGATGGGTACAGAAAAATTCAGGAAGAGATCTTAAATTATGGCCTGGCAGCTGCATTGTTCATGAATCATTTAGTGAAGAAGCACTTCTAAAATTAAAATATCAAAATCCAGGATCAAAAGTAATTGCTCATCCTGAATGTAGTCAAAATTTACTAATTCTCTCAGACTTTATTGGATCAACAAGTAAGCTGCTCGATTTCATAAGTAAAGATCCATCTAAAACTTACATGGTACTAACTGAACCTGGAATAATCCATCAAATGAAAAAGAAAGAACCTAATAAAATTTTTATTGAAGTCCCAGATGTAGAAGGTTGTAAATGTAACGAGTGTCCATATATGAAATTAAATACTTTAGAAAAAATTCTTGATTGTTTGAAAAATAATTCCCCGTCTATCGAACTAGACCCAGAAATAATAAGGAGAGCCTATGTGCCAATAAAGAGAATGCTGGATATGAGTAATTAATTTAATGAAAATACTTTATCTTCCTTATTAATTTTTAGGAATGCATTAAGGTTTGTGGTGTCGGGCTTAAATTCGCTTATTTGATGCTTTCTATTAATTATATTTATTAGCTCTTTTTCACCAGCTCTATATTGTTTATCTTTTCTTGTTCCTATCTCTCTTTGAAGTATAGGGTTTATATTCATTCTTACTTCTATGTCTGGAATAATTCCAGATTTGTTTATATCAGTGCCGTTCGGAGTTAAATACTTAGCGACTGTAACAGTTAGTCCTGAACCATCAACTAATGTTCTCATAGATTGAACTAAACCTTTACCAAACGTTTTCTTCCCGACTAATTTTCCTCTTTTGTTGTCCTTTATTGCACCAGAGACTATTTCACTAGCACTAGCAGAACCCTCATTAACTAAGACAACTAAGGGCTTTTTTGTTAAAGCTTGACCGTTTCCTTTTTTTGTTTCTTTTAAACCATCTTTACTTACCGTACTTACTATTACTCCTTTGTTAATAAAGTGCCTTGAGATATCAATGCTTGATTCTAATAAACCCCCAGGATTACTTCTCAAGTCAAGAACATATCCTGCGACTTTTTTTGTTTCTAAATCCTTAATAGCATCTCTAGTCTCTTTTGATGCATTTGCATTAAATTGTTTAATTCTTACGTAGCCAATTGATAAGCCGTTTTTGGTTTGATTGACTTTACTTGATACAGATTTTATTTCAATTTTTTCTCTTGATAAAATCTTAAAAAAGGAATTAGAACCTCTAAGAATTTCAAGCTTTACTTTAGTACCTCTTTGTCCTCTTATTAATTTCACGGCCTCCTCAATATTCATACCTTCAGTAGAAATATCATCTATAGACAATATTTTATCTCTAGCTTTAATTCCAGCATCATATGCAGGTGTGCCCTCTATTGGAGAAATAATTATTAAATCATCAGATTCTTTATCTTTAACTATTTGGATACCAACTCCAGTTAATTCACCAGAGGTATCGATTCTCATTTGATTAAATTCCTTAGGTTCTAAAAATCTTGTATAAGAATCATCTAATTTAGAAAGCATATCTCTAATCGCATCATATGCTTCATTGCTATCTGAATATGTTTTTGATAAAACTTCTTTTCTTAAATTAATCCAATTGGACTTTTGAAATTTGCCGCTTGAATCAAGGAAATCTCTATATACAATTTGCCAAACATGATCAATTACTTCTTTATAACTATTATTTAAAACTGTTGCCTGTGCAAAATTATTTAAAAATAGTCCAGAAAAGGATGTCGCAAACAGAAATATAAATTTTTTTTTAATCAATTTTCTTATCTTCAAATAATTCGATATTTTTTATTATAAAAAGAATTTATTTATAATTCAAAATTTTGACAAATCCTTAAGGATCAATCCACTTCCCATCATCCTTAATAAGTTGGATTAAAGCATTAACACCCTCATCTTCAGGTACTCTTTTTATCTCTTCTTTCCTTCTATATAAGGCAATAGTTCCTTTACCTTTTCCAACATAACCATAATCAGCATCTGCCATTTCTCCTGGCCCATTAACAATACATCCCATTATTGCAATATCTAGACCCGTTAAATGTGAAGTGGCGTTCCTAACTTTATCTACAACTTCTTCTAGATTGAAAAGTGTTCTACCACAACTAGGGCAACTGATGTATTCAACCATTGTTTTTCTTAAGCCTAAAGATTGCAAAATTGAATAGCACACTGGTATTTCCTTTTCTGGAGCTTCTGTTAAGGAAACCCTGATGGTATCACCTAATCCCTCTGCTAAAAGCGTTCCAATTCCAGCAGTACTTTTAATCCTTCCATAATCACCATCACCAGCTTCGGTCACTCCCAAATGTAACGGATAGTTATATCCTTCTGAGTCAAGCCTATCTGCAATCATTCTGTAAGCTGCCATCATGACAGGAGCCCTAGAAGCTTTCATAGAAATAATTATGTTATGAAAATCAAGCTCATCACATATTTTGACGAACTCCATCGCAGATTCTGTCATTCCTAATGGCGTATCACCATAAGTAAAAAGCATCCTCTCAGATAGAGACCCATGATTAACTCCAATCCTTAGAGCTTTGTTTTCAGCCTTTAAAACTTCAACTAAAGGGGTAAATCTTTTAAGTATTGTTTGCTTAATAGTTTCAAATTCCTTATCTGTATATTCAGTTCTTGTAGGGTCTGATTTTTCAAAAACAAATAATCCAGGATTAATTCGTACTTTATCAACATGTTTTGCAACTTCCATTGCAATTTTCATACCATTATGGTGAACATCAGCCACCAAGGGAGTGTTGATATTATTTTCTAATAATTTTGCCTTTATATCTCCTACTGCTTTGGCATGTGCTAATGAAGGAACAGTTAACCTTACTATTTCACAACCCACATCATGAAGTCTTTTGATAGCTAAGTAAGCATTTTCGACATCCATCGTATCTTCATTTATCATCGACTGAACTCTTACTGGATAATCACTTCCAATTGCTATATCACCCACCATTACTGTTCTAGTTATCCTTCTCTCAATATGAGTTGAATATCTTTTGGAGAGACTATTAACCTCTTTTGATTGAGTTAATGACATTAAAATTCTTGATATTCAAAAAGGATTTCACTAAATTATACGGCATATAGTTTACCACTTACATTCTCTAGGTCTTTCAAAGTTAGATGGTAAGGTTTATTGATTTCTTTTGAAGGAAATCTCAACAAATAAGATGGATGAAAAATTACCATAATTTCTCTACCATCTTTTTTAATCCATTGACCTCTTAAATTACTTATAGGATCTTTAACTTCTAAAATAGCTCTCATAGCAGTAGAACCAGTAAGTAATATAAATTTTGGATCAACTAGCTTTATTTGCTGTAATAACCAAGGTTTATGAATATTAATTTCTCTAGCAGTTGGTTTTCTATTATTTGGTGGACGACATTTAATTACATTACAAAAATAAACATCCTTCTTATAGTCAATGCCAGCTTGTATTAATAATTGGTTTAATAACTTACCAGATTTACCTACATAAGGTTTTCCTTCTAAATCTTCCTGTGCTCCAGGTGCCTCACCAATTATTAACAAATCTGCAAATACACTCCCTCTCCCAACTACTAACCTTTTCACCGAAAATAAAACTTTAAATATTTTTATCTTAAGAACTCAAAACATGAAAATAAAATAGATTAAGAAAATGAACTAAATTAAACCATAGTGTGATAGTTTTATTTATTCTTAATTTATGCATTTGTCATTATTAAAAGTCATATTTGAAAAGTCATAAGTCAATGATTCAAGTTAATTTATCTGATCGGGCACTTTCAATTGAGCCTTCTCTTACATTGCAGATAAGTGCTAAAGCAAATCAATTATCTGCAGAAGGTGTAGATATTTGCAATTTAAGTGCAGGAGAACCTGATTTTGATGCCCCAAAAGAAGTTATAGAGGCTACAAGTAAAGCTATATTTGATGGATTTACAAAGTACGGGCCCGCAGCGGGGAATTTAGATCTCCGAAAAGCAATTGCAAATAAACTTCAAATTCAAAACGATTTAAATTATGAATTTAAAAATGTAATGGTCACAAATGGCGCTAAGCAAGCAATATATAATCTTTTCCAAGTCTTGTTAAATACTGGAGACGAAGTTATTATTCCTTCTCCATATTGGTTAAGTTATCCCCAGATGGTTAGACTGGCGGGTGGGAAGCCGATTTTTGCAAATTCTTCTGCAGAAAATGGATTCAAAATAAATATAAAAGATTTGAAGTCTAAAGTCTCTTCAAAAACTAAATTTATAATTATTAATTCTCCTAATAACCCTACTGGAAGAGTTATGTCAAAGGAAGAATTATTACAAATTGCCGATTTAGCTAGAGAAAATCCAAATATCAATATTCTATCTGATGAGATTTACGAACTAATTCTTAAAAAAGAATTTAAACACTACAGTTTATCTTCATTAGCAAATGACTTAAAAGATAGGATTTTTATAATAAATGGATTTGCGAAAGGATGGGCTATGACTGGCTGGAGGATAGGTTATTTAGTAGGTCCAAAAGATGTAATCAAAGCATCCTCAGCATTACAAAGTCAAAGTACAAGTAATGTTTGCTCTTTTGTTCAAAAAGGTGCTTTAGAGGCTTTAAAAATTAATAATGATTTTTTTTCAATGATAAATAGCCATTATGATCAAAGAAGAAGTCTTCTCTATGATGGCCTTAAGGATATAAATGGTGTTTATATTGAAGAACCTAATGGAGCATTTTACGCATTTCCAAAATTACCTAACTCTTCAATTACTTCCGTTGATTTCTGCAATAAAGCTCTTCAAGATTATGGATTAGTTGTTGTGCCTGGAAAAGCTTTTGGAGCTGACGAATGTATAAGAATATCTTGTGCCGCTTCAGAAATTAAAATAAAAGATGGACTACAAAGGCTAGAAAAAGCAATTTCTGAATACTATTAATTAACCTAAGTTATGTTTAATTTAAAAAATTTTCTACTAAGTTCATCTCTATTATTTTCTATTTTTTCATCACCTGTATTTTCAAATCCCAAAGTTTTAAAAATTGGAGCAATACCTGATCAAAACCAAGATGTTTTAGACAAAAGATTTAATTTATTTTCAAAAGAATTATCCAAACAACTTGATGTAGAAGTTAAATACATTCCTGTTATTAATTATGTTGCAGCAGTAACTGGATTTAGAACTAAAGATTTAGATTTAGTTTGGTTTGGCGGTTTATCAGGAGTTCAAGCCAGACTACAAACTCCTAATTCAATTGTCATAGCTCAAAGAGATATCGATAAGGAATTTAAAAGTGTTTTTATAGTAAACAAAAAATTAGAACTTAACCCAATTTCAAATATTAAAGGACTTAAAAAACTAAAAAATTTGAGATTTACTTTTGGCTCTGAAAACTCAACTTCTGGAAGATTAATGCCAGAATATTTTTTAAATCGAGCAGGGGTTGAAATTAAACATTTTAAAGGAAAAAAAGCAGGTTTTAGTGGTAGTCATGATGCCACTATAGCTTTAGTTAATAGTGGGGCATTTGATGCTGGAGCTTTAAATAAACAAGTTTGGGAAAACAATCTTAAAAATAATCCCAAAAGAACAAGTAATTTAGAATTATTCTGGATAACCCCAGAATATGTTGATTATCATTGGGTAGCTCAAGGGGATCTTGAAAATAGATTCGGGGAAGGGTTTACAAAAGAACTTAAATCAGTAATTCTAAATTTAGATATAGATAAAAATTCACATAAACAGATTTTAGATTTGTTCAATGCAAAAAGATTTATATCTGCAGAAGCAAAACAGTATAAAAATATAGAGGGAATAGGTAGGAAATTAAATAAAATTAGATGAATAATACTCTCTTAGAATTAAAAAATATATCCTATAAATACAAAAATAATCTGATTCTTAATAAAGTAAATTTAAAAATAAATTCAGGGGATAAAATTGCACTTTTAGGTAAAAGCGGTTCAGGAAAAACTACACTTATATCAGTACTTAATGGCACTATTAAGCCAACTCAAGGAGAAGTTAAATTATTCAATAAAAGTTTTGAAGAATTAGATAGAAAGCAGAAAAGTAAGATAACAACTATTTGGCAAGATTTAAGATTAATAGAAGATCTCACTGCAGAACAAAATGTTAATTGTGGACTACTAGCGGAAAACAATTTTTATTTCGCTTTTAAAAATTTGCTAAATATAAGTTCTTTTAAGAAAGCGCATAAATATATGCAATTATGTAGTCTTCATAACTCTGTTTACGACAAAAAAATCAGAAAACTATCTGGGGGGCAAAAACAAAGGGTGGCTATAGCTAGATCATTAATTCAAGGATCAAATATATTACTTGCAGATGAGCCTTTTAATAATTTAGATCCCAAATTGATAAAAACAATTAAAAACCTGCTGCTAGAAAATGTAGATAAAAATAATGCAAAAAAATCACAAAAGACGGTATTAGTTTCATTACATAGATTAGATTTACTTAAGGATTTCGATAAAGTTATTGGAATAAGGGATGGTAAAATTCTTTTCAATATTAAAAGAAATAACTTAAAGAAGCTTCATTTAGACAAAATATATTAATTAGTTGAATAAATTAAAATTAAACTATACCTCATTATCTTTTCTTCCAATTTTGGTATGCATACCTCTAGGGTATCAATTAATAAATAATATTCATTTTGGAGGATTTAAATTATTCCAAGAGTTCTTAATTTCTGCATGTAATCCCAAGATCGATAATGAAATTATTATTACCGTAATTAATCGATTAAATGAAACTATTTTAATTGGTTTTTTTAGTTGGTTAGTAAGTATTATTTTTGGAGCAATTTTTGGAATAATATCCTCAAATATTTTTTATAAAATCTTTAATATTCCAAATTTTTTCTGCCGCATAATAAGGTTTTTTCTAACAATAATTAGATCTATTCATGAAGTGGTTTGGGGAATAGTATTAATGCAAATATATGGCATAAATTTTTCAATAGGAATAATAGCTATATGCATACCTTATATTGCCGTAAATTCAAAAGTTTTTGCTGAACAATTAGAAACTATTGACTACAAAAGATTTGAATATATAAATCAAATAAATGCACCTAAATTTTCTTCTTTATTAACTATAGTATGGAATCCAATAATAAATACATTCAAAAACTTTGGTTTATATCGATTAGAGTGTTCAATAAGAAGTACAGTGATTTTAGGACTTTTTGGGATTGGAGGAATAGGTACTAGTATTTTTTTATCTTTCCAAACTTTAAACTTTAGGGAGTTATGGACTTATTTGTGGTCCTTAGCAATTTTAATAATTCTTTCTGGATTAATATTCAAAAAAATAAAATTTAATACTACAAATAAAATTCTATCTATTTTTTTTATTGCAGTTTTTTTCATAACAATTTTATTTTCTTTTTCATATTTTCTTTATTTTATTTTTAATAATAATTTTGAAAATTTTAATTCCGTTAGTTCTCTATTTAAATCAAGCTCAGATTTAGGATTATTTGATTTCTTAAAAATTATATTAGAAACAATAATTTTAAGTCTCTTATCAACAGGAATCGCAATTAGTTTACCTCCAATATTAATAGGGATTTTTAACAACAATACTTCTAAATTTTTTATAAAAATTTTTGCATTTTTATTACGTTTAATACCTACACCTTTAATTCTTCTAATTTTATTAACTTTTAATAATCCTTCTTTATCGTTAGCAGCTCTAACATTAGGTCTTCACAATGCTGGCATTACAAGCAAATTACTTTTTACAAATCTAGAAAGCCAAAACAGGAGAAATTACATTGCAATGAAATCTCTAGGAATCTCAAAAAAGACTAGTTGGCTTTTAGGTTTATTTTCTCAACAAGCAAAAAGTTACTTAGCATATTGTGTTTATAGATCTGACATTATCATTAGAGAAACTGCAATTGTTGGGGTCATTGGAAGTATTGGTCTAGGTTGGCAATTGCGAGAATCTCTAAGTTCCTTCGCATGGCAAGAAGTTACAATAGTTTTGATAGCTTATAGCTCCATTGCAATAGTTGGCGAATTAATAAATGGTAAAATCAAGAATAGTTTGACTTGATTTGTAAGAATAATTTGTTGAATCAAGTAATTATTTTTTTCCGGTTATAGTGATTAGTTCACCAAAACAGCTAGTTGTAATTGGAGATAGCTCAGTTTATGGATGGGGAGATAATGAAGGTGGCGGATGGTGTGAGAGGCTTAGAAAAGATTGGTGCAACAACCAAAATGGGCCAGTAATTTATCAACTTGGCGTAAGGGGAGATGGGATAGAAAAAGTTTCATCTAGATGGGAAAAAGAATGGTCATCTAGAGGAGAAACTAGAAGAAATAAACCTAAAGCAATACTGCTTAATGTTGGTCTTAACGACACTGCAGCAATTGGTCAGAAAAACGGGAGACATCAATTAGATATAGATGGATTTGAATATGGATTAGATAGACTTATTAATGAAATGCACTCTCAAACAAATGTCTTTGTTATTGGTTTGACACCTGTTGACGAAAGCAAAATGCCGTTCGCAGGATGTCTATGGTACTCAAATGATTTTTGTAATTCTTATGAAAGAAGAATGGAGGAAGTATGCCTCAATCAGAATGTCCCATTTCTTCCTACTTTTAGAGAAATGTACTCTGATAAAAGGAGTAAAAATTGGATTACGCATGATGGAATTCATCTAAATTCCGAAGGTCATTTCTGGCTTTTCCAAAGACTTAAAAGCTGGGAGATTCTTACAAAATGGAAGGAATCTTAGGTCTTTCCAAATATTATTAATTTAAAAAATATGAATATAAAATAAGAGCAAAGATAGCAAAAACAGAAGCAATACTTGTCTGAATAGCATTTACCAATTCATTACTTAATTTATATTTGTTTTGAAATTTAGCACCAATAATACTTTCAGAAAGTGTTGCCAAGAATCCAGAAACTACAACAACTATAAAATGATATTTTGTAGAAATAATTGATAGACGAAGCATTATAAAAGCCATAAATATTGATCCCAAAACACTAGCTAATGTTCCTTCTATACTTATTCCTCCTTCAGTTCCCCTATCAACCTTTTTAAGTGAAGTAATTAAGTATGTGTCTTTACCAAATCTTTTTCCAATTTCGCTACCAAAAGTATCCGCCAACTTTGCAGCAAAACTTGCAGCAAAACCTACTTTAAACATCACTACATTGGCAGCATTAAATTTGGTCATAATGGCAAGAAATAATCCTGTAGCTGCTGAGCCCCATACATTCTCAGGACCTCTTCTCCCGCCTCTTTTTTCAGCAATTCCTTGTGCTTTTTTAAATTTAAAACCTATTTTGGTAACTAGGGATCCAAATAATAAATAAATTACAACTGACATCCATCCCTGCCAAGATAAACATCCCCACAAAATTGTGCCTAAGATGCCTGCACTTACCCAACCACCTTTCGTCATCAAAGGAATCCTGCAAAATATATAAATCAAAATAAAATTAATGCAAAAACCTATAAAAAATTGATTTCTAATTAAATCCATATTTATCTAATTCTTTAATTTCAAATCAATTCTCCACTGATTTAGAATTGATGATGCGTTAATACTAGCCGTTGAAGTTCTCAAGATAGTTTCGGAAAGCTTAACAAAGGTAATATTATTTTTTTTAAAAAAATCAATTTCTTTAGCGGACCAACCTCCTTCAGGACCAATTACATTCCAAAAAATACCTCCTTTTTTATTTCCAAATTCTTGTTGTTTTCTTAACCATTGATTTAAGTCATATAGTGTTTCTTCTCTAGTTATAGAAATTGAAACTCTTTCTTGATTGTCTCTACTTTTTAGCCATTCAATAATATCCATTCCATTTAAAATAGATGGTTTCCATAATCTCTCACTTTGCTCAACAGCTTCATTGATAATTAAATTCCATCTCAAAAGTTTTTTAGAAAAATTTAAATTTTTGTTTACCTGTCTTTCTGAAAATAATGGCTGTATATAATCAATTCCTATTTCAGTACACATTTTTAAAATATCCTCAAAACCACTTTTTGGTATAACAACAGCTATTCCTAATAAGTGAATTTCTTGTTCTTGAAATAAGTAAGGTTTTTTTGATTTAATTATTTCTAAGCAATCATTTTTAACTTTTATAGCTTTCCATAATGAACCCTCTCCGTTAGCTATAAATATTTTTTTACCATTTTTTATCCTCATTACTTTATTTAAATAATGAGCCTCTTCTTTAGAAAGTTCTAAATTATTGTTCTTAATATTTTCAATTCTTTCATGGGAAATAATTAATCTTGTTAAGTCTTCCATCTAAAACACTTAATCTTTGAAAACTAAATCTTCATGTTCTTCAACTGACCAATCATTATTTTCACCCCCAATAATTAACTCTTCAATTTTTACATAATTATTTGATATCTCATTCAAAGAATTAATTAATATATCTATTGAAATGGAGTCTGAAGTTCCAAAATCAACCCAACATCTTCCCCAAAGATTTTGATATTCCATAATTCCTAAATTATGCATTAAGGCTGGAAGAGATGAATTTTTTTGGTCATTATCGTAGGACATCCAACTTAGATCGGAACCCTCTTCATGAGTTTGCAAATTTTCAGAATTAAATCCACCTAACCTTCCTAAAACGTACCAACTATCAAAAACACCATCTAAATAATTTTTTTCGTCTTGAGTTGGTGATTCTGAAAACCTGATCCATATCCAACAATTAAAAGGATCAACTTCCCTAAAAATAATATTCATATTGACTAATATCTTTTTAAATCTAAAGCTATTATAAGTAAGTTATTACTAGATTCAAATTCATACCTATAACTTAATTAATAATGCTTGATTTAAAAGGAATATCTTATCAACCCCAAACTGGTGAAAGAAAAATAATAGACAATTTAAATTTAAAAGTTCATGAAAATGAGATCATTTTAATTTGCGGCAATAGTGGTTCTGGGAAAACCACCCTACTCGAAATAATAAGCGGACTAACAAATCCGCAAAAGGGAAAAATTACTTGGAAGAGTAAAATTTTGTCTTCTAGAGAAAGAAGATGGTTTTGTGGAGTAGTATTCCAATTTCCTGAAAGATACTTTATAGGTACAACCATTGGTAAAGAATTAAAAATAGGCCATAAATCTTTAAGAGAAAAAAATATAGAAATAGTTTTAAATAAAGTTGGTTTAAAAAAAATTAATCTGACTCAACCACCAGAACAGCTAAGTGGCGGACAACAAAGGCGGTTAGCTGTAGCAGTTCAACTACTTAGAAACCCCTCAGTTCTTTTACTTGATGAACCAACTGCTGGATTAGACTATTCAATGAGAAATGATGTGAAGAATTTAATTCTTGATTTAAAAAATAAAAATACAATTATTATTGTCACTCATGAACCTGCCTTATTTGAGGGAATCCCTTCTAGGATATTATTCTTAGAAAAAGGGAAAATCAAAAATTTTATGAAAGAAAATCATGCAGGATAGGATAGTTCGGGCTACTGCAGCCAATGGAGGGATAAGATTAGTTGCGGTCTTAACAACAGAATCTTCTTTAGAAGCAAAAAAAAGACACGGCCTTTCTTACTTAACCACCTGTATCTTAGGCAGAGCATTTAGTGCTTCACTGCTTTTAGCAAGCTCGATGAAAATAATGCATGGTAGAGTCACTTTAAGAGTTAGATCTGACGGACCTTTAAAGGGATTACTAGTTGATGCAGGTAGAGACGGGAAAGTTAGGGGTTATGTAGGGAATCCTAATTTAGAATTGGACCTAGTCAAAATAGATAATAATAAATATTCTTTTGATTTTACAAAAGCATTAGGTACAGGATATTTAAATGTAATTAGAGATAGTGGATTTGGAGAACCCTTTACAAGCACTGTTGAATTAGTAAATGGGAATATTGCTGAAGACTTAGCTTCATATTTATATCATTCAGAGCAAACTCCCTCTGCTGTATTTATTGGAGAAAAAATTCAAAATAAAGGTTTTATTTGTAGTGGTGGCTTATTAGCTCAAGTTTTACCTAAAAAAGATACTGACCCTCTGCTAGTCTCACTACTTGAAGAAAGATGCAAAGAAATTAATTCTTTCAGCGAAGATCTATTTAAGTCAAAAGATAATCTTCTTGAGTTAATTAGAAATATATTTCCCGATATTGACGATAAATCAATCTCTGAAAAAGCTCGTTCTCAAGAAGTGAGTTTTAAATGCAAGTGTTCCAAACAAAGAAGTTTAAATGCGATGAAAATGCTTGATAAGAGCGAGTTAGAGGACATCCTCAAAAAAGATGGCAAAGCAGAGTTGGTTTGTGAATTTTGTAAAAATAAATATCTTATAAATTATGAAGAAATTAGATCTATGATAGAAAGTCAATCATAAAAAAATTACCCCTAGCCATAAAATAACCATGGCCGGAATACTTTGAATTTTTTGTATTGATAAAGAGTTGTTTGATACTTCCTGAATGAAAGAATTATTTTCAAGCAATCCACCAAATATTAATCCTATCGAGAGAAAGGTAACACTCCAACCCAAAGAACCTATAAATCTTTTCCCTGATTTAATTTGAGTATAGGTAAGTATTAATGTTGAGATAGAGAGTAAAAGTCTATTATTAGAGTCTGGACTGATAAATAACAAAATTAAAAATAATAGCCCAACAGATATTTTTATTGAAAGATTATCAAATGAGGGGGTAGTTATTTTTGGCAGACTATACTGACTTGAATTGTTAGAGTTATTATTTAAATTTTTTATTTTAGAAAGAAGTGGGAAGTTATTATTGGTAAATTGATTAATTTGTTTTTCTTTTTTTGAGGCACTCACAGCTTCATAGCTTACATTTCCTGATTGCCTGGCTTTCAGACTACCCATGAGTAATTGATCAAAGGAAGATTCTATTTTCGCTTTTAAAATTAAGTCTTCACCAGCCTCTTTAACTTTAATATCTCTAGCCTTCTGAATATCTTCAAAAGCAGCACCTTCTTTTACACCTAAAATTTCATAAGGTGATTTTTGGTTATTATTTTTATTACTGTTTGAATCCAAAATTTTTTACCAATACTAACAGATTAACTAATTTTATAATCCATTAAGACTTTATAAAACAATTGGTTCAACTCCACTAACAACGGGCGCAACTTTGTTTAAATTTAATTGATTATTGTCTTCAACAAACTGATTTAGATTCCACTCATTTTTGAAAAGAATAACTGGCCTATTCCAACAATCTTTAACTATTTTACAGTTGAATATTCTGCCTAGTTTTTCAATAGCTGGCCATCCATCAGAAATCCATCTAGCCATTTGATATGGCATTGCTTCAAGATTTGCATCTACACCATATTCACTTTTTAATCTGTGAGTCACTACCTCCAGCTGCAATTGACCAACGGCTGCGAGTATAGGGTCTCTTTTACTCTCATCAAAGTCATAAAGAATCTGAACAGCTCCTTCTTCTCGAAGTTCATTAACACCCTTTCTAAAGTTTTTAAATGCTGAGGGATTTGGATTTCTTAGCCAGCTGAATATTTCAGGACTAAAGGACGGTATGCCCTCATATTCCAGATGAGCACCGGTATAAAGAGTATCTCCAATAGAAAACATCCCTGGATTATTTAAACCAATAACATCTCCAGGATAGGCATCATCAACTACTTCTCTATCTTGCCCAAATATTTTTTGTGGTCTTGATAATCTAATTGTTTTCCCAGTTCTGGAATGTTTAACTGACATATCCTTTTCAAATTTGCCACTACAAATTCTTATAAAAGCAACCCTATCTCTGTGCTTTGGATCCATATTTGCCTGAAGCTTAAAAACAAACCCACTAAATTCATCGCGTGCAGGTTCAATATCCCCTTTATTACTATTTCTTGAAGTTGGTTTTTGTGCCATTTTTAAAAAACTATCTAAAAATGGCCTTACACCAAAATTAGTCATGGCGGATCCAAAGAAAACTGGGGTTAAAGAGCCATTAAAAACTTTTTCTTTTTCAAATTTAGATCCTGCCTCATCAAGAACCTCCAATTCTTCAAGTGAGTTTTCAAGTAAATCTCTCTCTACATATTTTGATAGCTCTTTATCTTCAAGACTTAATCTTTTCTCATTCGATTGTTTCCCTCTCACTGCTTTATCAAATAAAATCACCTCTCTCGAAAATCTATCAATAACCCCTCTAAATTCCTCGCCACTCCCAATTGGCCAGTTTATAGGTAGGGTATTTAATCCAAGTTCTGATTCAATTTCATCAAGTAAAGAAAATGGCTCTCTTCCTGGTCTATCCATTTTATTTATAAAAGTAAATATTGGTATTTTTCGCATCTTGCAAACTTCAAACAATTTTCTAGTTTGAGGTTCTAGTCCTTTAGCAGCATCTTCCAACATAACTGCATTATCAGCAGCAGCTAATGTTCTATAAGTATCTTCGGAGAAATCTTGGTGTCCTGGTGTATCTAATAGATTAATTACAGATCTTTCATATTCAAATTGCAATACTGTTGATGTAATAGAAATACCTCTTTGTTTCTCAAGTTCCATCCAGTCTGAGGTGGCTTTTCTCTGATTACCCCTAGCTTTTACTGCTCCTGCCTGTTGAATGGCACCTCCATACAAAAGAAGCTTCTCGGTAAGAGTCGTTTTCCCAGCATCTGGATGTGAAATAATAGCAAAATTTCTTCTTTTATTTACCGCATCCAGTATCTCTTTATTATTTAGAATTTTAGTACCTAAGCTCATTTATATAATATAAGGGCCTTTCACTTAGTTCTCAAACATTACCATAGACTATTAAATAATTTTCACCTTCCTCAAACACATCTAAAGAGGATAGATCATTCTCTAAGATGAAATTTTTTAACTCTTTAAAAGTATAAGAAGCTCTTAAAGATGCATAATAATCATTAGTTAAGATCTCATTATATTTAGTTGAACATTGTGCTTTGAGTTCTAAAGCAGACTTTTCATCTAATGGCCTTTTTAAGTCCTTGTGAAAATTTACAGTAGTATTACTAGACAAAACTCTTATTGTGTTGAAGAAATCTTCAAGATTGGTAATGTGATGAATCAAACTGTTGCTTACAAGTAAACTAATTCTTTTTTTTAATAAAAAATTATTTGATTTAATGTCTTTGATGTCAGAACAAATATAGTGTAAATTTTTTAATTTTTTTTGATTATTAGAAATACTTTTATTATATTCTGCTCTCAAAATCATCTCTTTAGAACCATCTATTCCTACGACTGCAGTATTAGACCATTTTATTGCTAACTTCTCAGAAATATTTCCTGGGCCACATCCTAAATCAACTATTAAATCTTTTTCACCTAAAGAAATATTTTTTTTCAAAAGATATTGATTTATTTGATTAATTAGATTAACTTCCCCTTCTGAAAAATCAGCTTCGTCATAAGAAATGACCTGCTCTTTTTCTTCCATTAATTCAGGTTCGGGGACTCTTTCCATATCCTTTCTTGAAGCAAAGATTTCATATTAAACATAATTCTACACAAACCGTTAAATAGTGGTAAGAATAGTTGCAGACGCCACAGGTAGAGTTATTCTTCCAGTACGGGTTATTTACATACGTTTTTTTTATCGTGACTGTTGCACCAAATAAAGCTTCTTCAGAGAGCAATTCCAATAATCTTAAAAAAGATGATTTTCCAAAGACTGCGCCAGCTGCTTATCCAGTTTTTTTCAGATCTTATAGTAGAAAAACTTCATCTGGCAAAAGGGAGAACTGGAGCGAAGTAGGTGAAAGGAATTTATCGGGATTAAAAGAATTAGGAAAACTTTCTGAAGAAGAATTAATCCTAATGAGAGAGATGCAAAGTAACCAAAAAGCTCAACCTTCAGGAAGATGGTTATGGATTGGCGGAACCCCTTGGATTAATAAGAACCAAAATTTCTCAGGAGCATACAACTGTACCTCAACAAACTTAATTGATTGGGAAGCCTTCGCATTAATGATGGACTTAGCAATGATGGGATGTGGAACAGGTGCAATAATTGAGCCTCATTTTATAAATAATCTACCTACGGTAATTAACAAAATAAACATTAAATCAGTCAGTGAAGTTGGAATAACTCCTAAAGATCGAAGAGAAGAAAAGTCATCATTAGAAATTAAAGGAAAAGATCTTCATATCAAAGTTGGAGATAGCAGAAGAGGATGGGTAGATAGCTATAAATATCTTCTTGAGGCATCAAGTAACGAGAGTCTTGAAAGAGAAATTGATGTTTATATTGATTTAGAAGATATTAGGCCTGCTGGAGAATCATTAAAAGGTTTTGGTGGTATGGCAAATCCTATCAAATTGAAAGATCTTTACTCTAGAGTCGCATCACTTCTTGGAAAGGCAATTGGTAGGAAATTAAATACAGTAGAGTGTTGTTTATTAATTGATGAAGCTGCAGTAACCATAGTTGCTGGGAATATAAGAAGAAGTGCTGGAATGAGACAATTTGCTTCAGATGATAAGGAAGCCGCATCAGCAAAAGAAAATTTATGGAGTCAAGATGAAAAGGGTAATTGGAGAATAGATCCTGAAAAAGATGCTCTAAGGATGGCTAATCATACTAGGGTTTACCATACAAAACCCGCTTACCAAACAGTTTTGGATGCTGTAACAAAACAATTCCATTCAGGTGAAGGAGCTATTCAATTTGCACCAGAAGCAATCGCAAGGTCAAATGCAGATATTCTCAAAGATGATGAATTGAGAAAGGAATTTATTGAAATCTACTCAGAACAAGGTAAGGATGAAGCGAGAAATTGGATCAATAGTTGTTATGGCCCGTTTTCTGAAGAAGAGTTAGACCACAGGATGAGCCGATATGGACTTAACCCCTGTGGGGAGATCTTGGGAAATGATTTCCACTGCAATTTGGCTGAAGTTCATTTAAATCAGATTGATCCAGGAAATTTTGAAGAGCAAAAAAAAGCTTTTAAAGCAGCCGCTCTTTCTGTAGCATGCTTACTTAATCATGAATTTGAAGTTGAACGTTACAGAAAAAGTAGGGAATATGATCCTATCGTAGGAGTAAGTTTCACTGGATTATTTGATTTTTGTGTCCATGCCTTTGGAACACCATGGTTGAAATGGTGGGAAGCAGGAAGGCCAAATAGCGAAGAAGGGAAGGCCTTCAAAGAAAAGGAAGCTGAATTCTTAAATTCTTGGAGAAAAATAGTAAAAGAAACTGTATGGGAATATTGTGATAAGCATAATCTAAGGAGACCAAATAGATGCACAACAGTTCAGCCAGCTGGAACTAAAAGTCTTCTTACTGGAGCAGCTCCAGGTTGGCATCCTCCAAAGGCTCAAAGATTCATAAGAAGAATAACTTTCAGGAAAAATGACCCAATCGCTTTAGCTTGCATGGATTATGGTTACTCAGTTGTTCCATCACAATCTGATAAAGATGAAAATGGTTGCTTGCTCGATAATCCATTTGATCCAAGATGTACTGAATGGTTAGTTGAAATCCCTACTGAAGTTAGTTGGGCAAATATAGACGGTGCAGACCAAATAGACATCAATAATTTCTCAGCATTAGCTCAATTTGATTTTTACATGCAAGTGCAGAAATTTTACACAGAGCATAATACCTCTGCAACCGTAGAATTTAGAGAAAATGAAATCGAGGATTTAGCTAAGGCTATTCATAATGCAATAGAAAATAATGAGGGATATATTTCAGCGGCATTGCTAGCTCGATTTAGTGCTAACGCTACATTCCCTAGATTACCCTTTGAACCTATTAGTAAAGAGGAATATATATCATTGCAAAATAAAGTATTTGAAAGGAAAGTTAATAACGATTTCTTTGATGCTCTTAATAAATATGATGTTGGAGAACTATCTGAAGCTGGACCAGCAGGTTGTGATTCAGATAAGTGCTTACTTCCTCTTGCAAAACCAAAAGATTAAATTTTGAATTATTTGTAAATAAAAAATATAAATTAGTTTTTAAAAATTTAATTTATGGCTACTTCTTTAATAGGGACATAAATTATTTATGACATTAAGCTTAAATATTGGGAACTTCTTTAATGATTCCTCTAGTAATGCATTAGTGGATGAGCTAAGAAAAAGAGAATCAGAAGAAGATATCTTAGATTTTGAGGAAAAATTTAACTCCAAAAATGAAAAAAATCTACACATTTATATATGTAGATTTCTAAAAAATAGATCAATATCCAGAGGCCTAGCCTCAAGATGGTTAATAACCATAATTGAAAACAAAGAATCAAAAATTGATGCTTTGCAAAAATTAAATAATTAGGTCAGCCCAGATAATTTCCATAGAGCAATTCCAAAAATTGAGAATCCCATAATAAAAGTAAAAGCCAAAGCATTTACCAATTGGACCTTATCATTCATTCTGTTTGCGAATGGTAATAATTGAGCAAATAATGGAGTCTCTTCAACTATTGCGGATTTTTTTACTGTAGGTTTTTTGCTTCTAGAAAACATAAAACAAATTTTATAATCTTAAGAATTTTACATTTAAAAGTTCATTAAATAAAAAATACTTCTCAAAAACGTACAAAATGTAACCTGTAAGCAATTAAGCCGAGATTATGCTAAATATTTTTATCAGAAACCTAATCTATCATTAATATATTAAGTTTATTTATTAAAAACCTAGACAAATAATTTTAATGGATGTTATTATAAATATGTAGCAACCGCTACCAAAACGTTCAACTTGCGTATAGCAAGCCGCAAATCGACTTAAGCCATGGAACGGGGACTTAAGCGAAACCGGAGCTAAAAAAATGACTCTAATTTACAGAGGACAAAAGTACGTCCAGAACAAAGAAGCAGCTAAAAAGCAGCACAATGAACTAACTTATAGAGGAAAAGCTTACACAAGCTAGTTTATTTAACCATCAAAAGAAAAAGCCACTTTAAGTGGCTTTTTTATTATCCATTCTTAGAGTAAAAAATAACTTAATACATACCACAAGCATTAAAATAATATGATTCAATTGCATTTATATATTAGATAACAATGGCAGACCAAAAACCTTTATTTAAAGCACCTTATGACATAAAAGATGTTAGTGCTCTTTTCGCCATAGTTGCCTTCGTTTTAATAATCGCTGCCATAGTTGGGAATAACTTATTTGGTTTATTTCAACAAAATGTCAACTTTGGGTGATTTTTCTGGAAGCAGACTAGATTTTTTGTGGACTCATTTTGTGGCATAAATTTGACGAATAATAGATAGTTATAACGATTTAACTCATCATTATTGATCAAAATTCTTATCTCAATTAGTTTCTTTAAATAATTTTTAAATCTTTGATTTTATAGACTGTGACTAATTTCTTATGTTATAGTTTTTAAGTTCATTAAAACTGAAGAACCCTTTGGAGGGGTGGTCGAGTGGTTTAAGGCTCTAGTCTTGAAAACTAGCGTGTCTGCAAGGGCACCGTGGGTTCGAATCCCACCCCCTCCGTTTAAATAAAAAGAACCGAATAATATGTACGCCCTTTTGAAACGTTCTTGTTAAGATTGATTTTATTTAGATTATGAGTAAAGGATTTGCCGCAGATAATTTAATATCCAAAAAATCGAAAAATAAAGTTATTTCAAATGAACCGCAAGGAAGATTAATATCTTGGTCACCTTGGCCACCTGCTAATTTTCAAACACGGTATCCTGCTTTCCCTTTTGTTCTTACAATATTGATTATAGTAATTGGGCAATGGTACCTTTCTCTACTCAGGTGACCCTAAACTGTTTTTTGTATTTAAATTAGGATGAATTAAGTTTGAGAATTAATTTTGTTTTTTTCAATTTTATTATTTGCCCACTTTCAAGCGGCAATCATCCCGATATTATTAGGTATTAGATCGATCAATAAATTCGAACATATAAGCAAGAACAAATTGATACCTTTCGGTTTTATTTTTTTAGGATTGGCATCGATTTCTGAAATGATAGATCATACACAAACATCTTGGATTTATGTAGATCACTCCTCTTTATTTAATTGGTTATTTTATTCTTTCCTATCTTTAGGTTTAACATGTTTATCAATATCAGTTATAAAAAATAAATTTATTCAAAAAACTAATATTTGTATTTCTTTATGTTCAATAATCTCATATTTTTTATTAGATAAAACTATTGCTCTCTTTTTTCAAGTAATAATAAGTATCCTTCTAATTATAAATTGGCAAAGAGTTTTTAAAGATTGGCTTTTTATTCTTTACCCAATATTTGGTATTATTTTTACGACTTTCTTTGGCACAAGGCTCTCAATTAGTGGCGATCAATTTTGGCATGTTTTAATAGGCCCATCTGGAACAATTAGCGTTCTTACCTTTTATTTAGTATTAAAGAGATCGGACAAAAAATTTACTTAAGATTCTTATGAAAATATTTGTATTTGTAAGTTTTATAGTGTGCTTAGTCACAATAATCTCACCAGTTGAAATCTTTGCTGATACGGCACTTGATGTTTACATGAATGATTTTTATTCTAAATCGAATGAAGCTAGCCAGATTCTTAAAGAAATCGAAAATAGTCTAAAAGAGGGGTCAAGAAAAAAAGTATGTTCAAGGCAAAGAGAGGCAGCAAGATTAGGTCTATTAGCTAATAAATCATTAATTAAAGCCTTTGAAATAGAGGGGGCTAATCCTCCAATGCAAGCAATAAAAGCAAGTCAACAAAGATGGGAATCTATACTGAATGAGTGCTGAAAAAAGTCAGTAAATCTATAAATCTTTTTAAATTTGCATTCTTACAGATTTACTAATTAAGGGAATTTCAGGTTCAACTCCATAAATACATTGAGAAATAGAATAAATAAAAATACATAGTGTAAATATAAAAATTATTGAGCCTAATTCAACTATGGGAAATATTCTCAAGAGATATGAAATTATTATCAAAGCAATATCAATAAGTAATGCTTGGCATGCGTTATATCTAACGAAATAGGGAACATTGGGATTTCTTACTAATCCAGCAAACAAAATTATAAATAATAAAAGACTACCAAAAGGCAAAGATTTTTCAATTATTGCTATCGGGAAAGTTAGAAATAATAGTATTTTTAAAAATGAATATTTATAGAAAAAATAATATCCAAAAGGTATTGATGCCTTCAATGGCAAAGTATACAAAAATACTGATGAGAGTCTCTGGAATATCTGATTCAATATATTATTGAAATTTAGTATTCGTATTTTAACCTAATTTTCTGAACTTAAAAAAAGACTAAGCCTCGAAAAAATCAACTTTGGCAGATGGTTATTAAATATAAGATAATTGATTAGGGTTCATAATTTAAGATGCGTATTCTACATACAATGTTGAGGGTCGGAGATTTAGATAGATCCATTGATTTCTACGTCAATAGATTGGGAATGAATTTATTAAGGAAAAAGGATTACCCTCATGGAAAATTCACTTTGGCATTTGTTGGGTATGGCTCAGAAAAAGAAAACACAGTAATTGAATTAACTTATAACTGGGACAAAAAGTCTGAAGACTATGAGCTTGGAGATAAATATGGTCATATAGCTATTGGAGTAAAAGATATTCATCTAATTTGCCAAGGATTAGAAAATAATGGTTGCAAAATAACAACCAAACCTAAAATAATGAAAAACAGTACTACTGTCTTGGCTTTTGTTGAGGATCCTGATGGTTATAAAATTGAACTTATTGAAAGAGATTAAAAGCTCAGAAGTCTTTAATTAAATAAACAAATAACCAAAATTTAAAAAGATTGAATTATCAAATATATCGTTTTCAATTAACGAAAAAATATTTCTAAGTTCATATTGAATAGATTCTGCAATTTCAATTGTTTTAAAAGATTATTTCTAAGATGAGGAATTATTAGAGATAATATTAGAAAATTATTTAATCTATATTAAATCTATTTAGATTTTGTAGACAATCTATTCAGATTTATATACCATAGAATTATCGCATAAAGCTTATGCCTAGTAATTGGTCAAAAATAAGAGATGAATGGCTTGATAGAACCGCTGTTGCGAAAGATGATGCTAAATGGGCATTAGAAGCTTTAATTAATTCTGAAGAAGAGTTATTTGAAATAGAGCAGAAAATAAAGAATAAAGAAGACGCTATAAGCCAAGTAAAATTTTTGAAGAAAAAGGTTAAAGAAACTATTTCCTCTAAAGAAATTAGTCTCGATGATATTGCATTAAATACTTCAAATTCAAACAAAGTACAGATCTCAGTACCATCAAACCTTACTTATCTTTTGAAAGTTTGGGCCGCAGCAGAAGGAAGAGATCTATCAAGTGTTGCTTTTCAATGTTTAGAAACTGGTATAAGGGAAATGAAAAGCAAAGGTTCAATACCTTCAGTAGCAGTAAATAGATATGACTCGGCATGTCAAAAGAGGATTGCACTAGCAGAAGTAAACAATCTATTGGAGAAATACGAATTAGCTCAGGATGAAATCAAATAATTATGAATAACAGAAAAATCATTAAAGGATACAAAACATTAATATCATCAAGATTTAATGTAGATACTTCTAAAGATAAATTCAAAGATGGAATAATTTATACTTTTTATTCTGATGAATTTAATTCACTTAAAGTTGGCTTTGCTGAAAATGATAAGGTTCTAGAAAAAAAATTATCAAGTGAAACATTTATATTATTGGATATGAAAAAAGGCAAAAAGAAAGATCTATGTTTATTAGTAACCACTCTAAAAGAACTTGGCATCAAATATTCAGACAATTTTTATTTCAAATACTCAAGTTCTTTAATGAAACATTTATCTACTTTAGGTTGGCCTGTTGGAAGATCACTTTATAAACAAAGAAAGATTAAAAAGGAACTTGTATATGCATAAATTTAAATGTAATCGCACTCTAATGTTTCTCTAGTTTCTCTATTTGTAATTGGATTAGTTCCAGTGGCACTCTCACAAAATTTCCTAATAATATCTTTTGGCAAAAAAACATTTGTGAAGTCTGCGCCTTGTATTTTTACATTTTCAAACTGTGTACTATAAGCAAATGAATCCTCTAAGTTAGTATTTGATAAATCTGTTCCATCTAAAATAGCCGAGTCTAAAGTTACTTCTCTTAAATTGGAGTTACTTAAATTAGTATCTTTCAATTTTGCTCCATAAAGAGTAGCATTTTGGAGTTCACAATCTGATAAATTTGCATCTTGTAAATCAGTCAAATAGAAAGTTGCTCCTTTTAAATCAGATCCAGAAAAATCAGCTCCAATTAAGGATTGTTTACCATAATCCAATGCAGCGAAGCTTCTAGAAGGGAGAGTTAAAACAATCATTAAAACAGTTAAAATTATAAATCTCATTTTTTGAGTAGTATTTCAATAAATTCTAACTTCTTAAGCTGAAATCTAAAAATTAATTATTTACTGAATGCTATATTTATTGAAATAACAAATCACGAACTAGGTTTTGGATATAAGTCCTTATGATGCAATTGTTGTTGGTTCTGGAGCTACAGGAGGAATAGCAGCACTTACATTGGCAGAACAAGGAATCAAAGTTTTAGTAATAGAAGCGGGGCCTCAAGTTAAAAGGCATGAAGCTAGTAATCATGAGCCAAAAAGTACATTCAAAAGATTATCAGGAGTTTTAACAAAAAAACATGCAAATCAATGTCAACATCCTGGTTATTGGAAAAATAATCCTGACTTATATTCAAATGAATTGAAGCATCCTTATGACTTCCCAAAAAAAAAGCCATTTCTTTGGACCCAAGGTAAACAATATGGGGGGAGATCATTAACTTGGGGAGGCATAACATTAAGACTTTCCTCAGAAGACTTTCATCCCGCTAAAAAAGACGGATTCGGACCAAACTGGCCTATTTCATACGATGAACTATCCCCTCACTATGATTTCATTGAAAATTTCTGCGGCATCTATGGACGAAAAGATGACATTAAAGAAGTCCCAAACGGTAAATATATTGGAGAAATACCTCTTACAGAAGACGAAAATGTTTTTGGCAGCAAAGTAAAATCAAAATTAAACTATCCATTTATCCAATCAAGAGGATTTGACCGTAATTCATCAGTAAAAGAAAAAAAATGGCCAAAGTCCTCTAGCTTAGGAAGCTCTTTAAAAAAAGCTTTAGATACTGGAAATGTACAAATAATCTCTAATTACCTAGTGGAGTCTTTTGAGATTAACAAGGCAACAGAGCTTGCCTCAAAACTAACGATCGTAAACCTAGAAAATGGACAAAAAGAAGTATTAAATTGTGATTTAATCCTTCTCTGCGCATCAACAATTTCAACACTCAGAATACTACTGAACTCAGAATATAAAACAAATTCCTCAGGGTTTAAAGATAATTCTGGAAAATTAGGCAAATACCTCATGGATCACATATCTATCTGTAGATTTTTTTCAGTCCCAAAAACAAAAAACTCAGATAAACCAGTAGATAATCCTCCTGATCTTTCTGGAGCGGGCAGCTTCTTTATTCCATTTGGTTCAAATTTACCAGAAATTGACGACATAAATTTCCATAGAGGTTATGGAATCTGGGGGGCAATTGATCGATTAGGGATTCCTAAATTTTTGCAAAAAGATACAAACACATCCATTGGCTTTCTTATCGCCCATGGCGAAGTCCTTCCTAGAGAGAAAAACTCAGTTTCTCTCTCACGAAAAACAGATGAATGGGGTATCCCAATTCCTTACATTGAATTCGAATGGAGCAAAAATGAGTTAAATATGGCTAAACATATGGAAAACACAATCCGTAAATCAATCACAGCTGCTAATGGAGAAATAAAAAGTATTAATGAACTAATGAATATCCCATTAGGGAGTCTATTTACAAAAAATTTGATCGCACTTTCAGATAGTCCTCCTCCTCCTGGATATTACATTCATGAAGTAGGGGGGGCATCAATGGGGGTAGATGAAGAAAATAGCGTAGTTGATAAATTTAATAGATTATGGAAATGCAAGAATGTACTTGTATTAGATGGAGCATGCTGGCCCACATCATCTTGGCAAAGCCCTACACTTACAATGATGGCCTTGAGTAGAAGAGCCTGCTTAAATATTAAAAAGACTTAGATGGTGTAAATAATTGATTTAAATAAATTTCTGAGACAGAATTATCTGTACATCCGTTTTGAACGAGAAAAGTAGCTAATGCTGAATTTATAAGCTTATATTGATCCCAAGTTGGGTTACTTAACACGAAATCTTTCATAGTGTTATAAAGAGTTTCTGAAAGCTCTGTTTCTAAAGAGACTTTATTTGGAGAGCACTCGACAAGTTTCTTATCAGTTAAATTTGAATGGCTGATTTGATCCATAGATTTATACTTTTCTACATAACTATAATGATATTTTTTTCAAAAAAAATCAAAAAAATTCTGCATTTAAACTTTTCAATTTATCAAATGAGACTCATGTAATAAGTTAGTTTTTAAAAACTTTACTTTTTAAAAAAGGAAATTAAATAAATCTTAAAGAAAAGTCAACAATAATGTTGATGTCCTGTTTTTCTTGAAAAATACTGGCATTTCTAATTCAATGTGGATTTGGACGTGGAAAACAAACTAAAAATTGTGGAAAATCAAGTCCAAAATACTTTCAAGGATTTACATTAAGAATACTTATATATACTGAGTCTATTAAGACTAAGTCGAGAAAGAGACGGGTGATTAATTGATTTTCAACGGATTTTCTTAAGATTTAGTCTTTATTAGGCAAGCGAAGCGTGACAGGTCCTAAAGGGTGTTTTGAGTTTGGATAAATACTATGGTGATGGTGGTGATGGTGATTATGTTCATGTTGATGAGCCTCTACATGTTCATGTTCCAAGTAATCTTCTCCTCCTGAGTTTGATTTTTCTTGATTATGAGTTGGTATTTGATTTTGTATTTCACAAGCACCATTACATTCAGGATCACATAAATCACAACTGATACCCAAGCCCTCTACATGGTCATGATGACTTTCTTGTACCATTCCAACTTCTTTTTCAAAGCCAAATAAATTTGACCTATATTTACAAGTTGAGCAATTCATAAAATTATTACCTTCGTTATTAAGAATCTCTTCAATCCTTTCTACAAAAGTGTCGACCACATATGACTGTGACGAAAGATATTTTGCATGTATAAATGAAATATTTGGATTATTAATAGCAACTAAATCACTTTGCCTTTTTATTCTTGTGACAAGGACACCTGAGAAAAGGAAATAAGGAAAAATAATTATATTTTTATAACCAAGTCTCACAACATTTTTCAAACCAGGTTCAACTAGAGGGAAAGTTACCCCAGAAAAAACTGTTTCCCCCCACCCTAAACCAATACCTTCTACGATCATTCTCGTAATTTTTGAAACATTGGAATTCGCATCTGGGTCAGAAGAACCTCTACCAACAACAACTAATAATGATTCTTCAGGTTTGAGTGTATTATTTTGTTTAAATACATCTTTAACTCTTTCACAAGCTGCACTAATCATTAAATTATTAATACCTAATTCTCTTCCATAAATTATTTCAATACCTGTTTTAATTGAATAATTCATAAGCAAGCTAGGTATATCATTTTTCACATGGCCAGCAGCGAAAAGCATTGCGGGTATTGCAATTACTTTTTTTATAGAAAGATCTCTTAATTTGTCTAGAGCATCAACAAGTGAAGGTTTAGCGAATTCCAAGAAACCATATTCAACCAAATAGTTTGGATATCTTTTTTGGATAAACTGAGTTAATTCTTGAAATTCATTAATGGCTAGTTTATTTCTACTGCCGTGTCCACAGATAAGTATCGCGACTTGATTATTTAACTTCGAATCTAAATTATCCAAAATCAAGTTATTACTTATACCATAATAGTAAAGAACAATATCATGTAGTGAAAAATAATAGTTTGCTTGAAGTTCCAAATATCAACTCAAAAGATGCAAAATTAAAGAATTTAATTTATGACGTTGATGAGTCCTTATTTTATGAGGATAACTATTCTATTGAAGAATTCGAGCACCTTTGCGTATGTAGTGGAGGTACAACCTCTAGCTGTGCAAAAAATGGTTTTACAACTCTTGATCTAAGAAAAAATTACAACAAAATTCACCTAGATAGAAAAACCAATTTAGTAACAATTGGAGGTGGAGTAATAATGGGGGATCTAGTAAATCATTTACAAAAACATAATCGAAGTTTTCCAATCGGACTTTCTAAACTTCCTGGAGCGGGCTATATACTCACTGGTGGAGTAAGCCCGCTAAGTAGAGCCTACGGATTAGCCATTGATAATATTGAATCAATAAAAGGTTTCTTGGGAAATGGCACATTTATCTCTTTAAAAAAAAATCAAATAAATCCTGAAGAACAATTGATTTGGGAAGCAATTAAAGGCGCAGCACCCTTCTTTTCAATTATTACCGAAATAGAACTTAAGACTATCCAATCTAATCCAATAAAGGTTATTGAAGGATTTGTAAATCTAAATGAACTTTCAGAAATAATAAAACTATCAGAGGAATTTCCAGAAAATATTAGTCTTCAATGGATTTATGCCCAAAAAATTTATATATATATTTTTGCTGAACTCAATAATTTAGAGGATAAAAGAACAGAAGAAAACTTAATGCTTCTAGACAAATTTCCTGCTCTAAAAAAACAATTTTATGAAAACTTTAACAAAATTAATTTTTTTCCAAAGGAATTGAATTTATATGAGCTGAATAGAAATAACCATTCTGAAGTAATTAGTCTTCTTGGAGAAGATTTAAAAAATGATATCCCAATTTTTATAAAATGCTTGAGTGAAATAATGGAAAATAAACCTAATAATTCCTGTTATATTGCTTCTCAACAATTAGGTGGCAAAACTAAAAAGTTAAATCATGGAGCAAGCTTTTTTGTTCATAGAAAAAGTACTTGGAAACCATGGATATATGCATCATGGAAAAAAAATGATCTTCAAGAAAAAGAAGTCGCTCTGGAATGGATTTATAAATCATGGAGCAAGCTAAAAAGGTTTTATCCAAATATTCACTTAGCACAATTGCATAATCATTTGAATTCTCATGAAGAAGAAATTACATTAGCCTTTGGAAATAGAATGAATGAATTAAAAACTTTAAAGAATATTTTTGACCCACAAGGTATTTTGCCTCCTCTATGAGGTAACTTCTTAATTATAAAGAAACTTAAAATGTCAAATTTCTCAAGATATTTATCTAAAAATTGGTTAGATGATCCAAAGTCAAATATTCTCTCTGGCTTAGTTGTTGCTTTTGCAATGATCCCAGAAGCAATTGCTTTTTCAGGTATAGCTGGTGTAGATCCTAAAGTTGGCCTTTTTGGTGCATTTTGCCTATCTATAACGATTGCCATTGTTGGAGGAAGAAGGGGGATGATCACTTCAGCCACAGGTTCAACAGCTCTTTTAATGACTGGACTTGTTGCTTATGGAGAATCACAAGCTCCTGGATTAGGAGTCCCATATCTCATTGCAGCTGGAATATTAACTGGAATTTTCCAAATTCTTTGGGGATATTTAAGGCTTGCCTACCAAATGCGATTCGTTCCAACAGGAGTATTAAGTGGATTTGTAAATGCATTGGCACTTTTAATATTTCAAGCACAACTACCTCAGTTAGGAATAGGGATTAAAGAATCAAAAGGATTAGTTGAACAAACTATCAGTCAATATCCAATTAACTCTCAGATTCCAGTAGTTTGGATTCTTGTAATCCTAGGATTAGTAATTATCTATGGGCTTCCAAAAATCACAAAAGTAGTCCCATCTCAACTTATCGCAATAGTAGTAATTACTCTTATAAGCATATTTTTTAATCTAGATGTCCCAACAGTTAGCGATTTGGGTAAATTACCTGATGGATTACCAAGTATTTCTCTTCCCTTCGGATCAATAGAAAATGGGAAAGTGCCTTTTAGTCTTGAAACATTAGGGATAATTTTACCGACTTCACTTGCAATATCTCTCGTAGGTTTAATGGAAACCTTTTTAACTCAAGACATTTTAGACGATGTAACTGATACGAGCTCTAATAAAAATAAAGAAGCAAGAGGACAGGGAATCGCAAATATTGTGGCATCCTTATTTGGTGGAATGGCAGGATGTGCCTTAGTTGGGCAATCTGTTATGAATACTGAAAATGGTGGTAAATCTAGATTATCAACCCTCTCCTCAGGTATATCTCTACTAATTATGATTATCCTCTTGAAGTCTTGGATTGGGGCAATCCCAATGGCTGCTTTAGTAGCAATCATGATAACGATCGCAATAAGTACAGCAGATATAAATGGATTAAAAAATATTAGAAAGATACCTAAAAGCGATACTGCAGTCATGCTTATGACTTTCTCAGTTACTATGCTTACAAAACCTCATAATCTTGCACTTGGAGTTATTGCAGGAGTTGCATTAGCTGCAATTCTTTTCAGCAGAAAAGTTGCAAAAGTTATAACTGTCTCAAGAGCAAAAGAAAATAATTTAACTACCTATAGAGTAAAAGGACAATTATTTTTTGTAAGTAAAATTTATTTTTTACAAGGATTTGAAATTCATGAACATCCTGAAAATATTGTAATTGATATGTCTTTAGCTCATATTTGGGATCAAAGTGGCGTTGTTGCTCTTGAGCAAATTATTAGAAAATTCCAGAATGGTGGTTCTAAAGTTGAAATTGTAGGATTAAATAAAGAAAGTCTTAACTTATTTGAAAGACTAGGTGGTATTGAAAGCGCTCATTAAAAAAGTTAATTAAGACTAACTTGTTGATAACAAAACCAAAGCCATTGCTGAAAAAGCAAATTCCTATGAGATCTCCAAGCGGTTTTTGAACTATTTGGATCAAAATTTTTAGGAGGAGGAACATCTCCCTTCTCTTTATCTCTTTCAATTTCACTAATAATTCTATGCACCGTATATTCAGGATGACCTAAATGCATAAGTTGTTTTTGATCATTAGATTCAAATATTGTATATCCTACGTTTTCTCCATAAGCCAGCAAATTCAATTTCCCTTCTTTTTGGGCGTTCTCCATCTCCAAATCTGGTAATCCTGCAAATCTACTTTGAGGACAAATAAATTCATCATCTTGTGTGCCCATCAAAGGATGGCCAGGAACAAGACTTTTTAAAGGGAATACCCCAAATAATTTCCTATCAAAAACTTGCTTATCAACCCCTGCCAAATAAGCCAGCGCAAAGCCAGCCCAACATAATCCAAGAGTACTCGCACAAGAAGTTCTAGCTTCATTTACAATTTTCACAAATTCATCCCAATACTTAACATCCTCAAAGGCTAAGTGCTCAATAGGTGCTCCAGTAATAATGATTCCATCTAACGGTTCTGGATTATTTGCTTCTTCCCAAGTTATATATAGATTATTCAGATGATTTAGATCCCATGTTTTATAAGAGTGAGTTTTAAGCTTTATCCAAACTGGCTCAATTTGAAGAGGAGATAAACCAAGTGGATGTAGTAAGTTAAATTCATACTGCTTGCCAAGAGGCATGATATTTAAAATACCAATCCTGAGAGGACGTATATCCTGTCTTTTTGCCAATTCTGGTTCGATCCAAGATATATGATTTTTCTCAACATCACTAATCTTGTGATAGTTACTAGGAATTATTAAAGCCAATAAATCTCCTTTCCTATGTGATTTGTGAAAGTGCTTGTTCGAAATCTGCTTTTATATCATCAATATGTTCGATTCCTACTGAAACTCTCACCATAGTAGGAGTTACGCCTGCAGATAATTGTTCTTCTTCAGATAATTGCTGATGAGTTGTTGAAGCCGGATGAATTACTAATGTTTTTGAATCCCCCACATTAGCAAGGTGGCTCGCTAATTTTAAGGAATCAATAAATTTTACTGCATTTTCATAACCCCCATTAAGAGAGAACATAAGCATGCAACCCATTCCCCTTCCAGTAGTATATTTTTTGGCACTTGAGTAATATGGATCAGATTCTAGGCCTGGGTAATTAACACTACTTACATTAGAATTAGAATCTAGCCATTTTGCTAATTCAAGCGCATTAGAAGTTTGTCTCTCTATTCTTAAACTTAGAGTTTCAAGACCCTGCAATAACAAAAAAGAATTAAAAGGACTTTGGGCTGATCCCCAGTCTCTCAGGCATTCAAGTCTTGCTCTTAATGCAAAAGCTATATTTCTATTATCAGGTACTCCCAAAGATTTGCAGATATCACTACCGAAACCAAAGGCGTCCCAATGAACGAGCCCATGATAAGCAGCGCTTGGCTCACTCATTAGTGGGAATTTACCATTTCCCCAATCAAAGGTTCCAGCATCAACAATAACCCCTCCGATACTTGTTCCATGTCCACCGATCCATTTCGTTGCACTTTCTACAACAACATCAGCTCCAAAATCAATTGGTCTTATTAAAGCTCCACCAGCACCAAGGGTATTATCAACTATTAAAGGAATTCCATTTTCCCTCGCCAAAGCAGAAAGTCCATCAAAATCTGGAATGTTGAACCGAGGATTTCCCATTGATTCGACATATATTGCTTTGGTTTTGTCATCAATCTTATTTCTAAAACTATCGATACTATCACCATCTGCGAATTTAACTTCAATTCCTAATCTTGGAAATTGTACTTTAAATTGATTATAGGTCCCACCATAAAGAAAAGATGTAGAGACAAAATTGTCCCCTGCTGTCATGCAGTTCACGATTGCCAAAAATTGAGCAGCTTGTCCTGAGGATGTTGCAAGTGCTGCCATTCCTCCCTCCAAAGCTGCCATTCTTTTTTCGAAGACATCTGTGGTGGGATTCATAAGTCGAGTATAAATATTTCCAAACTCTTTTAATCCAAAAAGATTAGCTCCATGCTCTGCATTATCAAAGACATAGGAACTAGTTTGATAAATGGGTACTGCTCTAGAATTTGTAGTTGGATCAGGAACTTGGCCTGCATGTAACTGAAGTGTCTCGAACTTTTGGTTGCTCAAAATTTTTTAAATAATCCTATTATCTATTTAACTTACAAAAGTTCCAAAAAAAAACAAAAAAAAGATAAATATTTATAAATCCTTTTTTAATGAGGGGTAATTATCTTTCATATATGTACCCAAATCCTCTTTTATCGCAGATCTGAGTTTATCAATATTTGCAGATTCAATTATTGGAAAAGTTTTATTAGCCTCAGGATTTTTTTCAATAATTGATTTCCAATTCTTACCAACATCTTTTTCAGAGTTGTTTAAAACTTCATCAAAGTTGAAACCCTTATCATTGTTCTTAGCATCAAATTCGCTAAAAGCTTTATTTATAAGCTCTTTTCTATTTTCGAATAGATTCTTAGCTTTTATAGTATCTGGAAGACCCATAACTGGTTGTAATTCCTTAAGAAGTTTTATTTCCTCTTCAATTAAGAGTGTCCAAACACCATATTTATTTTTTGGAAGATTAGAATTACTAAAAATATTAATTTCATCGAGGTAAAAATTTAACCATAGATAATAAGATTTTTCTTCAATAGTTTTTTTAACGGATATCTTTTTATTTTGAATCTTTGGAAGTAACATTTCTGCATTCTTTAAAAACTGTCTGTCTTCTCTTTCTAAATTTATTAATCCCCATCTTTGACTATATTCCCATAAATCTTCGTATCTTGTTAAGTCTTCTTGATTCCAACCAAGAGCTTTAAGTTCATGTGAACGATGTGTTAATTCCTTTTTCAAAAAAAACCTTTTAAACCATAATAATTCTAACCCTGCAATCAAGATTCGTAAATAAATTAAGAACTTCGCTTTCTAGCAAATTAGAAAAATAATCAATTATTAAAATATTTATTAATAATTTTCAATACATTTATATAGCAAGGATTTTTTTTAGAAATTTGATTACTATATTTATTTTTTTTAAAAGCGTTTTGGTCTTCGTCAATAAATAATTTCTTGTAAAAGTTTTCAATATCATTAAAAAGATAATCTCCTTTTAATTTTTCATTTAGTTCGAAAGATAATTCAGATTTCACAGATTCTTGGCAAAAATTAGTGATTTCTTCTGAACTAATTAAAACCTTATAAATTTCTTTTTTTTCTTCTGAATTAGCATTAAAGCATAAATAAATCAGATTAATCATTGAACAATTATTATTTTTGATTTTGAATTCTTTATAAATTTCTGGCCAAAAATTTAAAGATTTTAGACCTTCTAAACCTCCTTGACTGAGAGAGTATTTATTACACCAATTTACAAATTCTGAAACATCTTTTGGACATCTCTTGAGTTGCAAAAGCATATCTGATAAAACTTGTCCTGCTTGAAAATTACGTGTTGGTTTTCCTTCAGTTGGTAGAGTCATACTCCCTAAGACATCAGCCTTAACAGCATTTAATTGAGAAAAAGTATAATCTCCTTTTTCACACAAATTATCATTAATTATTTCCCTTGCACTAATTATTTCTTCACCATAACCAAGTTCCTTTAATGAAAGATATTTATTCTCTAATTTATTTTCTTTTCTAACTTTTATTGATAATGATGCGGCCTGATCTAAACATTGAGTTAACAAAATTGTATTAATGGTAGGCAGCATTCCTGGCTTATCGGAATGAAAGTTATTTACAAAACCTGCAAATATTGATGAAATATTTTTTATTGATTTTATATATTGACATTCAATATTGTGAACTCCAGGAGAAACTTGAATTTTCGGGGATAATTGATTCAAAATGCGTGCTCCTATTAATGCTGTTAGCGCATCAGGATGGCAGAAATTTGCAGTAAAACTATCATTAGGATTTCGTAAAGCACCGTGACGATGAAATCCTGTAAAAAAAGCTAAATTTGGATATTTATTACAAAGAATAAAAGGGTTTTTATTTTTTTTATCAATACAAAAAGACCCGACTAGACAGCCAAGAACCACATTTTCTCTTTTTAAATTTTTTCTGAGTTCTAAAGCATTTTTAACGTCATCTTGTATGTGATTACTATTTGAAGCAAGAATAACTATCTCACATTTCAAGAGAAGATCTTTAAGATCAAAAGACTTTATTTTTCCCTCTGAAGAATAATTTCCCATTCTCTTAATCTTTTCAATAATCTCATTATCCATATGAGAAATAACATCATTCGAGAAAGCACCTAACAAATCTCTATCTTCCCTAGGAGCCAAAAGAATATTATTTGATTTTCCATGCATAGCACAGTTGTATGCTAGTGATGCAGGATATAAACCAACACTGTAAAATCCAACTTTGCTATTCTCTATATCTTCAATCAATGAATAAAAATATTTTTCATCTTTGATGTTTTCTACGAAATTATTCTTCATTTTTGGAAACTCTTGATAATTTTTTTAATTTCTTACCCATACCAACATTTTTCTACATTAAAGCAATTTTTGACCATAGCAAATTATTTATTGAAAATATTGAGTTTTTTAATTTATAATTTCTGAGAAAGTGGAAATTAAAAGAAAAATAATTATAAATATGGAATATATGGCAAGTAATTTAAATGAACAAAAAGAATTAATTTCTTCTAAAAATATCTTATTTATTCAAGACATTGACGGAGTTTGTATCCCTTTAGTTAAAGATCCAATGACTAGAGAATTAGAATCAAAATATATTTATGCAGTAAAAGAACTTGCCGAGGAATTCTTTGTATTAACTTGCGGAGAACATGAAGGCCCAAGAGGAGTTAACAGAATAATAGAGAGGAGTTTAAGGAGCACTACTGAGCCTAAAAACAAAGAACTATATTTAAGAGGTTTAGCTGCCTGTGGAGTAGAGTATCAAGACAGTAATGGTGAAATAAGTTTTGAAGGAGTCTCAAAAAAAGAACTAAGTTTTTTATCTAAAGTACCCAGTTTAATAAGACCAAAATTTAATTATATAGTTGAGAATATTTTTCCTGAACTTAGCCAAGAGGATATCAATTTTCACGCAGTAAAATCAATATGTGAAACACGCTTCTCGCCAACGATTAATTTCAATAGTCTATTTGATTTAGTTCATGAAGATTCTGATAAAAGAAAGCTTATTCAAATTAGTTTTGAAAAAATGATGAATGAAATCATTTTAAAAGCTGAATCCGAAGGCCTCAAAAACTCATTTTTCCTTCATATTTCACCAAATTTAGGTAATAAAAATGGTAGAGAAACAATTAAACTTTCTTCTCAAGATGATATCGGATCAACAGACATACAATTACTTATTAAAGGAGCAGTTAAAGATTCTGGAGTTTTATTTCTTTTAAATAAATTTATTGCGGATAAAACTGGTAAAGCACCTTTTGGAAGAAATTTTAATTTTAGAAACTCCCCAAATTCTGTTAAGGAAAAAATTGATTTGTGCAAAAGAACTATTCAAGAAGAAGATATGCCTTTGATTGTAGGAGTTGGTGACACAGTCACATCAAAAAAAAATAATGATGAAAAAAGTTATTCAAGAGGAGGAAGTGACAGGTCTTTTCTAGAATTAATACAAATATTAGGTAATGAATTTGGGATTAAGAATAAAATAATTTTTGTAGATAGTAGTTCTGGTGAAGTTGAAAGACCCTCTACAAAAAAATCAGGTTTAATAGGGATCAGTGATGTTCATGACAATTTAAAATTTGACATCGTTTTTAAAAATGGTCCCAAAGAATACATAAGTTGGTTTATTGAACTTGCTAATGAGAGATCAAACTTTAAAAAAAATAGTTGACTTTTTTATTTTCGAATGACAATTTATAAATAATAGATTCATGAAAGAAAAATTCCCCTCAATATATAAAAAACCTATAGAAACATTGCAAATTAACATAGGTTATAAATGCAATCAGGCTTGTAAGCATTGTCATGTCAATTCAAGTCCCCTAAGGACTGAAAAGATGTCCAATGAAATGATATCTCTTATTCCAAAGATAATTGAAAAATACAAAATCAAGACTTTAGATATTACAGGTGGTGCGCCAGAACTTCACCCAAAATTTAAAAACCTAATAACCAGCTTGAACACAAAACAAGTTGATATTATTGATAGATGCAATTTGACAATTTTTTTTGAAGAAGGTTATGAAGATCTTCCTCAATTTCTTGCAAAAAATAAAGTGATAGTTACTGCTTCGCTACCGTGTTATGAAAAAAATAATGTTGATTTTCAAAGGGGTTTTGGCGTTTTTGAAAAAAGTATTAATGCCATAAAAATTCTTAATGATTTAGGCTATGGGAAGAAAGAAAATGGATTACAATTAAACCTTGTTTACAATCCTGTAAACCCAATTCTTCCTCCTTCTCAGGAAATATTGGAGAAGGATTATAAAAAAATCCTATTCGAAAAATACAATATCGTTTTTAATAATTTATACACAATAACTAATATGCCAATTAATAGATATGAAGAATATCTTAGAAGAGAAGGGAAACTAAATACTTATTACAAATTACTAAAAGAAAATTTTAATGAAAAAAATTTAGAAAATCTAATGTGTAAAAAGACAATTAGCGTAAATTGGCTAGGAGAAATTTATGATTGTGACTTTAACCAACAGATAAATTTCCGAGAGAATAAAGGACCAAAGACGCTTTATGATCTGTTGGATGAATCATTTGCTTTTGACTACAGGGTAGCTGTAAAAGAACATTGTTTTGCTTGCACTGCAGGTGCAGGGTCAAGTTGTGGAGGCACTTTAAGTTAAAACTTGCTACATGCAATTAGGACAAATTGCTCTTACATTTAAAGAGGATTCAATTAGTTTAAAACCATTAACTTTTGCTGCAACTTTGCCTGCTTCTAAAACCTCATCATTTTCGAATTCTTCTGTTCTTCCACATCTAATGCAAATCAAATGATGATGATCCGGTGTGTCGTTACTAAGCAATTCATATCTGTGTCCACCCTCACTGAGTTCTAATTCATGAAGCAAACCCATTTGTACTAAAAGTCTTAAAGTTCTATAAATTGTTGCTAGTGAAACTTTTGAGCTCGTTTTAACTAACTTTTCATGAACCTCTTCAGCACTAAGATGCTTTCCAGAGCCAATATTTTCAAATAAATTAAGAACCTTTAACCTCTGAGGAGTTAATCTCTTCCCATCTTTATGTAATCCATCACTAAGAGGAGATGTGATTACTTTGTATTGAGAGGATAATGACAAAATTAACCCTTGGCTATTCTCAATAATAACTCTAGATGAGAGTAAAACAACTTATTTATTTCAAATGTTTACTAAAGTTCTTCAAAATATTATGTTAAATGTACCTTTACATGTAAATGATGAATGATCAAGAAATCTCTGCCGATAAATTATCATCGAAAGTAAACGCCTTGATAATTATTGATATTCAGGAAAAAATAATAAGACCAATTTTTAATAAGGATTCAATAATCAAAAACATTAAAAAGCTAATAAATGCTTACCAAATTTTAGAAGAAAACATATTTATATCTGAACAAAACCCTCTCAAATTGGGAGTAACGATACCTGAGTTATCACCCATAGCAGAATTTAGAAAATTTGAAAAAATGGAATTTAGCCTAGCTAAATTAGAAGATTTTTTGAAAGAACTTAAAGATAAGAAAATTACTAATTTGATAGTTTGTGGGATCGAAACGCATATTTGTATTCAACAAACAGTCTTAGATTCTTTACAAAAAGGATTTGAAGTTATTCTCATATCAGATTCCATGGGGAGTCGAAATAGGGTAGATCATGAAACAGCATTACAGAGAATGACTCAGAGTGGGGCGATCTTAACAACAACTGAATCAATAATTTTTGAATTATGCAAAACTGC